>NZ_JCAXES010000009.1:0-239176 GCF_059758695.1 Stenotrophomonas sp. GQ19 | reverse complement strand
CTACGCGCGCGTTCCAAAAAAAACGCCGGCAATCGCCGGCGTTTTTCGTTCTGCACCGCGTCGGTTACGGCGCGGCCTTGATCACCGCACAGGCCAGGCGCGCACCGGCGTTGCCGGTCGGCTGGGTCTTGTAGTCGTCCGCGTCGGCGTGGACGATCAGGCCACGACCAATGATGTCGAAATCATCGCCCTTGCCGATGTTGACGTTGGTGGACACATCCGCGTCGACCACGGCGTTGCCCTGGGCGTCGGCCTTGATGTTGGGCATGTCGCCGCCGTGGTGCGGGGTGGCGGCCACGCTGCCGTGGTCTTCCTTGCCCGGGTTGAAGTGACCGCCGGCGCTGGCGCCGTCCGGTGCGCTGCAATCGCCCTTCTCGTGGATGTGGAAGCCGTGCTCGGTGTTGGGCTTGAGGCCGCTGACCTCGCCCTTCACATGCACCTTGCCGTCCACCACGCTGAAGGTGACGTTGCCCTTGACGGTGCTGTCCTTGGTGGGGGCCAGTTCGGCGGCGGCGCCGTGGTTGGCGTGCGCTTCGCTGGTCATGGCCGGCGGTGCGTCGGGGGTGGATTCGGCGGTCGGCTGGGCGGCCGTGGCTTCAGCCGCCGGGGTCGCTTCGGGGGTGGTGTCGGCCGGCTTGTTGCAAGCGGTCAGGCCGAGCGCGGCGATGGCGGCGAACAGCGAGGTGTGGATCAGGCGCATGTGGAACTCCTTGCGGGTAGCGATGGAAAAAGCGGCGTCGGGCTGCGCGATCAGCGCGTGACCCGGATGACGCCGCAGGCGATTCTGGCGCCGGCATTGCCGGCGGGCTGGCTGCGGTAATCGTCGGCGTTGGCATGCACCACCAGTGCACGCCCGGCGATATCGGTGGCTGCGCCGCCGCCAAGGGTAACCGCTGGCAGGCGCACATCCACGTTGGCACGTCCCTGCGCATCGGCGCGCAGGTTGTCCATGTCGCCGGCGTGGTGCGCGCCGGCGCTGTTGCGACCATGCGGCTGCGCGCCCGGGTTGAAATGTCCGCCCGCGCTGCTGGCATCCACCGCGCTGCAATCGCCGCGCTCATGCACGTGGAACGCTGCCGTCTGCAACGGCTGCAGGCCACCGATGACGCCGGTGATGTGCACGCCCTGCGCGTCGGGCACCAACGCCAGGCGGCCACTGACCAGGCTGGCCGACGCCGATGACAGGTTGGCTTCGGCCATCTTGGCCGTGCTCACCAGCGGCACCGGCGGGGCAGTGGGGCGCGGTGGCGGCGTGCTGCCGCAGGCGGCCAGGCCGAGGACAACCGCTGCACCGAGGACGATGGAAGAACTGCGCATGGAAAACTCCTTGGTTGCAAACTAACGACGTGCTCGTCCACACACCATGAAAGCGGCACGGACGCCGTGCACACATGCCGTGGACATCTGGTTCATCCGCCTCGACGGCGCCCGGCGCCGAGTTTGCGGGTCAGGGTGTTGCGGCCCATGCCCAGGCGCGCGGCCGCTTCGGCGCGGCGCCCGTGGGTGATCTGCAGGGCCGCTTCCAGTAGTGCCTGGTCCACCCGGTCGCGCACCTGCGCGTGCAGGCCCTCGGCCCCTTCGGCCAGACGTTGGCGCGCCCAGGCCGACAGCAGGGTTTCCCACTGGCCCGGATCGCCTGCCGCGCGGGTGCGCGGACCACCGCCGCGATGCAGCGCGCTGTCCACATCGGCCACCCCGATGGTGTCCGAGGCGGCCAGGGCCGCCATGCGCCAGCACACGTTCTCCAGCTCGCGTACGTTGCCGGGCCAGTCATGTTCGCGCAGCGCCTGCAGCGCGGCCGCGGTGAGCCGCTTGGGCGGCGTATCCAGCTTGCGCACCGCCGCGGCCAGGAAGGTATCGGCCAACTGGGTGATGTCGTCGCGACGCTCGCGCAGCGGCGGCAGGCGCAGCCGCACCACGTCCAGCCGGTGCAGCAGGTCGGCGCGGAAGCGGCCCTGTGCCACCAGCGACTCCAGGTCCTGGTGGGTCGCGGCGATCACGCGCACGTCGACCCGGATCAGCTCGCGCCCGCCCACGCGGAAGAACTCGCCCTCGGCCAGCACACGCAGCAGCCGCGTCTGCAGCGGCAGCGGCATGTCGCCGATCTCATCGAGGAACAAGGTGCCGCCGTTGGCCTGCTCGAAGCGGCCCACGTGGCGCCGTTGCGCACCGGTGAACGCGCCGGCCTCGTGGCCGAACAGTTCGCTCTCCAGCAGTTCGGAGGGAATGGCCGCGGTATTTAGCGCGACGAACGGCCCCTGCACGCGCGGCGACTCGTGGTGCAGCGCATGCGCCACCAGCTCCTTGCCGGTGCCGGTTTCGCCGTTGATCAGCACCGACAGCGGCGCCTGCGCCAGCCGCCCGATCGCGCGGAACAGCGCGCGCATGGCCGGGGTGTCGCCCACCAGCTGTGGGCGCTGGTCGGGCATGGGCTCCACCGCAACCGGTGCCGGCGCATCGGCCAGCGCATCGGGCGCGGGCAACACGCGCTGGGCCAGCGCCACCGCATCGTCGAGGTCGAATGGTTTGGACAGGAATTCCTGCGCACCGCCGCGGAACGCGCCGGCGGTGCTGGCCACGTCGGTATAGGCCGACATTACGATCACCGGCAGCTGCGGGTGCGCGGCCTTGAGCTTGTCCAGCAACACCAGGCCATCGTCGCCGGGCATGCGCACATCGGTGAACAGCAGGTCCGGTGGCGGCTGGGTGTCGAGCATGCCCAGCGCCGAAGCGGCGCCGTCGAAGCCCTCCACGCGGTAGCCGGCATCGCGCAGCGCGGTGCACAGCACGAAGCGGACCGCGCGGTCATCGTCGACCACCCAGACGCGCTGGGCGGTGCTGTCGGTGTCATCCGCCATGGGCGGCCTCCTCGGCGGGCGTGCCGTGGCCGATCGGCAGCAGCACGGTAAAGACGGTATGCCCCGGTCGGGAACGGTAGGTCAGCGTGCCGCGGTGTTCGCGCGCCACCTGCTGGGCCAGCGCCAAGCCCAGCCCGGTGCCTTCGGCGCGACCGCTCACCAGCGGCAGGAACAGGTGCTCGGCCAGCTGCTCGGGTACGCCGCGGCCGTCGTCGGCGATCTCCAGGCGCAGCGCCAGCGGGTGCACCTGGTCGCCGATGCGCACACCGTGCTCTACCCGGGTGCGCAGGGTCACGCTGCCGGCGCCGGCCTGGATCGCGTTGCGCACCAGGTTCCACACCGCCTGGGTCAGGCGGTCGCCATCGCCGTCGAATTCGGGAATGCTGGGGTCGTAGTCGCGCTGCAGCCGCACCGCCCAGCCGCCTTCGCTTTCGGCCAGGCGCAGCACGCGCTCCAGCGAGGCGTGGATGTTGAGCGGCGCGTGCGGCGCGGCCGGGGCCGGCGACAGCAGTTGTTCGAGCAGACCGTTGAGGCGCTCGATCTCCGAGCCGATCAACTCGATCAGCTCGCGCTCGTCCGGGTCGCGCTCATCGGGGGCCCGCTGCGCATTGCGCTTGGCCAGCAGTTGGGCCGCGCCCTTCAGCCCCGCCAGTGGATTGCGCAGCTCGTGGGCCAGGCCTTTGAGCGCCGCACTGAGCGCGCTGGGCAGGGCCTGGGTCGGGTCCAGCCCGGGGAACTCGTCCACCGGATGCGCTTCGAGCAGCCACCCGCCTTCGTCCCACCGGCTCAGCCAGCCTTCGGCGAAACGCGGCGCGTCGCCCGGCAAGGCCAGGGCCAGCCGATGCAGACGCAAGGTGTCGCGCTCATCACGGGCCAGGAAGTGCGCCAGCGCCTCGCCCTGCACCTCCAGCGAGGCCAGCGGCTGGCCAATCAAGCGGCGCACGCTGACGCCCAGCCAGCGGGCGAACGCCGGGTTGCAGCCCACCACGCGGCCACTGGCGTCGGCCCAGGCAACCGGGGTTCCCAGGACGTCGAGGGCGGGAGGCGCTAGTACGGAGGTCATTGCACCAATGTAGTGCAAAAGCGAAGGGGGTTGAATCACAAACAGCGGGCAACCGGGGACGACACCGTGTCTCACGCGCCTCCATTCATCCTGGTCCGCCGGCCGGGGTAGAGCCGACCGTTGGTCGGCTGCTCCAGGTCCCATGTCGGGAAGATCCCCGAAGCACAGTTGGATCAGCGGCGCGAGCCCTGTTTACGCCACGTGACCTATTTACAATTGTGTGAGGCGTTGCTTGGCGGCATTGCCACGGTCACCACCGACCCGCCCAAGCGCAGTGGCGTAGCGGACGGTCGATAGCCGCGTATATCTGTTTCGACACAACGAGAGGAAGCATGCGCCCCCTAGTTGAGAGCATTCACTCACTTCGCCTCACGCACGTTGACGATCACGGTCACGACCGTCTTCCATCTCACGGGCCGGCAGTAGCCGTTCGGGATCGGTTGCTGGTTTCAGACCCTGATGGCCGCATGTTTGATGTAGTCGGATTGCCACACCAGCCGGTGCTGGTGCTTTACGGCGACCTGGGCTACAACTTTTCTCCCGATCTTTCCTCTTTCAGCCGCAATGCTGCCCAGACGCATGCGCTTGCCAAGGCCTGGTGTCGACAAACCAGATGCTTTGTCTTTCGGCTTTTCTCGGAAGACAAACGCACATGGACAACGCTGACCGCTCCACCTCCAGGCTGCGACGGCGCCCCGTTGACCGACGCTGTGCTGGGTGCCTGGGTCGGCGATGAGATTGTGGTGTTTTCCGTTCGGCCGCGATTCGGCCGCATCCTGCCGGAGGCCCTTTTCTGGAGCCGATACAACCGGGATGGCGAGATGATCGCAGGCAAACAACTGCTGCTGGCCTCCGAGAGAGGGTGGAGGTCGTTCACGGAAAGGGACGTGTTCTGGTCAGCGGCTGCGGGTGATCGTGTCATCGCGTACGCATGGAACAGGTTTTTTGCACTCGATGGTGCGGGCGTTACCGAGCTGCCCGCGCCAAGAGGGGTTGGCCCGGTACAGGCCCACGCTCCGTCCGGGGTCTGCGATGGAAGCATCCTGCTGTTCTCCCATACGGATGCTCATGACGAGGCATTCCTTTACGACATCGATCTGATGGATTGGAGTAGCAGCCGTCAAGATGTTTCTGCGCTGCTGAGAGGGCCACGTGGCTCAAGCGCCCGCTGGATGCCGGCGCAGGTGAACGTGGTACTGCTGCGTGACGACTGGGTTCTGCTGGATACCCATGACGGCGATCCCCTGAACCGCGTTGCCTGCTGGCTCTGGGAGCGGTCCACGAATCGAGCGTGGGGCGTACCCATGAAGGATGTTGGCGGACGGTACGGGCTCACCTTCGACTATGTTGCCTCGTGCGACCGCTTCATCGCCAGTGACCGCAATGAGATCGCAGTCAGCCGAGCATTTGAGGAGATAGTCAGAGATCTTCGGGCTGCGCCCGCGAAGGCGAAGATTCTTCCAGGACCCATCGTCGGTCCAGATAGCAGCTCAGATGGGCTGCCTTGATGTTCTCCAACATGATGCCGCTCCTGGGCGCTTTCGTCAGCAGCGCTGACCTGATCCTCGCTGTCTTCAGCACATGAAGCGAGAGTGGATTGCCCTGCCGCGGTCTCTTCCGCAATCGGTTGCGTGAGCGGAGAAGCTAGCAGGCGGTCGCGCGCCTGTAGCTGCAGTCTTCATGCTCCGTGCGACATTCATTCTGCCCATAGCATTCTTCTGGAGCGACAACTTGCATGACCCTCTCCATGCCTGATTGGCAACAGTGGTTCGCCTGGAAAGTCTCGGAGGCCGATTTTGATCGGCGGCGCGAGCCGTACCTACGCTATGCCACGTATCCGCAATTGTTTGACGAGCACCTTGGCGGCGTTGCCATGGTCACAACGGATCTTCCGAAGCACATGCTGAAGGCGCGTGCCGGGGGACGTATGACATCCACTCGACGAAGACTCTGGAGCACCTTGGATTGGATGAGTCTGCAGTATTCAGCAGGCGCTTCTGTGCAGCAGTGGGCTGAAGTGTGGCCTCACGCGCTGGAGTGGGCTGAAGAGTACGGCAAGCTCCATGCCGCGTATCACGCTTCAGCGGAGAACTCCTCCGGCGATATCACCCCGCACGTGTCACTGGTGTCCGAGGAATACTGGATCGTTGCTCTACGTCTGGTGTGCTTCGGTCTGTTGACCGGCCATGCCGCGCGGATGCCGCAGGTCATGAAGGTCCTGGACTACGCCAATGCCGACCTGGAAACTTACGACGGTCTACTGGAGCGGTTGGTTGCTCCGTACGTCAGTGGGCGCCCGACGCCACCTGACACTGCTACACGCCACCTTCCGTATTGCAAGCTGTTCAAGGTGTTCGCCGCACAACCTGAGCAGCGACCTACCCTGATGGCGACGTATCTGGACGAGTGGTACCACGCCAGTCGTCGCGAGCCGTACGTAAACCAGCACGGCGAGGGCGACGTAGACTTCTACGGGTATTGGTCCTGGGAAGCCGCCGCCACCACGGTGGCGCTGGGCATCGACGACAGCAGCTACCGGGACATGGCCTTTTACCCCAAGGATCTGGCCGACTTTGCCCGGGCACTTGCTGCCGATGTTACCGCACAGGCGGAAGCCGCCCCCGAACGAGTACCCGCCGACGAAGCTGTCCCCAGGAGTGGGTGGTGGTACACCCCGGCGAAGGTCGACTCACGCCGCTACTTCAAACAGGGTGAGGTGTTCCCGCAGATCGTGAATTCGGATTACGGCGACACGTTCTGGATATGGGATCGGGATCAGACGCCGCGGACGTTGATTTGAGATCGGGCGCTTCCCGCCAACCAGCACTTCGCGTTCGTCAATTGCGTTGCCTGATCCGTTGAGGAAGAGGGTGTGGAGGATCGGCGTGGTTCGGGTGCAGGATGCCAACGGCCCTGAAAGATGCGAGATCTGTCAGGCAGCGGACGAGTACCGCTCAAGTGTCTCAACAAGGTCAGCTTCAAATCCCGCAGCGGTACCAAAGATGCCATTGGCTACCAGCACCCGTTCGACATCGAGACCGTCGAAGGCGTAGTAGACCTCCGCGGGAAGCCGGGCAGTGCTTGCTACCCGCATGGCAGTGAGGGATGCTTCGTGCGCTGAAAGCCCACCCGACCGGAACTGCACCAGCAGCTCCCGTAAAAGCCAGCGGCCAGCGGTTTGCCAATCCGCGTCACCCGTAGCGGCCTGCAGCGCGTCCATGGCCGCATTGCGGTCACGCGCCGTGGCAATCTCGATGATCTCGATGGTCGGCGCGTCGCGGGCGTCGATCCTGGCGTATGCCCATTCCTTGCTGGCATCCACGTGCAGGATGTCCAGCGCCAGGCCCGTCCAGATGAAGGCGCAGGCAGTGGCGTCATCGGCGGTGTCCAGGCACGTCGGATACGTCGCGTCCATGACGAGCTACGCGTGCTGCAGAATGTTGACCAACCGCCCGAATGGGTCGCGCACGTAGAACCGTCGCACGCCCCAGGGTTCGCGGGTCGGCCCGTAGACCAGTGGAATGCCCGCTGCCTTCACCCTGCGCAGCGCTTCCTCCAGGTCATCCACCTCCACGGACAGGTCGGGCACGTCAGTCCCCGAGCCGCCCTCCTGCGCAACGCTGAGCTGGACGGTCATGTGGCTCGGGCTGGCATAGGTACGGATCCAGCCATGGTCCATCGCCAGCTCCAGACCGAGGATGTCCCGGTAGAACCGATCGGCGAGCGTGGGGTCTTCGGTGCGGATGTTGGCGATGATGCGTTTGACCTGCATGGACGTTCCCTTCCATTTTTTTGTCGGCCGGACATGCGCGGTTGCAGGGGCCGCTTGCGCGAATGTAGCGCCAATGGCCCCTCAGTCCAGCAGACCCACCAGCGAATGATGCACGGCCACGCCCGCCAGCGCGCCCTCGCCGACCGACAGCGCGATGTTGCCCGCCATGCGGGCCGCGTCGCCGCAGGCGAACACGCCTTCCACGGTGGTCTGCTTGGCCGAATCGGCGGTGATGCAGCCGGCGTCCTGCAACTCACACCCCAACTGCTGGGCCAAGTCGCAGGACAGGCGTGACACCGGGGCGACGAACAGCGCATCGGTGACGACGCGGCGGCCATCGGTCAGCACGACGGTGGCCTGCTCATCCACGCGCAGCACAGGCGTCGTTTCGATGACCACGCCACACGCGTCCAGCCGCGCCTTCTGCGCCGGATCGATGCGCGCGGCATCGCTGCAGAACAGGGTGACATTGCCCCAGTCGCACAGCAGCAGCGCCTGCCCTGCCCCGCCGTCATCGGAGCAGCCGACGACCCCGATGCGGCCTTCCTGCAGCTCATAGCCGTGGCAATACGGGCAGTGCAGCACGCTCCTGCCCCAGCGCTCGGCGAGACCGTCGATGGCGGGCAGCGTATCGGTGACGCCGTAGGCAAGAATCAGCCGGCGAGCTGAAAAGCGCTGGCCGCCTTCGCAGTGGATGTCGAAGCGCTTGCCGCCGCCCAGGACCTCGGCACGTGTGGCGCGCCCGGTGAGCCAGGCCAGGGTGGGATAGCGCATCAGTTCGCCACGCGACTGCGCGGCGATCTCGGCCGGGGCCATGCCTTCGCGGCCCAGAAAGCCATGGGCGACCACCGCGTTGCGATTGCGCGGGGTGCCGCTGTCGATCACCAGCACGCTGCGCCGGGCCCGCACCAGTTGCAGGGCCGCGGACATGCCGGCATAGCTGCCGCCCACGATGATGACGTCGAAACGGTCGGGGAATGCGCTCATTGAGTCGAGTCACCTTGCCAGGAAGCATCCGCAACGGGATGCGAACGGCGAGCATAGGACCGGTGCGTGAAGCAGGCCTCACGCACCGGTCCCTACTCCGCCTTCGGCAACGCCGCGCCCTTGGGCCACAGCATCCAGATGAAGCCCTTCTGTTTCATGTCACCGGCCAGCTTGCCAGCGGCGTCGCCGGTGCCCCAGAACAGGTCGGCACGCACCTCGCCGGCAATCGCGCCGCCGGTGTCCTGCGCGGCCACCGGGCGCACCACTGCGCTGCCGTCCGGGCGCGTGGTGGACAGCCACAGCAGGCTGCCCAGCGGCACCACGTTGCGGTCCACCGCGACGCTGTAGCCGGCGGTGAGCGGCACGTTCAACGAACCGCGCGGGCCTTCGTCGCCGTCGGGGCCCTTGGTGAAGAACACATAGCTGGGATTGCTGGCCAGCAGCTCGGGCACGCGGGCCGGATGCGCGATGGCCCAGGCACGGATGGCGTCCATGGTGACGTCGTCCTTTTTCAGCTCGCCCTGCTCCACCAGCCAGCGCCCGATGGGGCGGTAGGGGTGGCCGTTCTGGTCGGCGTAGGCAATGCGCAGGTGGCGGCCGTCGGCCAGCACGATGCGGCCCGAGCCCTGGATCTGCAGGAACTGCAGGTCCATCGGGTGGGTGAGCCAGGCCAGCACCGGTGCCTTGACGCCCTGCGCGGCGATCGTCGCGGCATCGTCGTAGGGCTTGAGCACGCGGCCGTCGACGCGGCCGCGCAGGCGCTTGCCCTTGAGTTCGGGGTAGAGGCTGTCCAGCTGCACGCTGACCATGTCGCCGGGCACGCCGTAGACCGGCACGGTGGCCTGCGCGGTGCGGGTCAGGCTGCCGGGGTAGATAGGTTCGTAGTAGCCGGTGATCAGGCCATCAGCGCGGTTGCCGGCGGCGCGTAACGCGTAAACGTCCAGGCGCTCCTGCAGGAACTGGCGGATGGCAGCCGGCGTGGTGTCGACCGTCGCTGCCGCCGTGCAGGTGGATGCCCAGGTGGTGTCGGTCTTCAGGCGCGGGCAACTGCTGCGCCACGCGGCGAAGCCGGCCTGCAGGTCAGCATCGGAGACGGCGGGCAACGCGGTCCAGGCGGCCTTGACGTAGGTGTTGCCGGGCGCGCTGGGGCGCTGCGGGGACACGGCGCAGCTGGTCAGCAGCGCCAGGCCCATGAGCAGTGCCGCCGGAAGTCGGCATGCGGCGGTGAGGCGTGTGATCGTCATGGGCGAGGGTCCTGAAATGGTAGAGCCGACCGTTGGTCGGCTGGCGGTGCTGAAAATCGTAGCGCCGACCGTTGGTCGGCTGACGCAGCTGGAATCGTAGCGCCGACCGTTGGCCGGCTGATGCGGCTGGAATCGTAGCGCCGACCGTTGGTCGGCTGGCGGTGCGACCACGCGCGGTGTGTGAGGGAGAGCAGCCGACCAACGGTCGGCTCTACCGGTTCACGGGTGCGCATGAGGGCCAGTGCCACAGGACGTCGGCATGCGGCGGTGAGGCGTGTGATCGTCATGGCGGTGGTCCTGGGATCGCGCGGCCGTTATGGCATCTGGCGCAGCAGCGAATGCAGGATGCGGGCGTCTTCGGCATCCAGTGTGGCGGGCAGGTCATCGCGGCCGCGGAAGCGGCGATGGAATGCGCCGACGGCGGCATCGCGGTCGTCCAGCGGGTAGCCGAAGGTCCGCAGCGCCAGGTACGCATCGAATCCTGCCGGTGCGGCGCCGTCGCTGTCGCGCGGCCACACGCCGAAGCCGGCCTGGGCCAGCTGCTGCCATGGGAAGAAGCGGCTGGGGTCCTGCTTGCGGGTGGGCGCGAGGTCGGCATGACCGATGACCTGCGTGCGCGGAATGCGCAGGCGCGTGCACAGGTCGTCCAGCAGGCGGATCACGGCGTCGATCTGCGCGGGCGCGAACGGGGTGTCGCCGTCGTTGTCGATCTCGATGCCGATCGAGGCCGAATTGAGGTCGGTGATGGTGCCCCAGCGGCCCGGGCCGGCATGCCAGGCGCGGCGGTCGTCGCCCACCAGTTGGTAGATGTGGCCGTCGGCACCGACCAGATAGTGCGCGCTGACTTTGCCCCCGCTGTTGGCGCTGCGCAGGGTGTCCAGGCTTTCCTGGACCGAGTGCTGGTCGGTGTGGTGCAGCACGATGATGACCGGGCTGCGCGCGTTGTAGTTGGGCGATGGCACCCAGCTGGCGAGTGGGCTGCGAATGCCGGTGCTGGCGCACGCAGCGAGCAGCAGGCAGGCGAACAGCGGCAGTACGGTGCGGATGGGGCGCATGCCTGCATTGTGCGGGATTCTGCGCGCGGGTGCTGGCGGGGCCGTTGAACAAGAAAAAGCCGGCGACCCGAAGGCCGCCGGCGAAGGTACTGCGTCTCTCTCGTTTCTTGTTTGGTGCGTTGCCGGGTAGCGCCCGGCGTTACGTTGGCTGGTTGCCGGGCAGAGCCCGGCATTACGTTGCGGGCGATCAGGCCTCGTAGGCGGATTCGCCGTGCGAGGTGACGTCCAGGCCGGTGCGCTCGGCTTCTTCGGTGACGCGCAGGCCGAACACCATGCGGACCACCAGCAGGATCACCGCGGTGACCACGGCGCACCAGACGATGGTGAAGCCGACGCTGACCAGCTGCACCCAGACCTGGTGGCCGATGTCGAGATCGGCCTTGGTGCCGCCCAGCGACTGGGCGCTGAACACGCCGGTGAGCAACGCGCCGACGATGCCGCCGATGCCGTGCACGCCGAACACGTCGGCGGTGTCATCCACGCGCAGCAGGCGCTTGAGACCGGTCACGCCCCACACGCAGACCACGCCGGCCACCAGGCCGATCACGATCGCGCCCAGCGGACCCACGGTGCCGCAGGCCGGGGTGATGCCGACCAGGCCGGCCACCGCGCCGGACGCCGCGCCCAGGGCCGACGGCTTGCCCTTGCTCACCGCTTCCACCAGCGTCCAGCCCAGCACCGCCGCGGCAGTGGCCAGGATGGTGTTGAGGAAGGCCAGCGACGCCACGGTGTCGGCGGCGGCGGCCGAGCCGGCGTTGAAGCCGAACCAGCCCACCCACAGCAGCATCGCGCCGATGTAGGTAAACGGTACGTTGTGCGGCTTCAGCGCGGTCTGGCCGTAGCCGATGCGCTTGCCGACGAAGTACGCGCCGACCAGGCCGGCCACGCCCGCATTGATGTGAACCACGGTGCCACCGGCGAAGTCGATCGCGCCCATCGCCCCCAGGTAACCGCCGCCCCACACGATGTGGGCCATCGGGATGTAGCTCAGGGTGAACCACAGCGCGGAGAACAGCAGCACTGCCTTGAACTTGATGCGCTCGGCGAAGGCACCGACGATCAGCGCGGTGGTGATGCCGGCAAACGTCGACTGGAAGGCAACGAACAGATAGTCGGGCAGGCCCTTGATCGGGGTGTTGCCGACCGAGTCGGGGCTGAAGCCCTTGAGGAAGGCGAACTCGGTGAAGGAGCCGAAGAAGGCGTTGCCTTCACTGAACACCGCGCTGTAGCCGTAGGCCACCCACAGGATCAGGATCAGCGAGAACACCACCAGGATCTGGCTGAGGATGGACAGCACGTTCTTGGAACGCACCAGGCCGCCATAGAACAAGGCCAGGCCGGGTACCACCATCAACAGCACCAGCAGGGTGGAGGTGAGCATCCAGGCCACGTCGCCGTGATCGAAGCTGGGCGCGGCAGCGGCGGCAGCTTCGGCGGCCGGCGCGGTCGGCGCGGCGGCAACGGGCAACGGCTCGACCGCGACGGTCTCCGACGGTGCCGGGGTGACCTGCGCCTGGGCCTGCGCGGTGCTGGAGAACGCGCCAACGGCCAGTGCGCTGACCAGCATCAACAGGCACACGGCATGGAACCGGGCTTGCCACCCGGTGAACAAAGAGGTCTTCATTGTGGGCTCCGAGTGGGGTTAGAGCGCGTCAGCGCCGATTTCGCCGGTGCGGATGCGAACGACCTGTTCGACCGCGGTCACGAAGATCTTGCCGTCACCGATCTTGCCGGTGCCAGCCGCGTTCTGGATCGCTTCGACCACCGCGTCCAGGCGGTCGTCGGTGACCACCGTTTCGATCTTGATCTTCGGCAGGAAATCCACGACGTACTCCGCGCCGCGATACAACTCGGTGTGGCCCTTCTGGCGCCCGAAGCCTTTTACTTCGGTCACGGTGATGCCCGACACGCCCGCATCGGAGAGGGCCTCGCGGACCTCGTCGAGCTTGAACGGCCGGATGATGGCGGAGATCAGTTTCATGCGCATGTCCCGATGGTGGATGGAACCGGCGGTGTGTTGCTGGCCGGTGTCAGGTCAGCGGGCGGCCACTTGCACATGGCCGCCCCCTGGTGCGCCGAACGATGCATGGGCCTCGCCACTGCCGGGGCCCTTGCGGGCAACGGTAGCGGTGACGCGGGAGGGAGGAGGGGCCCATGGCACGCGTCCGGTCTCTCTTGCCCCTGGTGCAGCGGACCAACGGTCCGCTCTACCGCACATAACGGACCGGCGGTCCGTTTTACACGTGCCTTGCCGGCTCCCCAGCCGGAAAAGCAGTGACGATGACGAAGGTGGGAGGGAGGGCCTTCGTCATCGTCACCGGTTGCTCAGTTGGCGTAGTACATCTGGTACTCGAGCGGGTGCGTGGCGGCGCGGAAGCGGGTCACTTCCTGCATCTTCAGCGCGATGTAGCCGTCGATGAAGTCGTCGCTCATCACGCCGCCGGCCTTCAGGAACTCGCGGTCCTTGTCCAGCGCTTCCAGGGCCTGGTCCAGCGAGGAGCAGACCTGCGGGATCAGCTTCTCTTCTTCCGGCGGCAGGTCGTACAGGTCCTTGTCGCTCGGTGCGCCCGGGTCGATCTGGTTCCGGATGCCGTCCAGGCCGGCCATCATCAGCACGGTGAAGGTCAGGTAGCCGGACTGGATCGGATCGGGGAAGCGCATTTCGATGCGGCGCGCCTTCGGGTTGGACACCCACGGAATGCGGCACGATGCCGAGCGGTTGCGGGCCGAGTAGGCCAGCATCACCGGGGCTTCGAAGCCCGGAACCAGGCGCTTGTAGCTGTTGGTGCCGGAGTTGGCGAAGGCATTGATGGCCTTGGCGTGCTTGAAGATGCCGCCGATGTACCACAGCGCCATCTGGCTCAGGCCGCCGTAGCCGTCGCCGGAGAACAGGTTGGTGCCGCCCTTGGACAGCGACTGGTGCACGTGCATGCCGCTGCCGTTGTCACCGACGATCGGCTTGGGCATGAAGGTGGCGGTCTTGCCGTTGCGGTGGGCGACGTTCTTGATGACGTGCTTCATGCGCAGCAGTTCGTCGGCCTTCTGCACCAGGGTGCTGAACTTCGTGCCGATCTCGCACTGGCCCGCGGTGGCCACTTCGTGGTGCTGCACTTCCACTTCGATGCCGACCTGTTCCAGGGTCTTGCACATTTCAGCGCGCAGGTCGTGCAGCGAGTCGGTCGGCGGCACGGGGAAGTAACCGCCCTTCACCGCCGGACGGTAGCCGCTGTTGGCGCCGTCGTACTTGTCACCGGTGCTCCACGCGGCTTCTTCGGAATCGATCTTGAAGAAGGTGTGGCCCATGTCGTTGGCGAAGCGGACCGAGTCGAAGATGAAGAACTCCGGCTCCGGGCCGAAGAAGGCCTGCTCGGCGATGCCGGAGGACTTCAGGTAGGCCTCGGCGCGCTTGGCGATGCCGCGCGGGCAGCGGCCGTACGGCTGCATGGTGGCCGGGTCGAGGATGTCGCAGCTGATCACCAGGGTCGGGTCGGCGTAGAACGGGTCGATGTAGGCGCTGGCCGGGTCCGGGAGCAGGACCATGTCCGATTCGTTGATGCCTTTCCAGCCGGCGATCGAGCTGCCATCGAACATCTTGCCTTCTTCAAACAGCGACGGCTCGACGATGCTCACCGGGAAGGTGACGTGCTGTTCGATACCGCGCATGTCGACGAAACGCAGGTCGATGAACTCGATCTGGTTGTCCTTGATCAGCTTCTCAACGTTTTCCACGGACATCGGTGAAACCCTCGGATGGATGATTGCGTAGGTGAGTAGAGCAATCGCCGTGCCAACTTTTTATTCTTCACAAGTCGTTGATTTCATTGGCCGCGCACCCGGATCGCCGCGGAACCCGCCGCACCACAACGGTGCAACGGCCGCACCACGCACACATTTGGTGCGGCGTTTGATGTTTTATGCTTTACCGCGATTTCATCCATTCCGAGTCCCAGCACCCGATGTCCGACCTGCTCTCTGCCCTGTTGTTGGGCATCCTCGAAGGCCTTACCGAATTCCTCCCGATCTCCAGCACCGGCCACCTGCTGATTGCCCAGCACTGGCTGGGCGCGCGCTCGGACTTCTTCAACATCGTGATCCAGGCCGGCGCGATCCTGGCCATCACCCTGGTGTTCCGCCAGCGGCTGTGGACGCTGGCCACCGGCCTGCACGAGCGCGCCAACCGCGACTACGTGATGAAGCTGGGCACCGCCTTCCTGGTCACCGCCGTGGTCGGCCTGCCGGTACGCCTGGCTGGCTGGGAGCTGCCCGAGACGGTCACCCCGGTGGCCTGGGCGCTGATCATCGGCGGTATCTGGATGATCCTGGTGGAAACCTACAGCGCGCGCCTGCCCGACCGTGACGAGGTGACCTGGAAGGTGGCCATTCTGGTCGGCCTGGCGCAGGTGGTGGCCGGGGTGTTCCCGGGCACCTCGCGTTCGGCGGCGGCGATCTTCATCGCGATGCTGTTTGGCCTGAGCCGGCGCGCGGCGGCCACCGAGTTCGTGTTCCTGGTGGGCATTCCCACCATGTTCGCCGCCAGTGCCTACGCGTTCCTGGAAATGGCCAAGGACGGCAAGCTCGGCAACGAGAACTGGACCGACGTGGGCGTGGCCTTCCTTGCCGCCGCCGTCACCGGCTTCGTCGTAGTGAAGTGGCTGCTGGGCTATATCAAGTCCCACAAGTTCACCGCGTTTGCGTTCTATCGCATCGCACTCGGCGCGGCACTGCTGCTGTGGTTGCCTGCTGGCAACTGAACGCCGCCGGTACCTGCCTGACCCCGTTTCGTACGCTGCACCGTTTTTCCCCGGGTTCCCAAGGAGATGTCCATGAACCGCACCCGCACCCTGATGCTGATCCTGCCGCTGGCCCTGATGGCCGCCTGCAGCAACCCGTCCACCACCGCACCGGCCGGCACCGGCAGCGATGACCTCGCCCCCGCGCCGACGGCGGCCGCCACTACCCAGGCCGCCGCCAAGCTGGACGTGCAGCGCCTGCAGGGCAACCACTGGCTGCTGGACAGCGCCACCGATGCCAGCGGCAAGCGCGTGGACGCCCTGTTTGCCCGTGCCGACAAGCCGGTGACGCTGGACTTCAACGACGGCCGCCTGTCGGTCAGCAACACCTGCAACCGCATGGGCGGCGGCTATACGCTGGCCGACGGCACCCTGACCGTGTCGCCGATGGCCTCGACCATGATGGCCTGCACCGACAAGGCGCTGATGGCGCTGGACCAGGCCGTGGGCTCGCGACTGGAAGGCGCACTCAAGGCTGAACTGGCCGGCCAGGGCCAGCTGACCCTGCGCACCGCCGCCGGCGACGTGCTGGTCTTCACCCCCGAGCCGACTGCCGAAACCCGCTACGGCGGCGAAGGCGAGACGGTGTTCCTGGAAGTGGCCGCGAAGACCAAGCCGTGCTCGCACCCGATGATCCCGGACATGCAGTGCCTGCAGACCCGCGAAGTGGCCTTCGACGACAAGGGCCTCAAGCAGGGCACCCCGGGCGCGTTCGAGAACTTCTACGGCACCATCGAGGGTTACACCCACGAAGACGGCGTGCGCAACGTGGTGCGTGTGAAGCGCTACAAGATCGCCAACCCGCCGGCCGACGCCTCGTCGCTGGCGTACGTGCTGGACATGGTGGTCGAGTCGGAAACGGTCAAGAATTGAAACGCGGAAGGGCGGCCAGAGGCCGCCCTTCTTCTTTTACCGGGTAGTGCCGGCCGCTGGCCAGCTCCTCATGAACCTTCGGAAGGGCCCATGAGGAGCCGGCCAGCGGCCGGCACTACCGGATCGGGGCGGCTGGGTTGATCAACCCAGCGCCGGGTTCAACGTATACGTGCCGTGCAACGCGGCCTCGGCCAGCACATGGCCGTGCATCGCCCGGTGCACATCGGCGGCGGTGAACGGCGTCGGCAGGTCCAGCTGCGCCACGTCCAGCGCGAACAGCCGGAAGAAATACCGGTGCACGCGTTCGTCGTTGAACGGCGGGTACGGGCCGTCGTAACCCAGGTACTGGCCGGCCATGTCCGGGTTGCCGGCAAACCAGCCGGTGAAGTCATTCAGGCCCTGGCGCGACCCGGCCGGTCCGGCCGGCGCGGTCTTGCCCTTGACCGTGAAGCCTTCGCTGCAGCTGCCGGCCACGATCTCTCGCAACGTGGCCGGAATGTCGGCCATGGCCCAGTGCACGAAGTCGGCGCGCGGCTGGTCGCGGGGCACGGTGCAGTCCTGCCGGCCCACCGTCTCCGGTACGGTCGGCACATCGGGGTCGATGCACAGCAGGGCGAACGAACGGGTGCCCTCGGGCACCTCGCTCCAGGCCAGCGGTGGGTTGCGGTTGGGGGCGAAGCCAGCGGCGTCACCGGCGGCAAATTCCGCCGCGATCGGCTGGCCATTCTGAAGGCGGGTGCTGCTCAGGCGCATGCGGAACTCCTCATTCTTCCGGGTAACCAAGGCGCACCGCAACCGGCGTCAGCAGCGCAAACGGCGCGGCCATCACCTCGCGGTACTGGCGCCAGTGGCCGGCCGGCAGGCGCGCCGGACCCAGCGTGGGCGCCGGCGGGAAGCGCATGCCGAACAGACGGCCAAGGTGCTCGGCCATCACGGCCGGGTCGTTGCCGATGCCATCGATGTTGACCAGCGCATGCGGGTACAGGTCCTGCTCGTGCAGAGTGGCCACCTGGGCCAACGAACGCGCCAGCCACTCGGCGGCTTCGTCGATGCCGTTGACCGCGAACGGCGCCGGTGCGCCATGCGCCAGCCAGTGCAGCAGCATGTCGCGCGGGTCGCGCAGTACGACCAGTAGGCGGCCTTCGGGCAGCTGCGGGCGCAGCGCCCACAACAGCGCGTTGTCCCACCACAGCAGCCAGTCGATCACATTGGCGTCGGCCAGCCCGCGCGAGGGCAGCTGTTCGCGCCACTGGGCCACCAGCTGCTCGGGGCTGAGCGTGCCGGTCGAGAGGTTCTGCAGGGTGTGGTAGCTCTGGAAGGCATCGTCGGGCGGGTTCTGGCCGAAACGGTCGCCACGCAGCACGTTGCTGGCCGCGGCGATGGCCGCGACCACGCGCTCCACGCCCGACCCCGGTGCACCCCAGACCAGCATCGGGCGGGCCACGGCGTCCTCGGCAATGGTGCCCATCTCCGGCCAGCTCAGCGGCGCCTTGGCCTGCGGCGGCAGCGGCAGGCGCTGGCCGGCTTCTGCGGCGTGCGCGCCAACCCAACTGCGCAGCGCGTCGGCATGCTGCCCGGCCTGGTCCTGGACGGCGCCCAGCCACGTACGTAGGGTGGACTTGGCTGCGTCCGGTGCGCTGTCATGGATGGCCTGCACATGGGCGACCGCCGCCTGCGGGTCGCGTGCCAGCAGGCCGTCCACGATGCGGGTCTCGCCGCTGGCGCGGCCCGGCTCAAGCGCCACGATGCGGCGTGCGATCGCCTCGGCCGCCTCGCCTTCGCCGGCCATGTCGTGCAGGCGCATGCGCGTTTCCAGCGCCGGCAGGTGCTCGGGCATGGCCTGCAGCCAGCGCTCGCCCACGGCAACCGCTTCGGCCGCACCCACCACTTCGATGGACAGCCGCGCCAGCCACAGGTCGTGCAGCTGCGTGTGGGTGTCCAGCAGCGCGTCCAGGGTGTCGCGGGCCTGCTGTTCGCGGCCCAGGCGCTGCCAGGCCATCAGCAGCAGCTGCAGCGTGTGGCGATCGGCGGGCGTCTGTTCCAGCACCGGCAACAGGTGCTCCAGCGCCTGCAGCGGCTGGCCGGACTGCAGTTCCAGCTCACCGGCCAGGCGGCGCGTGGCCGGGGTGTCGCCGTCGGGCTCGGCCAGCACCTGGCGCAGCGTGGCCGCGGCTGATTCGCTGTTGCCCTGGCGCAGCGCCAGCTGCACCAGCAGCGCGCGCAGCGAGGTCACGGCCGGATTGAGCTCGATCACGCGCCGGAACGCCTGCTCGGCGAAGGCCAGCATGTCCTTGCTCATGTAGGCAAACCCGAGCGCGTACAGCACCCGCGCGTCATCCGGCAGCGCACGTGCGGCGGCCGACAGCAAGGCCAGCGCGCGGTCGCCCTCGCCCCGGCGCAGCGCGATCATGCCGTTCAACGCCGCAAGTTCGGGGCTGTCCTCGTCCAGGCGGGCGGCGGTGCGGGTGATGCGCTCGGCTTCGTCCACGTCGTTGCGGAGCAGCGCCATGTGCGCCTGCATCAGGTAGGCCGAAAGCTCATTGGGATTGAGCGACGCGGTGCGGTCCAGCGCCGACCCGGCCGCGTCGAACTGGCGCAGGGCCAGCAGCAGGCCAGCGTGCTGCAGGTGCAGGTCGGCGTTGTCCGGCGCCAGCGCCAGGGCCTGCTGCAGGCTCTCCAGGGCGGCGTCGTACTGGCCCTGCTGCTGCAGCGACAGCGCCAGCCAGCGGTGCGCCTGCGGCTGCTCCGGCTCGTCGGCGGTCCACTGGCGCGCAAGCTGCACGGCATCGTCGGCCGCATTGCGGCGCAGGGCTTGGAGGATCTTGTCTTGCATGACGGTCCAGCGTGGGTCAAACCCCGATTGTAGAGCACGCCCGCCGGGCCAAGCTCGCTCAGCGCACGGCTTCGGCGCGCAGCCGCTGGGAGACCCAGCGTTCGGAGAAGCCGTCGCCGCGCCAGTTCTCCAGGAAGCCGCAATGGCCGCCCCACGGGGCGATTTCCAGGTGGGCGTGGGCCGGCAGGCGCCAGCCGTCGAAGGTGGCGAACGGGATCACCGGGTCATCCTGGGCCATCAGGATGTCGGCCGGCACGGCCAGCCCGGCCAGCCGGTCACCGGCAATCGAGTACCCGTCGAAATACGCCTGCAGCGAGCCGAAATCGGTGTGGTGCTCGACCAGCCAGGCGGTCAGGGCGCGGATGTCCAGCTTGAGCACCCGGTCGTCCCAGTCGCTCAGCTCGGGGAACAGGTCGCGCTTGCGGCGCAGCGAGCCGGCCCATTTGCGCCGGAAATACCAGTCGTACATCGCCGGGCCGTTCTCGATGCTCTCCATGGTGATGGCCGGGTCCAGCACCGGGCACACCGACGCCACCCGGCGCAGCGGCACCCCCGCCGATGGCGCGCGCAGCGCCAGGCGCAGCACGAAGTTGCCGCCCAGCGAATACCCGGCCGCGACCAGCGGCAACTGCGGCCAGCGCTGGGCGATGTCGCCGGCGGCCTGGACCACTTCGTCGATGCGGTTGGAGTGGAAGATGCCCGGGTTGAGGTGGTGGGTGTTGCCGTGGTCGCGGAAATTCAGCCGTACCACGTCGAACCCTTCCTCCAGCATGCGTGCGGCGGTCATGCGCATGTAGCTGGACTCGGCACTGCCTTCCCAGCCATGCAGCAGCAGCGCCATGCCGATCGGCTCGCGGCCTTCCACGTGGCTGTGCCAGCCCTGCAGGCGCACACCTTGCCCGCCGTCCAGGATCAGCTCTTCGGTCATCGCCCCGGTGGCGGCAAGCAGCATCAGGCCGCGCTGCATGCGCATGCGGCTGGAGCTGAGCATCGACTGCAGGTGCGGATTGCGCAGCCAACGCGGCGGGCGGTAGTCGGCAGCGGTCAACATGGGCGGCAGCCTGCTCCCGGTTGCGACGCTGGCGCGTGAAGGGCCGACATGCGCTACTCGGCGTTCATCGCCGCCAGGATGCGCGTCCGCGAAGTTTCAGCGATGCGGCGACGGCCTTCCAGGTCGTGCGTACCAATGGGCGCGAGGAAATGCACCTCGGCGCGGCGGGCCGGCTCACCGAGCAGGCGCAGGAAATTGGCGAAGAAACTCTCGCCCGGGCCGAACGCCACGATGGTCTGGGCGTCGCCGCGCCAGCCATAGCGCAGCGCCACCGGCTGCACCGGGACCTGGGCTTCCACCGCGGCCTGGAAGATGCGGGCGTGGAACGGGCCCACTTCATGGCCGCCGCGGGTGCGCCCCTCGGGGAACACGCCCACGGCCTTGCCCTCGCGCAGGCGTACCACCATTTCCTGCATCACCCCGCCCAGCGACTCGGTGCTGCCGCGCTGGTGGAAGATGGTCTGGCCGCGGGCGGCCAACCAGCCCACCACCGGCCAGCTGGCGATCTCGCGCTTGGCCACGAACCCCATCATGCGCTGGCTGTGCAGCATGTTGATGTCGACCCAGCTGACGTGATTGGCCACGAACAGCACCGCACCCGGCAACGGCGTACCGATCCGGTGCAGGCGGAAGCCGAAGATCCACATCAGGCCGCTGGACCATGCATTGACCGCGACGTGCTCGAACGGACGGTTGCCCACCCGCATGACGCCCCACGGGGGCAGCATGGCGATCAGCAGCATCGGCAGGAACAGCAACAGGTGGACCAGCAGCAGCGGTACGCGGTACAGGTAACGGCACACACGCGCCACGCCGCCACGTGAGGCCGGGGTGGGGGAATTCATCCGCGCACGATACCCGAGCGCCGCAGGGTCTGCCAGCCGCAGACGGCCAAATCGATAACGCGGGAGGGCCAGCGACCGCAAGGGGTCAAGCCGCTGCCCGGTTGCGGCACAGCGCCCACGCCGACAGTGCGCCGGCGCACTGTGGCGACCGACGCAACACAGCATC
Organism: Stenotrophomonas sp. GQ19; assembly: GCF_059758695.1. Taxonomy (NCBI): domain Bacteria; kingdom Pseudomonadati; phylum Pseudomonadota; class Gammaproteobacteria; order Lysobacterales; family Lysobacteraceae; genus Stenotrophomonas; species Stenotrophomonas sp. GQ19. The sequence continues at coordinate 217,639 of NZ_JCAXES010000009.1, read as the reverse complement.
CATGCAGTGCAGCGATCAGGCCGGCGCGACCGCCGGAACCACGGCCAACGTCAGCCGTGAGGTGCACACCAGGCGGCCACCTTCGTCTTCGATACGGATATCCCAGACATGGGTGCGGCGGCCCACGTGCACCGCGCGCGCGGTGCCGGTGACCACGCCACCGCGCATGGCGCGGATGTGGTTGGCGTTGATCTCCAGGCCGACACAGACCTGCTGGGTGGTGTCCACGCACAGGTTGCCGGCGCTGCTGCCGAGCGTTTCGGCCAGCACCACCGAGGCGCCGCCGTGCAGGATGCCGTAGGGCTGGCGGGTGCGCGCATCCACCGGCATGGTGGCGCTGATCCAGTCCTCACCGGCGGCGGTGAAGACGATGCCCAGGTGGTCGATGAGGGTGTTGCGGCTGAGTGCGTTGAGTGCCTCGATCGACACCGCCTCGCGGAATACCTGGGACATGCAGCAGCTCCGTGGAACCAAGGGTTTACAGGATGGGCACCAGGCCGGCGCCGAAGGCGGTCAGCATGCGTACCAGCAGCCATTTCGGGCCGACGTTGACCTCGGGGAAGTCGCCGACGGCCACGTAGCACTTATGGAAATCCTCGTGCTGGCGGCGCAGCGGCGCCGGGCAGTCGGGGCCGGGCTTGAATTCGTAATCGGTGGCGTAGCGCCACGGCCAGAAATCCAGCACGGGCAGTGCTTCGGATGCCTTGCCGACGCTGTAGTTCAAGCCGGACAACACCGGCGGCTTGGTGCGCGGCGCCACCACCCACGAGTTCTGCGGGTGGATGTCGCGCAGGATGCTCTGCGCCAGCGCTTCGGCAAACACCGGGTCGTCGATGATCACCGCGCCTTCGGTGTTGTAGTTCTCGCTGCGCGGATCGAAGTTGTGCGTGCCGATCACGCCGATGCGGCGGTCCACCACCATCGACTTGGCATGCAGGCCCATGCGCGCACCGGTGCGGGTGACCGGCAGCGGCTTGTTGACCGCCTTGGTGCCCAGGAACGACGGCCGGGTTTCGGCGCGCAGCACGCGGCGTTCGACCACGCTGCCGTCGGTGCGGCGGCGCGCGGCCGGGCCGGGGGTTGTCTGGCGCGGGGTGGCGCTGGCCGTGGTGTCCGCGTCGGGCTCACTGCGCCGGCGCTCGCCGTTGCCGGCACTGCCGCGTGCATTGCTCCCCGCCGCGCTGCCACCGATCAGGCTGCTGCGCTTGCCGTCCGACGGCGGCGCCTCGCCCAGCGGGGCCGGCAGCAGGTTGCGGTAATCCACCGGGGCATCCAGCGGGAACGGCTTGTATTCGTAGATGTTGAAGCCCAGCTCGCGCAGGTTGCGCCGCTTGTACTTGTAGGACAGCGCATAGACGATCGGGTTGTCGGTGGCCGCCAGGCTGTTGGACGACACCACGATGCGCGGCGGCTGGGGGCGCTTGCGCAGGTCGGAGAACAGCTTGCGGGCGGGCTTGGACAGCACCAGGTAGGGCGTCTGCAGCAACACTTCGGTCTGCGCGCTGGAAATCAGCGCGTCCAGCTGCGGCTCGGTGACGTGCTGGCCGTTGGCCGGTTGGCTGGCCCGTTCGCGGCGGTGTTTGCGCGGCAGGTCGGCCACGTAGCGCACCGATGCCACCGGCAGCGCGGTGTCGACAAACGCCCGGGTGACATACGCCGGGTCGTCGGCTTCGGCGCTGACCCGCGCGATCCGCTGCGGGTGGCGGAACTCGGCCGGCGGCATCGGCGGCGCACCGTTCTTGAGCAGCAAGCCGCCGACATCGTTGAGGCGTTCGGCCGGCACGCTGCGCGGCGCGCGCCAGAAGGCGTCGAAGTTGGCCGCCATCTCGCGCACTTCCGGGCCCGCCACGAGGACGTCGCGGTCGCGGAAGTTGTATTCGCTGTCCCAGTCGTAATAGTCGTCCTGGTAGTTGCGGCCGCCCACCACGCCCAGCGCATCGTCGATCACCAGCAGCTTGTTGTGCATGCGCTGGTTGAAGCGACGGAAGCAGCACAGCACGCTGCCGGCGTAATCGAAGTAGTTCAACCGCGCCTTGCCGAAGGTGGGGTTGTACACCCGCAGCTCGAAGTTCTGGTGGCTGCTGGCCAGCGCCCCGAGGATTTCCAGGTCCGAGATCGCCGAGAGCTGGTCGATCAGCACCCGCACCTTGACCCCGCGCCGGGCCGCGCCCAGCAGTTCGTCCAGCACCAGCCGGGCGCTGTCGTCCTTGTCGAAGATGTAGGTCTGCAGGTCGATGCTGCGGGTGGCGCTGCGGATCAGGTTCAGCCGCGCCACCAGCGACACCTCGCCCTCATCGATGATGGTGGCGTAGTGCTGCGGGGCGGCCTCGGTGGAGGCGGCAAACGCCTTGCCGCCCAGGCCACGCAGCGGCGAATCGAGCGCGCAGCGGTCCGGCTGGCTGCACTCGACCACGGTTGAACGGGCCTGCACGGCAATGCCGGCCGCGCGCTCGCGCTCGGCGTTGGACAGCGACGCACAGCCACTGACCAGCAACAGCAGTGCCAGCAGCACGATCTTCAACAATGGGTTCACGGTTTCGGCGCCTCGCTCAGACGCGCTCGCAATACGAAGGTCACTCGATCACTCAAGGCTAGCTGCCAGCTGTCCATTCCATACCGGCCTCGCTGCACATTGCCGCGGCTGACCACGTCGCAATCATACCCGGCCCGGGGGCACTCCGCCGGTTCGACCCGCAGGGTCTCCGGGTGGCTTACCCCGCGCAGGATCAGCCTGCCCTCCACCCCGCCGCCCTTGTCCACGACCTCGGGCCAGTAGGGCACCGAGTCGAACTCGACCACCGGGTAGCGCGCCGAATCGAAGAACTCTTCGCCGCGCATCCAGCCGGTGTAGCGGGCCTTGCCGGGGATTTCCACGTAGCGGGTGAACATCCGCAGGTGCACCTGGTGGCGCCCGTCGGACAGCACCTCGATACGCCCCTCGAAACGCGGGAACACCCCTTCGATGCGCTGCCCCAGCCGGGTGCGGATCTCGAAACCGAAGCGCGAGCGCGCGGTATCGAACTCCAGCACCTGGCGCGGGGCAGGCGCCGGTGGTTCAGCGCAGGCCGCTTCGGCTGCCAGTGCCAGCAGGCAGCCCAACAACACGCGCACTACCGCCATGGGCTACGGCCACCAGAACGCGGTCAGGGTGGCCACGCCGGGCTCGATGCTGGCCTTGCCGTCCACCGACAGCACCGCGATGCCGCCCGGCGGCATGCCGCGGTAATCGCTGCTGGTGCCTTCACTGAGCAGCGCCACCAGCTGTTCCAGGCCGGGGTTGTGCCCGACCACCAGCAGCCGGTCGACATCGCCACGGGCCTCGATCAGGCCCATCAAGGTGCCCGGGGTGGCGTCGTATACGGCATCTTCCAGGCGCTTTTCGACAAAACCGGTGATGCCCAGCACGGCCTCCAGGGTTTCACGGGTGCGCCGCGCCGGCGAGCACAGCACGCAATCGGGCAGCAGGTTGTTCTCCTTCAGCCAGCGGCCGGCCGCTTCCGCTTCGGCCAGGCCGATCGGTGACAGCGGACGGTCAAGGTCAGCCTGGCCGGTACTGGCGGCTTCGGCGTGGGCATGGCGCAGCAGGATCAGTTCTCGCATAAAGGCTCTCTTCCGGATCAGGCTTTCTTCAGCCACTTCAACAGTGGCTCCCAGTCACTCTGGTGCTCGCGCACCTGCGCGGAGCGGTAATCGAACAGGCTGCGTCCCAGCCCGACCATCACCACGTAACTCTGGCTGTCGCGCAGCTGCGCGACAACGTCATACGGCCACTCGGCCAGCATCTGGATGGCCTGCTGGGAGGTCTGGGTCCACGGCTTGGTGCGGTTGAGCACCAGCCCCACCGGCAGCGTGCGGCGGTGCACGCGCGGCACCTTGGACAGGCTGTTGAGGAAGCCGACGATGGCTTCGATGTCCAGCGCGGAGGGCAGCACCGGCACCACCACGGCATCGGCAACGTCAAGGAAGTGGCCCAGATCGTCGGCCAATGCCCCGGCCGGTGCGTCGATGATCACTTCGTCGGTGCCGTCGGGGATGAGTTTCTCCCAGGCCTTCTTGCGGTAGACGTCCACCGGCAGCACGGCGCTTTCCAGCACCGCGCGGCGCTGCGCCCAGCGGGTGCTGGAGCCCTGCGGGTCGGCGTCGGCCAGCACGGTCCGTTTGCCGTCCAATGCGGCATGCGCCGCCAGGTGGGTGGCGACGGTGGTCTTGCCCACCCCACCCTTGGAACCGGCTACCAGGATCGTCTTCATGCCAGCCTCGCTTCCGGGGAACGTCGTCGCAGCGTACACCGCCGTCCGTGACGGAGATAGTCGCACTGCTGAACCCCTGCACCGGCCGGCGCTTTGCTATCGTGCGCGATCCAATGGACTGCAAGCCGGCATGAGCGAGTTACAGGACCTGAGCGCGCTGATCCGCGCCAACACCCCGCTGATCATCATCGAGACCCAGGACGAGGGTCGCATCGTGGAGCTGTTCCGGCAGACCCTGATGCATGTCTGGCGGGCCCTGCACCGCTGGTCCATCACCGAGGGCCTGCGCCGCATCGACATGGACCGCGAGGACGACGCGGTTGGGCCGCCCGATGCCAGTTCGGCCCTGCAGATGATCCGCCAGGCCGAGCAGCGCGGCATCTACCTGCTGCTCGATTTCCATCCCTACCTGGGCTATGCCAGCCACCAGCGCGCGCTGCGCGACCTGATCCAGCGCCGCCACTGCGAAGCCCACGTGCTGGTGCTGATTGGTGCCAAGGTCGAGCTGCCGGCCGAACTGGAAGCCCTGGCCACCCGCTTCAACCCGCGCCTGCCCGACCTCAACGCGCTACTGAAGATGCTGCGCGAAGAGGCCGAAGCCTATGCCCGCGAGAACGGCGGGCGGCGGGTCGAAGTGGACAACGAGGCGGTCAAGAAGATCCTGCACAACCTGCGCGGCCTGAGCATGGTGGACGCGCGACGCATCGGCCGGCAGCTGATCTTCGCCGACGGCGCGCTCAGCCAGGACGACCTGCCGCAACTGGCCCGGCTCAAGTTCGAGCTGCTCAACCGTGCCGGACACCTGCACTTCGAATACGACACCACCCGCTTTGCAGACGTGGCCGGGGCCAACCGGCTCAAGCGCTGGGTGAACCAGCGCCGCCCGGTGTTCCTGGGGGGCCAGGGCCCCGCCGGGCTGGACCCGCCCAAGGGCATGCTGCTGCTGGGGGTCCAGGGCTGTGGCAAGTCGATGCTGGCCAAGGCCACCGCCGCCGGCTTCGGGGTGCCCCTGCTGCGGCTGGATTTCGGCAGCCTGTATGACAAGTACCACGGCGAGACCGAGAAGAACCTGCGCGACGCCCTGGCCTCGGCCGAGCAGCTGGCGCCGTGCGTGCTGTGGATCGACGAGATCGAGAAGGGCCTGGCCAGCGGTGGCGAGGACGGCGGGGTGTCACGGCGCGTGCTGGGCTACCTGCTGACCTGGCTGGCCGAGCGCAAGGGCGCGGTGTTCATCGTGGCCACTGCCAACCAGGTGCACGAGCTGCCCGCCGAACTGCTGCGCAAGGGCCGCTTCGACGAGATCTTCTTCGTCGACCTGCCCGATGCCAACACCCGGGTGGAGCTGCTGCGCCTGCACCTGGGCCGGCGCCAGCTCAATGCCGACGATTTCGCGCTGCCGGCCCTGGCCGCCGCCGCCGACGGCTTCTCCGGTGCCGAGATCGAGCAGGCCGTGGTGGCCGGGCTGTACGCCGCCCATGCCGAGGAACGCGTGCTGGATACCGACCTGCTGATGGCCGAGATCCGCAGCAGCCGGCCGCTGTCGGTATTGATGGCCGAACAGGTCACCGCACTGCGCGAATGGGCGCGCGGCCGCACGGTAAGCGCCGACGGGTAAACGTTCGGCGCCTCGCCGACGTTCGCCGACCCGCCGACGTAGAGCCGACCGTTGGTCGGCTGACGCGCGCGGGCGGGGTCGGTGGCCCTGGTAGAGCAGCCGACCAACGGTCGGCTCTACCGGTTCCTATGAGGTAAACGTTCGCCGACACGCCGACGTAGAGCCGACCGTTGGTCGGCTGACGCGCGCGGGCGGTGTCGGTGGCCCTGGTGGAGCAGCCGACCAACGGTCGGCTCTACCGGTTCCTATGAGGTAAACGTCCGCCGACACGCCGACGTAGAGCCGACCGTTGGTCGGCTGACGCGCGCGGGCGGTGTCGGTGGCCCTGGTAGAGCAGCCGACCAACGGTCGGCTCTACCGGTTCTTCGGCTCTACCGGTTTTTATGCGGGTTGTTGCAGCACGGCTACCCACGCGGGCAGCGTCACCAGCGACAACAGAATGCCGTACCCCACCATCGCTGCGGCCAGCCGCGGTGCCAGCCGGTGCGAGATCGCCAGGGCGGCGGCGGTGATCATGGTCGGCATCGCCGATTCCAGCACGTTCACCTGCAGCATCGTGCCCTGCAGGCCCAGCAGCCACGAGATCGGCACCGCCAGGGCGGGCATCACCAGCAGCTTCAGCGCCAGCCCGATCCCCAGCGGGGTGAGTTCCTGGCGTGACAGCCGCAGCCGGATCGACAGGCCAACCGCCAGCATCACCAGCGGCAGCATCGCATCGGCCAGTTGCTTCAGGCCGTTACCTATCCAGGAAGGCGGCTGTTCGGGCATCAGCAGCAGTGCGAACAGCAGCGCCCACAGCGGCGGGAACCGCGCGATGCGGGCCAGCACCTGGGCCGCCGTGGGCGGGGTGTCGCCGCTGTAACGGGCAATCACGTACAGGCCGAAGGTGGACAGCAGCAGGAACGTGCCGAACTGGTCGTAGACCACCGCGTAGGGCAGTGCGGCGTCGCCCAGCAGGGCGCGCACCATCGGGTAGCCGATGAAGCTGGAGTTGGCCAGGGTCACGCAGATCAGCAGCACCGCGTGCACGTCGCGGGCAAAGCCGCACACGCGCGTGGCCAGCGACACCAGCGCCCAACTGGCCAGCATCAGCAGCCAGGGCGTGGCCATCAGCCCGATCAGGCTGGCATCCAGGTGCAGCCGCGGCACGTAGGTGAGCACCGCCGCAGGCAGGCACACATACAGCACCACGCGGTTGAGCACCTCGGCGCTGGTCTCGGGCAGCGCGCGCAGGCGCGCAAACAGCATGCCCAGGCCAAGCATGGTCAGGATCAGGGCGAACGCATCGAAAGCCATCGCAACAGCCTAGCCGATGCGCATGCCGCCGCCGCTCCGACCTTGGTCGAAGCGAGGTGCCACAGGTCCGGTCCGGGCGGCCGCCACAGGCAGCGCCCGGTGGCTCAGGGCCAGGCCGGCGGTTGTGCCGCCCAGGCCTGTTGCACCTCGGCCAGGGTGGCGCGCTCGCTGTCGCGCCAGCTGGGCAGCAGGTCGGCGTAGCGTGCGGAACTGCTCCATTGCTGGGGCTCGGTGCGTACCGCCGCGGCGTACCACTGCACGGCCTCGTCTTTGCGCCCCAGGGTCCACAGCGCCAGCGCGTAGGTGGCCGGCACCCAGGACGGGTTGCCGCGCATGCCGCCCTGGGCCGTGCTCCACTGTGCCAACGCCGCCTCCACCTCGCCCAGCCGGAACAGGTCCCAGCCGTAGTTCCAGCGCACCGCGCGCCCCGTCGCCGTGGTCGGCGGCGCGCTGCTGCTTGCCTCGGCGTACAGCGTGCGGCCCAGCTCCGGACGCCCCTGCGAGAACGCCACGCCCGCCAGCTGCACGGTGGCATCCAGCGCCTTGCGCCCGCGCTCGCGCTGCTTCATGAGCTGGTCCACCAGGTCGCCACTGCCGGCCGGCACCACCACCATCGGAACGGCAGCGGGATCGGTGTCGAAGTAGAACTCCTGCAACGCGGGCAGCGGCTGCGCCGCTACCCCGAATGTCGTCATTGCGGCGATGAACGCCGCAGCCAAACCAGCCGCCCGCATCACGCCGGCGCGCCCCTGTCTTGCCACTGCCATGCAAACTCCCCCGGGTTGTCACAACAACCTCCCATCCCGATCCTAACCCCAGCGTGCGCCCGGACGCGAGTGCCCGAGGTCCATTTCGGCGCCACTGCTACAATCCGCGCCTTTCCGGTCGTGTTTGCTGCGGCCGTGCCAGCCGACTTCCCGGGCCAGCCATGACCAGTACCGCCGAACTCACCTCGCCCTCCTCCGCCAACCAGCCCGACGCCGGTGGCCTGGACGCCAGCTATACGCTGGACCACAAGTACACCCGTACCGATGGCCGCATCTACCTGAGCGGGGTACAGGCGCTGGTACGGCTGCCGTTGATGCAGCGCCTGCGCGACGAGGCGGCCGGGCTGGACACCGCCGGCTTCATCAGCGGCTACCGCGGCAGCCCGCTGGGCGGCTTCGACCTGGAACTGTGGCGGGCCCGCCAGCACCTGGAGGCGGCGCGGGTGAAGTTCACCCCCGGCCTCAACGAGGACCTGGGCGCCACCATGGTCTGGGGTACCCAGCAGACCAACCTGTTCCCGGGCGCCAAGGTCCAGGGCGTGTATGGCATGTGGTACGGCAAGGGCCCGGGCGTGGACCGCTGCGGCGACGTGTTCAAGCATGCCAACGCGGCCGGCACCTCGGTGCACGGGGGCGTGCTGGCGCTGGCCGCCGACGACCATGCCTGCCGCAGCTCGACCCTGCCGCATGGCAGCGAGGACGAGTTCGTCAGCGCGATGATGCCGGTGCTCAACCCGGCCGGTGTGCAGGACATCCTGGACATGGGCCTGCTCGGCTGGGCGATGAGCCGCTATACCGGGCGCTGGATCGGCTTCAAGACCATTGCCGAGACCGTGGAATCCTCGGCCTCGGTGCAGGTCGACCCGTTCGCGCGGAAGATCCTGCTGCCCGAGGACTTCGAGATGCCGGCCGGTGGTCTCAACATCCGCTGGCCCGATCCGCCGCTGGACCAGGAAATGCGCCTGCACCGCTATGCGGTTCCCGCCGCGCAGGCCTTCGCCCGTGCCAACGGCATCGACCGGGTGGTCATGGACTCCCCGCGTGCGCGGCTGGGCATCGTTACCACCGGCAAGAGCTACCTGGACGTGCTGCAGGCGCTGGAATACCTGGGCCTGGACGAGCAGGCCTGCGCCGATATCGGCATCCGCGTGTACAAGGTCGGCATGACCTGGCCGCTGGAGCCGGTGGGCATCGCGCGCTTCGCGCAGGGCCTGGAAGACATCGTGGTGGTGGAGGAAAAGCGCGCCTTCATCGAGCGCCAGATGAAGGAGCAGTTCTACAACTGGCCGGCCAGTGCCGGCCCGCGCCCGTCGATCGTGGGCAAGTACGACGAGGCGGGCACCTGGATCCTGCCGTCCACCAACGAGCTGACCCCGGCCACCATCGCCGGCGTCATCGGCCGCCGCATCCAACGCTTCTTCACCAATGAATCCATCGAACAGCGCCTGCGCTGGATGGACGAAAAGGAAGCCGAGCTGGCCCTGCCGCGCGCCAGCTTCCCGCGCGTGCCGCACTACTGCTCCGGCTGCCCGCACAACACCTCCACCCGCGTGCCGGAAGGCTCGCGCGCGCTGGGCGGGATCGGGTGCCATTACATGGTCACCTGGATGGACCGCAGCACCGACACCTTCACCCACATGGGCGGCGAAGGTGTCACCTGGGCCGGGCAGGCCGCATTCACCGACACCGAACACGTATTCCAGAACCTCGGCGATGGCACCTACTTCCACAGTGGCTCGCTGGCAATCCGCCAGGCCATCGCGGCCGGGGTCAACATCACCTACAAGATCCTCTACAACGACGCGGTGGCGATGACCGGCGGGCAGCCGGTGGACGGCACCCTGAGCGTGCCGCAGATCGCCCACCAGATGCGTGCCGAAGGCGTGCAGACGATCGTGCTGGTGAGCGATGAGATCGGCAAGTGGAACAAGCGCGAGCTGTTCCCCGAGGGCGTGGAATTCCATGACCGCGCCGAGCTGGACGCGGTGCAGAAGCAGCTGCGCGAGGTGAAGGGCACCAGCATCCTGATCTACGAGCAGACCTGCGCCACCGAGAAGCGCCGCCGCCGCAAGCGCGGCAAGCTGGTCGACCCGCCCAAGCGGGTGGTGGTCAATTCGCTGGTCTGCGAAGGCTGCGGCGACTGCGGGCAGAAGAGCTTCTGCGTGTCGGTGCTGCCCAAGGAAACCGAGTTCGGGCGCAAGCGCGACATCGACCAGTCCAACTGCAACAAGGACTACAGCTGCACCACCGGCTTCTGCCCCAGCTTTGTCACCGTGCACGGCGGCAAGCCGCGCAAGGGCGCGCGCAGTTCGAAGACCGCGCTGCTGGACAACCTGCCGGCACCGACCTTCCGCACTACGCTGGAACAGCCCTGGAACATCCTGATCACCGGCGTCGGTGGCACCGGCGTGGTCACCATCGGCGCACTGCTGGGCATGGCCGGGCACCTGGAAGGCAAGGGCGCCAGCGTGCTCGACCAGACCGGGCTGGCCCAGAAGGGCGGCGCGGTCACCACCCATATCCGCATCGCACGTACGCCCGAAGACATCCACGCGGTACGCATCGCCGCCGGCGAAGCCGACCTGGTGGTGGGCTGCGACATGGTGGTGGTGAACGACTACTGGGCGCTGTCCAAGGTGCGCGCCGAGCGCTCGCAGGTGGTGCTCAACACCTATGAAGCAATGCCGGGCACCTTCACCACGCGCCCGGACATGCAGTTCCCCGCGGCCGACATCATCGCCGGCATCCGCGTGGCGCTGGGCGGGCGCGAGCCGCTGCTGCTCGATGCCACCCAGTTGGCCACCGCCCTGCTCGGCGATGCGATCGCGTCGAACCTGTTCATCCTGGGCTATGCCTGGCAGCAGGGGCTGGTGCCGATCTCGTTCGAGGCGCTGATGCGCGCGGTGGAACTCAACGGCGCGGCCGTGCAGATGAACCAGCAGGCGTTCGCCTGGGGCCGCCTGGCCGCCGTGGACCCGCAGGCCGTGCAGCAGGCCGCCGGCCTGGTGCGCAACGGCCACACCGATGCCGAGCGCACGCCCGGCCCGCTGCACGACCTGCCGCCGGGCGAGTGGGAAGGCAACGAATGGGGCGCCAACGCAGCCCCGCGCGATACCGGCGACGAGCGCGAGCTGCGTGGTCTGCCCGGCCATGGCGTGGGCGAGGATGTGGCGTTCCTGCCGCTGGACGACGAGCGCCTGTCGCGCTCGCTGGACGAGATGGTCGAACGCCGCGTGCGCTTCCTCACCGACTACCAGGACAGCGCCTACGCCGCGCGTTACCGCGCGCTGGTGGACAAGGTGCGGGCCGCCGAGTGGGACGCGGTGGGCAGCACCGCGCTGACCGAAACCGTGGCGCGCTATTACTTCAAGCTGATGGCCTACAAGGACGAGTACGAAGTGGCACGGCTGTACACCAGCGGCGAATTCCAGCGCCGCCTGCAGCAGCAGTTCGAGGGCGATTTCCAGGTGCGCTTCCACCTGGCCCCGCCGCTGTTTGCCAAGAAGGACGAGCAGGGCCGCCTGATCAAGCAGGAATACGGCCCGTGGATGCTCAAGGCGTTCGGCCTGCTGGCCAAGCTGAAGTTCCTGCGCGGCGGCACCTTCGACGTGTTCGGCCGCACCGCCGAACGCCGTGGCGAACGCCAGCTCATCGCCGACTACGAACAGACCGTGGCCCTGCTGCTGGAGGGGCTGCGCGATGACCGCGTGGCGTTGGCGGTGGAGATCGCCAGCATCCCCGAACACATCCGCGGCTACGGGCACGTCAAGGAAGCGCACCTGCACAAGGCCAAGGCACGCGAAGCCACCTTGCTGGCACAGTGGAAGAACCCGCGCGCCCTGCATATCGTGCAGGTGGCATGAGGTAAGCGAACGCTGGCATCGGGTGTGATGTCAGCGTTCGGCTACACCGGTAGGAACATTGCCAGAGTGAGACCCGTCTCACCACGGGAAAAGCAACGTATACATTGCATTTCGTAAATGCAATGTATGGGTTGCATTTGGCCCAAGCAACCTATAGGTTGCGAAGAGGTTGCGATTGATTTCCTTCATAGCGGGATTGCGGTCCCAACCGGCGCGTCGAACCCCGGATATGGTTCACCCGGTGGCTTGGCGGCACTCGTCGTCCAGCAGAGCAGACACCCATGAGCAATGACAGCCGCGTCGTACGCACGCCTCATCAACTGGGCGCATTGATGCGCGCTTTTCGCAAACAGGCGGGCTACAGCCAGGCCGCGCTTGCCGAACGGTTGGGGGTGTCGCGTCAGGCCATCACCGCGCTTGAGCGCGAACCCGAAGCCGCGACCTTTGAGCGGCTGATGAAGGTGTGGGCCGTGTTGGGTCTTGAGGTGTCGCTCCAGCGCGCCACACCCACCGCACAGCCGCCAGAGATGGAGTGGTAGCGATGGCAGCGTTGAAGGTCTGGATGAACGGAAGCGAGGTGGCCACGTGGCGCCATAGCGCCAACGCGCCCGCGGAACTGACCTACGCATCGTCCTGGCTGGAGTCGGAATCGCCACGGCCGTTGTCCTTGTCCCTGCCCCTGCTGCCTGCAGGGGCAAGCCACCGAGGTCACGTCGTCTCGGACTACTTTGACAATCTGCTCCCCGACAACCATGGCATCCGCAATCGCCTGCGTGACCGCTTCGGCACGCACACCGCAGGAACCTTCGACCTGCTTCAGGCCATTGGCCGCGATTGCGTGGGCGCGGTGCAACTGCTGCCCGATGGCACGCGCCCTGCGGATCTGCACAGTATCCAGTGCCGGCCGCTCTCCGACGCAGAGGTTGCCGATGTGCTGCGTGGGGTGACCAGGTTACCCGTGCCTGGCACTTCGCCACGCCAGGCCGATGATTTCCGCATCTCCATCGCGGGGGCGCAGGAGAAGACCGCGCTGCTCTGGCACGGTGGCACATGGTGCCTGCCAGCGGGCAGCACGCCCACCACCCACATCTTCAAACTGCCGCTTGGGTTGGTTGGCAACATGCGCGCCGACATGCAGCTGTCGGTAGAGAACGAGTGGCTCTGCATGCAGCTGATCGGCGCGTTCAACATCCCGACGGCGCACACGGAGATGGGCCGCTTCGAGGACCAGCGTGCGCTCATCGTCGAACGCTTCGATCGGCGTCTGGCACGTAGCGGGCAGTGGTGGCTGCGGCTTCCACAGGAAGACATGTGTCAGGTGTTTGGACTCCCCAGCGCAAAGAAGTACGAATCCGATGGCGGCCCCGGCATGCTCGAGATCCTGGCGCTGTTGAGGCAATCGGACCACGCACAGGATCGCGAGCACTTCTTCAAGACGCAGCTTTTGTTCTGGATGCTGGCCGCCACCGATGGTCATGCCAAGAATTTCAGTGTCCACATTCACGCCGGGGGCAGGTTCCGCCTCACACCGGTTTACGACGTGCTCTCGGTCTATCCCATCCTGGGCCGCGGTCCGGGGAAACTGGATCCGCACGATGCCCAGCTGGCCATGTCGGTGCGGGGCAAGAACCGGCACCGGAAGCTGCTCACCATTCTCCGTCGTCACTGGAATGAAACCGCCCGTACCGCAGGCATTGCGGCCGGGGCCGAGCCGTGGATCGAGGAACTGTTGGCTCAGGTTGAACCCGCCATCCGGCACGTCGGCGGGATGCTCCCGGACGGCTTCCCGATGCAGGTTGCCGAACCGATCTTCCAAGGACTTCGCACTGCCGCCTCGCGGCTGGCCGCGCAGTCCACCACCGCCTGATCACCCCCGCCGCCACACCCGCAACCGGTTGTTGGCCGGCATCGCCACATCCTCCACCAGCCGTAACCCCTGCGCGGCCGCCAACGCGTCCACCGCCTCCGCATCACGGATGCCCGAGTCCGGATCGCGCGCCTTCAACCACCCATCGAACTGCCGGTTGCTGTCACTGCTGAACGCACCGCCGTCATTGAACGGCCCGTAGATGCACAGCAGCGCGTTGTCCGCCATCACCGCCGGCAACCCGGCGAACAACGCCTGCACGTGCGTCCAGCTCATGATGTGCAGGGTGTTGGCACTGAACACCGCATCGAAGCCCCGCGGCGCCTCCGGCAGCGGGCCCAGGCCCGGCCGGGGCGACAGCACCGCCTGCAGCGGCCACGGTGCGGGCGCATTGGGCAGCGCGGCCTGCGCCAGGCGCTCGGCGATGCCCGGCAGGTAGTCCGGGTGGTCGCTGGCCTGCCACTGCAGGTGCGGCAGCTGTGCGGCGAAGTACGCCGCGTGCTGCCCGGTGCCACTGCCGATCTCCAGTACGCGCGTGCGGTCGTGCAGGTGCCGCTGCAGCACCGCAAGAATCGGCTCACGGTTGCGTTCGCAGGCCTCGGACCAACGTTGCTGGCTCATGCAATGCTCAAGATGAATTGGACAAGACACATCCAACCATGACCGCAGTCACTTGTGCCACTGCCGCCTGCCACCGAAAGTCGAGGACTTGTCCACTGTCGCCGGCGCCTTGCCCGCGACCGTACCCGGGGAATCGCAAGCTGTGCAACGCCGTGAGTTTCTGACGCTGTCTGGAATGGGCCTGGCTGGCCTGATGCTGCCGCACTCCCGCCTGATCGCCGCCGAGCAGCTGCTCGAGCCGGGCGACGTGGCCCGCAAGAAGGCGCTGGCCGACGCGGCACTGGCGACCGCCAAACGGCTGGGGGCCAGCTACTGCGACGTACGCATCGGCCGCTACCTCAACCAGTCGGTGATCACCCGCGAGGCGCAGGTGCAGAACGTCACCAACCGCGAATCGTCGGGCATCGGCATCCGGGTGATCGTCAACGGCGCCTGGGGCTTTGCCGCCACGCACCAGCAGACACCGGCCGCAGTGAAGGCCGCAGTGGAACAGGCGGCCGCCATCGCCCGGGCCAACGCCGGCATCCAGACCCGTCCGGTCCAGCTGGCATCCGTGCAGGGCGTGGGTGAGGTGAGCTGGAAGACGCCCATCCGCAAGAACGCGATGGCCGTGCCGATCCAGGACAAGGTCGACCTGCTGCTGAGCTTGAACGCCGCCGCGCTCAATGCCGGCGCCAACTTCATCAACTCCACCCTGTTCCTGGTCAACGAACAGAAGTACTTCGCCTCCAGCGACGGCTCCTTCATCGACCAGGACGTGCACCGCATCTGGCTGCCGTTCACCGCGACCGCGATCGACAAGAGCAGCGGCAAGTTCCGCACGCGCGCCGGGCTGTCCTCGCCGATGGGCATGGGCTACGAATTCCTGGACGGCGATGCCAACGGCAAGATCGCCCTGCCCGGCGGCATCACCGCCTACCGTGATTCCTACGACCCGGTGGAAGATGCCATCGCCGCGGCGCGGCATGCGCGCGAGAAGCTCAAGGCCCCGTCGGTGAAGCCGGGCAAGTACGACCTGGTGCTGGACCCGTCCAACCTGTTCCTGACCATCCACGAGAACGTCGGCCACCCGCTGGAGCTGGACCGTGTGCTGGGCTACGAGGCGAACTACGCCGGTACCAGCTTTGCCACCCTGGACAAGCGCGACGCCGGCTACCGCTGGGGCAGCGAGCGGGTCAACTTCTTCGCCGACAAGACCGCCCCCGGCAGCCTGGGCGCGGTGGGCTACGACGACGAGGGGGTCAAGACCAAGCGCTGGGATCTGGTCAAGGACGGCATCCTGGTCAACTACCAGGCCACACGCGATGAGGTGCACATCCTGGGCGAGACCGAATCACACGGCTGCAGCTACGCCGATTCCTGGTCCAGCGTGCAGTTCCAACGCATGGCCAACGTCTCGCTGGCCCCGGGCAAGACCCCGCTGAGCGTGGCCGACATGATCAAGGACGTGGAGAACGGCATCTATATCCACGGCCGCGGCTCGTACTCCATCGACCAGCAGCGCTTCAACGCGCAGTTCGGCGGCCAGCTGTACTACCAGATCAAGAACGGCCAGATCACCGGCATGGTCGAAGATGCGGCTTACCAGATCCGCACGCCGGAATTCTGGAATGCCTGCAGCGCGATCTGCGATGAACGCGACTTCCGCTTCGGCGGCTCGTTCTTCGACGGCAAGGGCCAGCCCGGCCAGGTCTCGGCGGTGTCGCATGGTTCGTCGACCACGCGCTTTGATGGCATCAACATCATCAACACCGCGCGCAGCCTGGGATGAGCATTCCCTGCCTACCCTGCATTTCGTCATTTGACGCCCCCTTCCGATGGCCGCAAGAATCGGGGCCACCGCCCCGGCGGTCGCTGTGATGTCGCCGTTTCCCTGCCACCCCCACACCGACGTGGAGAGCTGCCTTGCAAAGACGTGACTTCCTCGCCCTCACCGGGCTTACCGCTGGCGGACTGATCGTGCCGTCATTCTTCGGCAAGGTGATCGCCGCCGAGCAGCTGCACAGCACGCTGGACCTGGGGCTGAAGAAGCGCCTGGCCGACGCCGCGCTGGCCGCTGCCCGCCAGGCCGGCGCCACCTACTGCGACGTCCGCATCGGGCGCTACCTGCGCCAGTTCGTGATCACCCGCGAAGACAAGGTGCAGAACGTGGTCAACACCGAATCCACCGGTGTGGGCATCCGCGTGATCGTCAACGGCGCCTGGGGCTTTGCCGCCACCAACCAGCTGGGCACCGCCGACGTGGCGCGCGCCGCGCAGCAGGCGGCCGCCATCGCCAAGGCCAACTCGGGCGTGCAGACCGCGCCGGTACAGCTGGCCGCCGCACCCGGCGTGGGGGAAGTGAGCTGGAAGACCCCCATCCGCAAGAATGCGATGGACGTGCCGATCAAGGAGAAGGTGGACCTGCTGCTGGACGTCAACGCCGCGGCGATGGCCGCCGGCGCCAGCTTCGTCAACTCGATGCTGTTCCTGGTCAACGAACAGAAGTACTTCGCCTCCACCGATGGCTCCTACATCGACCAGGACGTGCACCGCATCTGGGCCCCGATGACCATCACCGCCATCGACAAGGCCAGCGGCAAGTTCCGCACGCGCGAAGGCCTGTCCGCGCCGATGGGCATGGGCTACGAATACCTCGATGGCGCCGCCGCCGGCAAGGTGCTCACCCCCAACGGGGTGGTCAACTACAGCTCCTCCTACGACATGAAGGAAGACGCCATCGCGGCGGCCAAGCAGGCGCAGGAGAAGCTGAAGGCACCGTCGGTGAAGCCGGGCAAGTACGACCTGGTGCTGGACCCCTCGCACACCTGGCTGACCATCCACGAATCGGTCGGCCATCCGCTGGAACTGGACCGCGTGCTTGGCTACGAAGCCAACTACGCCGGCACCAGCTTCGCCACCCTGGACAAGCGCGAACAGCACTTCCAGTACGGCAGCGACAAGGTCAACATCTTCGCCGACAAGACCCAGCCGGGCAGCCTCGGCGCGGTGGCCTACGACGACGAAGGCGTCAAGACCAAGCGCTGGGACCTGATCAGCGACGGCAAGCTGGTGGACTACCAGACCATCCGCGACCAGGCCCACATCCTGGGCAAGACCGCCTCGGACGGCTGCTGCTATGCCGACTCCTGGTCCAGCGTGCAGTTCCAGCGCATGGCCAACGTGTCGATGGCGCCGGGCAAGACCCCGCTGAGCGTGGCCGACCTGGTCAAGGACGTGGAAAACGGCATCTACATCATCGGTGACGGCTCCTTCTCCATCGATCAGCAGCGCTACAACGCGCAGTTCGGTGGCCAGCTGTTCTACGAGATCAAGAACGGCAAGATCACCCGCATGCTTGAAGACGTGGCTTACCAGATCCGCACGCCGGAATTCTGGAACGCCTGCAGCGCCGTGGCCGATGAACGCGACTACCGCCTGGGCGGTTCGTTCTTCGACGGCAAGGGCCAGCCGGGCCAGGTCTCGGCGGTCTCGCACGGGTCGTCCACTGCGCGCTTCAACGGCATCAACGTCATCAACACCGCGCGCAGCCTCGGCTGACCGGTCAGGAGCCTACGAATCATGAGTATCTTCACCGAAGCACAAGCCAAGGCCATCCTCGACAAGGTCATCGCGCTGTCCAAGGCCGATGAATGCACCGCCGTGCTGGCTGGCTCGATCAACGGCAACATCCGTTTCGCGCTCAACAACGTCTCCACCAGCGGCATCGTGGACAACACCGAACTGGCCGTCACCGTGGCCTTTGGCAAGCGCGTGGGCACCGCCTCGATCAACGAGTTCGACGATGCCGCGCTGGAACGCGTGGTGCGCCGCGCCGAAGACCTGGCCCGCCTGGCCCCGGAAAACCCGGAGTTCATGCCGGCCATCGGCAAGCAGACCTACACCGCCAGCCCCACCTTCAGCGCGTCCACCGCCGCCATCGACCCGGCGTTCCGCGCCAAGGTCGCCGCCGACTCGATCGCCCCGTGCCGCGGCAAGGGCCTGATCGCCGCCGGCTTCCTGGAAGACGGCCAGGGCTTCTACGCCACCGCCAACAGCAACGGCAACTTCGGCTACCAGCGCAGCACCAACTTCGATTACACCTGCACCGTGCGCACAGAAGATGGCCGCGGTTCGGGCTGGGTGGGTCGCAACCTCAAGGATGCCGCCGACTTCAAGGCCGACCAGGACATCCAGATCGCGATGCGCAAGGCCACCGAATCGCAGGAAGCCAAGGCGCTGGAACCGGGCAAGTACACGGTGATCCTGGAGCCGGCCGCCGCGGCGGGCCTGATCAGCTTCATGATGAATTTCTTCAGCGCGCGCTCGGCCGATGAAGGCCGCAGCTTCCTGTCCAGGAAGGGCGGCGGCAACAAGCTGGGCGAGCAGGTCTACGACCCGCGCGTGAACATGCATGCCGACCCGTGGCACCCCGAAGCCCCGGTGCTGCCGTGGGATGGCGAAGGCATGCCGCGCGGCAAGCTGCCGATCATCGAGAACGGCAAGGTCGCCAACCTGGAGTACACCCGGTTCTGGGCGCAGAAGCAGGGCAAGACCGCCAATGCCACCCCGGGCAACCTGCTGATGAGCGGCGGCGACAAGAGCACCGCCGATCTGGTGCGCGGCACCCAGAAGGGCATCCTGGTCACCCGCACCTGGTACATCCGCATGGTCGATCCGCAGACCGTGCTGCTGACCGGCCTGACCCGCGATGGCACCTTCTACATCGAGAACGGCCAGATCAAGTACCCGGTGAAGAATTTCCGCTTCAACGAGTCGCCGGTGATCATGCTCAACAACATCGAAGAGCTGGGCAAGCCGGTGCGCGTGGCCGGTGACGAGTCGAACTTCGTGATGATGATTCCGCCGATGAAATTGCGCGATTTCACCTTCACCTCGTTGTCCGACGCGGTCTGATGCACGGATGAACCGCGCGCAGTTCCTGCGCCTGCTGCTGGGCAGCGCCGCATTCGCGGCGTTGCCCTCACTGGCGCGCGCCCAGGCCGGTCGTTACGACTTCTGGTTCACCCGCCTCAAGTACGACTCCGGCGACTGGGACGTGGATGCGCGCATGCCGTCCAACGTGATCACCTCGCTGATCGATTACACCTCTTTGCGCGTGGACCCGACCGAGCATGTCATCGCCCTGTCCGATCCACGCATGCTGGAAGCCCCGTTCTGCTACCTGGCCGGGCACAAGCTGGTGGAGTTCAACGCCGCCGAGCGGCAGAACTTCGTGCGCTATGTGCGCAACGGGGGCTTCGTGTTCGTGGATGACTGCAACCACGACATCGACGGTCTGTTTGCCAAGTCGTTCGAGGCGCAGATGGCCAAGCTGTTCGGCCCCAAGGCGCTGAACAAACTGCCCAACAGCCACGCGCTGTACCGCAGCTTCTTCCGCTTCCCCGACGGGCCGCCCGCCACCGGCTTCGAGCTCAATGGCTGGGGCGATGACCTGGTGCATGACTACCTCAAGGGCATCGAGGTGGATGGCCGGCTGGGTCTGCTCTACAGCAACAAGGATTACGGCTGCGAGTGGGACTACGACTGGCGCAACAAGCGGTTCCTGGCCGAAGACAACACGCGTTTCGCGGTCAACATCGTGATGTACGCGTTGAACAACTAGTTTCTTCCTGATTCTTCAGCCACGCATGGCGTGGCTCTACATCGATTGATGCGAGCGCCTTATGACCCCCGACCGCCTTGATGCCCTTCTACCCAAACTGCAGCACCTGCGCAGCGCGCTGGGCCAGGCCGTGGTTGGCCAGCACGCGGTGGTGGAACAGCTGCTGATCGGCCTGCTGGCCGGCGGCCATTGCCTGCTCGAAGGCGCGCCGGGGCTGGGCAAGACCCTGCTGGTGCGCTCGCTGGGCCAGGCGCTGGAACTGCAGTTCCGCCGGGTGCAGTTCACTCCGGACCTGATGCCCAGCGACATTCTGGGTACCGAGTTGCTGGAGGAAGACCACGGCACCGGCCACCGCCACTTCCGCTTCCAGCAGGGCCCGATCTTCACCCACCTGCTGCTGGCCGACGAGCTCAACCGCACCCCGCCCAAGACCCAGGCCGCGCTGCTGGAAGCCATGCAGGAGCGCACGGTCAGCTACGCCGGTACCACCTACACCCTGCCTGCCCCGTTCTTCGTGCTGGCCACGCAGAACCCGATCGAGCAGGCCGGCACCTACCCGTTGCCCGAAGCGCAGCTGGACCGCTTCCTGCTGCACGTGCGCGTGGATTACCCCACCGAGCAGGAAGAGCGCGACATCCTGCTGCAGACCACCGGCAGCGCGACCGGCAGCGTGCCCAAGGTGATGGACGCCGACGACGTGCTGGCCCTGCAGGCCGCCGTGCGCCAGGTGCATGTCAGCGATGACGTGCTCACCTGGATCACCCGGCTGGTGCGCGCCAGCCGCCCGGGCACTACCGCGCCGGAGGCGATCAACCAGTGGGTGAAGTGGGGCGCCGGCCCGCGTGCCGGGCAGTCGCTGGTGCTGGCCGCCAAGGCGCGCGCCCTGCTGCAGGGCCGCTTCGCCGCCACCCGTGAGGATGTGCAGGCGCTGGTGGCACCGGTGATGCGCCATCGCCTGCTGTTGTCCTTCGCCGCCGAGGCCGAGCAGAAGAGTGCCGACGATGTGATCGCCGCGCTGCTGCAGGCCGTGCCGTTCCCCGCCTGAGCCCGCCGTGACGCTGCACGCCCCCATCGCCATTCCCGCCGACGTGCGCAGCCGCCTGAAGGCGCTGCGTCTGTTGCCGCGGCGTGCGCGGGGTGCGCACGGCATCGGCCAGCATGCCAGCCGCAGCCGCGGTGCCGGGCTGGAGTTCGCGCAGTACCGCGCCTACGAGCCGGGTGACGAACTGCGCCAGATCGACTGGAAGCTGTACGCCCGCTCGGACCGCTTCTTCGTGCGCGAATCCGAACGCGAAAGCCCGATCACCAGCTGGGTGCTGGTGGACGCCAGCGCCTCGGCCGCCCAGCACGACCGCGCCCGCCCGGACTGGTCGCGCCTGGACCACGCCTGCGCCACGGCCGCCTGCCTGGTCGAACTGGCCCTGCAGCAGGGCGACCGCTTCGGGGTGATCGCCGTCAACGGCCACGGCGTGCAACTGATACCCGCTGGCAGCGGCCCGCGCCAGCGCGACCGCGTGCACCTGCTGCTGCGCCAGCTGCAGACCCACGGCGGCTGGCCACCCGCCGACAAGCTGCGCCCGGTATGGGAGCGCGTGCAGCCCGGCGACCTGCTGGTGGCCCTCGGCGATGGCTTCGACGCGGCCGGCACCGTGCTGCTGGAACGCCTGGCCGCTGCGCGCCGCGAGGTGCTGCAGGTGCAACTGCTGGGCGCCGACGAACGCGACTTCCCGTTCACCGACGGCCACCGCTTCCGCGATCCGGAAACCGGCGAGGAACTGCTGGGTGACGGGCGCGCCATCCGCGCCGATTACCTGGTCCGCTTCGCCCAGGCCCAGCGCGACCTGCAGGCACGCCTGCACGCCAGCGGCATCGCGTATGCGGTGGGCTACCTGGACCAACCGCTGGATGCACCGCTGCGCCAGCTGTTCGGCCCGGGCGGCGGCGCATGAGCCTGGCGCTGCTGTTCCCGCTGGGCCTGCTGGCGCTGGCTGCGTGGCTGGTGCCGTTGCTGGTCCACCTGGCGCGCCGCCACCAGTACGCACCGCTGGAGTTTGCCGCCCTGCGCTGGCTGCGCGCCAAGGTACGGCCGCGCCAACGCGTTCGTTTCGACGAGTGGCCGCTGCTGCTGGTGCGCCTGGCGCTGCTGGCCGCCCTGGCGCTGCTGCTGGCGCGCCCGGTACTGCAGGGCAGCGCTGCCGACACGCATCCGGTGGTTGCGGTGGCCCCCGGGCTGGATGTCGCCGCGCAGCACGCACGGCAGCCGAACGCCGATTGGCGCTGGCTGGCACCGAGCTTCCCGCCGCTGGATCAGCCCGCCCCCACCGGCGCGCAGCCGCTGGCCAGCCTGCTGCGCGAGCTGGACCAGCAATTGCCTGCCGGCACCCCCTTGACCGTTTACGTGCCCGACCCGATGCCCGGCACGGACGCCGAGCGCCCGCGACTGTCGCGCACCGTGCAGTGGCAACCGCTGGCGGCGGCCAAGCCGAGCCCGGCGCAGCCGACGGCACGCGCGCCGCGCCTGCACCTGGGCGTGGATGCCGATGCACAGGCGCAGCGCGTGTTCGATGCGGTGCAACGCGCCTGGAGCGCCGCGCCGCTCGCACCGACCAACGCGGCCGTGCCCGGCAACGACGAGGTCGGCGTGTGGCCGTCCAACGCCCCGCTGCCACCGGCCTGGCAGGCCTGGCTGGCGGGCGGCGGCACAGTGCTGGGCAGCGCACCGGCGCCGCCCGGTGCGGCCGGGGTCGTGGTGCTGCGCGACGCGGAGGGCGCGGCGGTGCTCAGCGAATACCGCATCGGCAGCGGGCGTCTGCTGCGCTTCCACGCGGCAGTGTCACCGGCGGCGTCGCCGGGCCTGCGCGACCCGGAGTTCCCGCGACGGCTGCTGCAGCTGGTTCGTCCGGTCGCCGCGCCACAGTGGGTAGCCGCGCGCGCGCACGCGCCGTTGCAGGGTGCCCAAGCGCCCACGCCGCAGCCGCTCGACCTTGCACCGTGGCTGCTGGCATTGACCGTGCTGCTGTTCGCGCTTGAACGCTGGCTGGCCACATCGCCCCGGCGTGGGGGGACGGCATGATCGCCGCCCTGCAGCAGCGCTGGCGGCAGGCACGCCGACGCCGGTGGTGGTCGACGCTGCTGCTGGCATTGCCGCTCGCGTTGGGCGCCACGGCCGTGGCGTTGCGCCTGGGCGGGTTCGATATCGCCACGGTGGTGCTGCTGGTGGCGCTGCTGGCCGGCGTGGCACTGGCCACTTGGCGCAGCCGCCAACTGGACCGGCGCTGGCTGGTACGCCAGCTCGACCGCCACGCCGCACTGCAGGACAGCGCCGACCTGCTGTTCGCGCCCGACGATGCGCTCAACCCCCTGCAGCGTCGGCAGCGCGCGCATGTCCACGCCGCGTTGCAGGCGCGAACGCCCGACCTGCGCGCGGCGTGGCCGCGCCGCGCCTTGCTGGTGGCCTGGCTGGGTGCGCTGGTGCTGATCGCGCTGGCACTGGGATGGCCGCGTACCAGCGGCGGCACCGCGCGCCCATCGTCGGCCACCGCCCCGCTTGCCACGCCCGCACAACCGCCCCGCCTGCAGTCCGGCCGGCTGGCGATCAACGCCCCGGCCTACACCGGGCAACCGGCCCGGGTACAGAGCACACTGGATGCAAAGGTCGCGCAGGGCAGCGCGCTGCAGTGGTCACTGCGCTTCAGCGCGCAGCCCAGCGAGGCCGTGCTGCAGTTCCACGATGGCCGCCGTGTCGCCCTGCGTCGCGCGGGCGACACCTGGACCGGCACATGGACCGCCGACCGCCCCGCGCTGTACCGCGTGGTCACCGTACCGGCGCTGGCGGGGCCACGCCTGTACCGCCTGGATGTGCTGCCCGACCAGCCGCCGCGCGTGCGCGTGCTCGCCCCGGACCGCACGCTGGTGCTGGGCACGCCCGGGCAGCGGCAGTGGGTGCTGCAGTTCGAGGCCAGCGACGACCACGGCGTGGCTGCCGATGCCCAGCTGAAGATCACCCTGGCCCAGGGCAGCGGCGAGAACATCACCTTCCGCGAACACACCCTCACTCTGGCCAGCAGCGGCACGCCCACGCTGCGCCGCTTCGCGCGCACGCTGGACCTGGCCGCGCTGGGTGCCGAGCCGGGCAACGATGTGATCGCCCAACTGCAGGTGCGCGACAACCGTGTGCCCACGCCACAGACCGCGCAGAGCACCAGCGTGATCCTGCGCCTGCCCAGCGTGGAGCAGGTGCAGGGCGCGGAACTGGACGGCATGGTCAAGAAGACGTTGCCCGCCTACTTCCGCAGCCAGCGCCAGATCATCATCGACGCCGAGGCGCTGATCAAACTGCGTCGCCAGCTGCCTGCCGAAGAATTCATCAAGCGCGCCGATGCCATCGGCGTGGACCAGCGCATCCTGCGCCTGCGCTACGGCCAGTTCCTGGGCGAGGAGAGCGAAGGCGGCGCCAAGCCGCCGCCGACCAGCGACGCGCTGCCCACCAGCGACACCCCCACGGCCGATGCACACGACGACACCGATGCGCACGCGCATGCGCAGGCCGAAAAGAGCGACCACGCGCAGGCCGGCCATGACGGCCATGACCATGCAGGCGCCACGCCGGAGGCACCGCCGGTGTTCGGCAGCGCCACCGACGTGCTGTCCGAGTACGGCCACACCCACGACCACGCCGAAGCCGCCACCCTGCTCGACCCGCAGACCCGCGCCACGCTGAAAGCCGCCCTGGACCAGATGTGGTCGTCCGAAGGCGAACTGCGCCAGGGCCGGCCCGACGCCGCGCTGCCCTACGCCAACAAGGCCTTGGCCTTCATCAAGCAGGTGCAGCAGGCCGAGCGCATCTATCTGGCGCGGGTGGGTCCGGAACTGCCGCCCATCGATGAAAGCCGTCGGCTCAGCGGCGACCGCACCGACCTCGGCAGCCGCACCCTGCCCATCGCCGCGGTGCCCGCGCCGGAGCCAGCCATCGTGAGCGCCTGGCAACAGCTTGCCGACCCGGCCAGCACGCCCGACCTGGATGCCATCGCGCAGTGGCTGCAGCGCAACGACAGCCGCCTGCCCGATCCGCTCAGCCTGGCCGCGGCCATCGAAGAGCTGCGGGTTGCACCGGACTGCGGCGAGTGCCGTGCGGTGCTGCGCGCGCGCCTGTGGCGGGCGTTGTCGCGGCCCAGTCCGCAGGTGTCGCGGCGCACGCCTCCCGATCGCATGGGCCAGACCTACCTGGATGCCCTGGAGGCCACGCGATGAATGACGCCGCCTGGATCGCGTCGGCACTGCTGGCCATCGTGCTGATCGGCAGCGTTCGCACGCTGCTGCAGCAGCGTCGCAACCCCACGCACGGTACCGCGCGCATCGTCGCGCTGCTGGTGCTGCAGGTCGGCGCGGCCGCGCTGCTGTACCTCACCCTGCTGCCACCGCCGGTGCACATCGCCGCCCAGCGCCTGACCATCCTGACCGGCCACGCGGCGGCCACACCGAACGCAGCCGGCGACGACAGCGTGATTGCACTGCCGGAAGCGCCGGCGCGCAGCGGCGCCCGCGTCGCGCCCGACCTGGCCACGGCATTGCGCCAGCACCCCGGCACGCAGGCCCTGGTACTGCAGGGCGATGGGCTGGTGGCGCGTGACCGCGACATCGCGTTGCCCCGGCAGGTCACGCTGCAGCCAGCCGCCGCGCCCCGCGGCTGGGTCGCTCTGCAACCACCGGCCATCACCGTCCCCGGCGCACTGTTCACGGTGCGGGCGCGGGCCCAGGGCGTGACCGGTGCGCGCGCCGAACTGCTTGATCCGGCCGGCATCGTCGTGGACCGCGCCGCGCCCGGCCGCGATGGCAGCGTCGCGCTGGACGGCGTTGCCCGTGCCAGCGGCCGCAGCGAATTCAGCCTGCGCCTGCTCGACGCCGACAGGCACGTCGTGGATACCGTGCCCGTGCCGTTGCAGACCGACGACGCCCCCGGCGTGCGGGTGCTGGTGCTGGCCGGCGCCCCCACGCCGGAGCTGAAGTATCTGCGCCGCTGGGCAACCGATACCGGCCTGGAGTTGCACGCCCAGGCCAGTGCGGGCGCCGGGGTGGTGCTCGGCGACGCACCCGTGGCCCTGACCGCCGCGCGTCTGGCCGCCACCGATGTGCTGATCCTCGATGAGCGCAGCGTGGCCGCGCTTGGCCCGCCCCAGC
Organism: Stenotrophomonas sp. GQ19; assembly: GCF_059758695.1. Lineage (NCBI taxonomy): Bacteria > Pseudomonadati > Pseudomonadota > Gammaproteobacteria > Lysobacterales > Lysobacteraceae > Stenotrophomonas > Stenotrophomonas sp. GQ19. The sequence continues at coordinate 191,578 of NZ_JCAXES010000009.1, read as the reverse complement.
GCGCGGTCGTGCAGCAGGCACTGCGCGATGGCCTCGGCGTACTGGTGCGCAGCAGCGGCCCGCTCACTGATGGCACGCGGCAGACACTGCGTAGCTGGGGCCTGGCGACAAGCGGCAGCAACCAGAGCCTGCCGCTGCGCCTGGCCGCCGATCCGGATCCTGCGCTGCTGCAGGCGCGGCGTGGGCCGCAGCGCGCGGCCAGCGCACCCACCGCCGCCATCGACGAAGCGGACAGCACCTCGCACAACGCCCCGTTGCCTGCGCTGGAGCAGTTCAACCTGCGCGCCCTGGATGCCACGCCGCTGCTGCGCGATGCCAACGGTGCCGCGCTGGGCGGCTGGCGCGATGTGGGCCGTGGTCGCCTCGCGCTGCTGCCCGTCACCGACAGCTACCGCCTGGTGCTGGCCGGCCGCGACGATCGTCATGCCGAGCTGTGGAGCAGCGTGGTGGCGACGCTGGCGCGCCCGCTGGCGACCCCTGCATCGGTGCGCCTGGGCAGTGCCACGGCTTGGGCCGGCGAACGCATCGCGCTGTGCGCGCTGGCCGACGGCACCACCGTGCGCAGCCCGCAGGGCACCACGGTAGCGCTGCACATCGACCCGGGTACCGCCGGCGACCGCTGTGCCGGCTACTGGCCGCAGCAGCCAGGCTGGCACCAGGTGCAGATGGGCACACGCGCCCAGGCGTTCTACGTGTTCGACCCGGCGCGCGCGCAGGCCATGCACCGCCAGCAGACCCGCGATGCCACCGCGCTGCGGCTGGGCACTGCCACCGCCGCATCGACCGCCGCGGTCGTTCCCGCGCCCGGCCCGCGCTGGCCGTGGCTGCTTGGCTTCCTCATGGTGGCCGGCCTGCTGTGGTGGTTGGAGCGTTGGCGCCCGCGCGGCACACCGTAACCCGGCACGCTGCCCGCACAGCCACCATTCATCACAACGTGCGCTCCGTTTCTGCATGCCATGACTGCCTCGTGCACACTACCTGCGCACTGCACACCAAGGACAGGTCACGCATACATGGAAAAGCCGTCGAACACCCCCTCCCAGCGCACGCAGCTGATCGCCTCAGTGCTGCTCCTTTCCGTGCCACTGCTGCTGGTGGGGGGGCTGCTGCTGCGCGACCACGTGGCCAAGCAGCGTCAGCGTGAATTCGCTGCGCAGATGATGGCGATGCAGGTGGCCGACGGCCAGCGACGCCAGCAGGCCATCATCCAGGCGCTGGAAGCGGCTGCACAGCCCGCGCCGATCGCGTCAGTTGAACAGCCCGATGCCGAGCCGATGACGTTGCAGGCGGTGACCGTCACCCCCGATGCCGGGTACAGCCCACCGCCACCGCCGCCGCGCTGACGTGTTTACGACGCCCGGTATTCGTAGCGGTCGGCGTGCTGTCGCCGCTGCACCGCGAGCGGCATCACGCAAGAAACGCAGGCATGCCATTTGCCCTATCCGGCCGCGCGCGGCAGACTAGCGCCCGCCAAATGCCGCTCCAATGGAGGGAGCCATGAACGACATGATGTCGTGCGCCGATCGCACGCGTTTCCTGCCCGATCCGTCCGGGCCCAACCGCACACGCGCGGGAGCAACGCGATGACGTTCTGGATCATCCTGAAACTGGTGCTGCTGGGCGTGGCCCTTTTCAGCTTCCTGTCCTACAAGTCGCGTCGCAGCGACAATCACGGTGCGTTGGCGCAGCTGCGCGAAGCACCCGTGCTGCGCACCTTGACGCCCGACGAAGCACTGGCGCTGGAGCCGCTGCGCGTGGCCGGCGGACTGAGCTGGGCGCCGGAGGTACGGGCGCTGCGTGGACGCTTCAGCCGCCATGGCCTCGAGGTCAACGGCGCCCAGACCCTGCACGACACGCTGGGCAACGTGGAGGTGTTGTTACCCTACGACGCGCCGGCGTTCCTGCACGACGACGACAACGATGCCGAAGTGGTGCTGAGCGCCAAACAGGCCATTGTGGTGCGGCTCAACGGCTTCACCGTGGTGGACGGCCGTGCCCGCACCCTGCAGCAGGCAAGTGCCCACGGCGATGACGAACTGCCACCGCCCCTGCCCGGTCAGGGCGATCCTGCGGATGCCGACGCCACGCTCAGCAGGCCCGTGCAACAGATCGCAGAAACGCCCGTGGAGGTACGGGAACGGCGCGTGGAAACGCCCGAGGAAGCGGCACTGCGCCAGCCCACCTCGCGCGTGTGGAAGATGGCCGGCCTTTGGGTGCTCGCGTTCGTCCTGATGCTGGTAGTGGCCAATGCCGATCTCGGCGGTGCACGCGTGCCGCTGCTGCTGGCGGCACTGGCGATGGCCGGCGCAGCGGTGTGGTGGCAGTGGCGGCGCCCCGCCCCGGCCGCGCCGGCGAAGCCGCTGGCGGTGAACCGCGTCCACGGGCCGCTGCGCCTGGTGGAGCTGCCCAATCCGACCAATGCAGCCCTGCGCACCTATCACTACTTCCTTGGCGATGCGTTGCAGGTACAGATGCCGGCGCACTGGCAGCACTCCGGGCGGTTGCCGCTCGGGCAGCCGGTGGAGATGGAGATCCTGGCGACCAGCGGCGAGGTGCTGGCGATGGGCAGCGCGTGGTCGCAGGTGGACGAAGCACGTCGCTTCCCGGCGGCGCGCTGGGGCCATCATGTGGTGCTGCTGGCCGTGGGGCTGGTGGCACTGTTGGCCGCGCTGCTCAACAGCCATGGCGTCACCGACGACATGGCGCTGGCGTGGCAGGGCGTGCGTGGCGGAGAGACCCGCAGCGATGCCACCGCGGCTTCGCTGGCGCAGCGGCCGCCGCGCGGTGGCGACCGGGTCAGGCTGCGCGGCGAAGGCCAGTGCGAACTCGCCCTCACTCCCCTGCAGGACATCGATGCGGCCATCGTGCTGCCCGATTGCAGCCGCGTGCGCTGGGGTGGCACGCCGGTGAGGCTGCCCGGGCTGCAGATGCCCGACGCGCTGCTGTCGCTGTATCGCGGCGACTATGTCAGCGTCCGCGAAGACAACATGTCGGCCATGCTGCGCCTGCTGATGTTGCAGCAGGCCGGCAGCGATCCTTACGCACAGGCCGCACTGTCGGCGCAGCATAGCGGCGGCAAGATCGTGAGTGGCATGGGCAACCTGGTGGAGGTCGTCGAACAGGCGTGCGCCGCCGGCCTGGAGGACTGCGACGCGCTGAAGCGCGAGATCGTGGACGAGCTTGCCGCCACGGCAGACGTGGACGGCCAGGAACTCGCCCTGGACAGCTGGCCACTCCTGGCCCGCGAACTGCGCCGTGCCGTCGAGGAAGGCAACGACGGCATGCTGATGCCATCGCACCAGTTGAGCGCGCTGCAGGACATTACCCGTGGCCATGCCGGTATCGCCATCGCGCGGCAGCTGCAGACGCTTGCCCCGCAGTTGCTGTCGCTGCAGCAGGGCGGCGTGGTGCTGGCCACCCCGCATGACCTGCGGGGCGATGCCGACGCGGTGCGGCTCGATGCGGCCGACGTGCGTGCCGAATCGGTGCTGGATCGCTGGGAGCAGGCGATGACCACCTTGGCCACACCGGTGCCGTTCACGGTGGACGGCCTGGTGGTGGGCCGCCACGAAGATGCCGCCGGCCTGCGCCTGGAGGTGAATACCGATGCCGACCAGCGCCGCATCGTGGCCGCCGCTGCCAGCACCCTGGCCCTGTTGCTGGCCAGTGCGCTGGCACTGGGCCAAGCCGCGCTGCTGTGGCGCGGGGTAGCCCGGGCCCGGGCGCGCCGCCGCGCGCTGGACGCGGACATGCAGACCCGCCCGGTACCCGGGCTGGCAGCCTGACGCACGTGGTTGTCGTGTACTGGCCCGGCCGGCCACCCTCGCGCCGGGCCCTGTCCGGTGTTACCGCTGCGGGCGGGTACGCCGGTACACACCGTTGAAGCGCACGTTCATGCCACCGCATTCGCTGTTGTCGGCCACGATCAGGTAGTCGCCCAGGAGGTGGGCGCGCAGCGTGCAGGTGGCGTCCTGGAACGCCACCGTGTTCCCCGTTGGCGCGGCCAGCGCCTCCACCTGGCCCATGTTCGGCCCGTACGGGCGCACCTCCGGGGTGGGATTGGCCGACGGCCAGTAGGCATCGCCCTCCACGTGCAACTGGCCGCCCCGCACGCCGATGACCAGATGGTCATCGCCATCGCGCCAATCACCGGCCCATGCCTGCAGCGTCGGCGGTGGCAGCGGCTGCGGCTGCAGACGCGTGCTGGCTACCCAGCCCGCACTGCCGCCCCCCTTGTTGGGGAAGAACGCGCAGCGGTACCCATCCTTGTCGCGCCCGGTGATCAACGTATCGCCGGGCACCACGTAGCTGCGCTGGCGGCACGCCGGTTCGCCGCGCGCCGGGCAGCCCTCCGTGTCGCTCAACAGGTACAGCCGCGATGCACCGACCACCTTCGCCAGCGCGAAGCCGCTTTGTTCCGAGGGAAAGGCGCCGTTGCGGCAGCTGCCATCGTCGGCGCTGCCACTGGCCATGGCCGTGACGGGAAGCAGTGCGGCAAGCAGGAACACAGAGCGCAGGGACATGGCGGTAAGCGGGCGTGGCGGGGCGACAGGATAGCCGGTCACTTCTGCGGCGGTGCCACGCAGCCCTGCTGCGGATCGCAGAACTGCAGCGCGCGCAGTTGCTGCTGTTCGGTCAGCTGCGGCGGTGGGCGGGCGATGGCCGACTGGATCTGGTCCGGTGCGCCGGTGATCGTATGGATACCCTGCGCGGCCTTGGCGATACCGTAGTAGATGCCCATCATCACGTAGCCGCCGCTCATGCTCACCTGCTCTGGAGTGGGCGGCTCGCGCCAGGAGCGACTGAAGCGGTTGTTTTCGGCCTGCACCGGGCTCTTGAACCGGTACAGATCCAGCGGCACGTCTTCATCGGGCTTGATGGCGCGTACTTCGCCCAGCGTGGTGACGCTGTCCTGCGGCGGTGGGGCGGCCACGTCGGTCGACGCCACCGGCGCGGGCGACATGCTCGGCGCGGCCTGTTGCGCGTGCGCGATGCTGGCCAGCAACATGCTGATCAGAAGTGCTCCCTGCGGTCCACGTCGTGACACGGCGCTCTACCAATCTCCGGTGCGTTCATCGGCGAGGATACCGTGCCAGGATTCAGATTTCGTTGCGTGGCGCAAGCGGCGTTCAGCCCGTGTGTGACGCCACATTGCAACATGTTGCATTGTCGCCGTGCACGGCAAGGGCGACGCTGTGCGGTTCACCCGTGCCTGGAACCGCCCATGCTCACCTTTCTGGTGTTTGCCAAGCTCCTGATCCTGCTGCTGTCGCTGCTGGGCGCAGTCATCTACGCCGGGCGACGTCGCGATGCACGGTATGCGATCAGGGCACTGCGCAAGACGCCAGTCGTGCGCGCGCTGGATGAAGCGGAGTTCGCTGCGCTGGAACCTTTTCGGTTGACCGGGCAGCTGGCTGAATCGCGGGAGGTCCGAAACCTGGCAGGTCCCTACAGCCTCGAGCATGACGAGGCGCAGCTACTCCATGAACGGCTGGGGGAGGTGGAGGTGGTGCTGCCCTACGACGCGCGCCAGTTCGTGCCGGCGCAGCCCCGTGCCGAGGTGGTACTCGGTCATTCGCAAGCGATCGTCGTGCGCATGAACGGGTTCGACATAGCCGCAGGACTGGTGCGCGAACAGGTAGCAAAGGCAGAGCACTATGCATGGTTGGCCACAGAACGGCAGACCACGCCCGCACCTCCTGTCGATGATGCGGCCCAGGGGCAGGGCTTGGCTCCGGTAGCCGGGCCCCAAATCGATTGTTGCTCCTCGGACCTGCCTGCTCAGCGGGAGGAAACCCCTGAGGAACGGGCCCTCCGCCAGCCGCAGTGGCTGGGTCTGCCGAGCGCCGGCTGCTACTTGCTGGCCTGCCTGCTGTTGTGGCTGGGCACCATGCGCGTGCTGGACCTGCCTTGGTTGATGCTGGTGGCCGGCATCGTAAGCGCGTCAGTCGGCGTGGCACTCACCCGCCCGCGTCGCCGACCGCTGCCTGCGGCAGGTACCGTCAACCAGTTCAAAGGCACCCTTGGGGAGCCACGCCCGCAGCCCATTGGCCAGGTCGAAATCGACACCCCTGTCCTGGAGATCGGCAATGTGCAAGTCAATGCGCCGCGCCACTGGTGCACCGGCCATGCACTTCCGCTGGGGCAACCAGTGATTGCCGAGGTTCGCACTGCTGATCGGTATCTGTTGTCGCTGAATCCCGGCCGTTCGCTGGTCGAAGAGGCACGCCGCCTGCCCCCGTCGACATTGGGCCGCCACCTGGTCTGGTTGGGGACGGCAATGCTGGCCACGCTGTGGTCGCTGCAGGCCGGGAACGCCGTCTTTGACGACCTGCGCATTGCCCGTCATGCGCTGCATGTCCCGGCCCTGCGCAGCGACCCCACGCCAGCCACCGTACTGGCCGCTCCGCCGCGACCAGGGGATCGGGTCAGCCTGCAGGGTGACGGCACCTGCGGTATCGCTGCGCTGCTGGCTGCCGGCCATACCCTGGCGCAATCCGATTGTCGGCAGACGCTGTGGGGTGGCCCGGCGATCGAGCTTCCTGGGATCGTGCTGCCCCCCACGTTGGACCTGCTGGACCGCGACGATGCCATGCGCGTGGAGATAAGTCGTCTCGAACTGTTGGCGCTGCAGTCGACCTTTCCGAGCCGGTCCACCGCAGGCCACCGCAACCGGATCCTCGGCGTGGCACCGCTGGTGGAGGCACTTGAACGGGTGTGCTTGGAGGGTGTTGTGGCTTGCGACGCCTTGCGTGACCGCCTACTGGAGCTATTGCTGCCGGCGCTTCAGGAAAAAGCGGGCGGACGCGTGCCGCGCGTCGATGGCAACCGCTGGGAGTATCTTTCCGACACCCTCCGGGGCCTGGCGCAGGCCCACGACGACACGGTGTACCTGGGCGGAGCGGACCTGAAAGCGTTGTACGAGATCCAGCTGGCCATTGTGCGTGAGTTCGCCCAGCACAAGCTGGCGGACATCGGTTCGATCGCGCTGGCAACGCCAACCGACGGCCTGGTGCTGATCGACGTGCATCGGGCCGCTGACATCCGTCCCTCGGTAGTGGAGGCACCGTTGGAGCACTGGCAACACACCCGCGACCAGGTGAGCCAGCAGCGCCCGTTCGCGTTGCGCGGTTGGGTGGTCGGGCGCGAGCACGACGTCCACGGCCTGCGCCTGCACATCGATACCCGATCAGAGGCCTCGCCCTTCACCGCGGCACTTGTCCACAGTGTCTGGCGTGCATTGGCAGTGCTGTTGTTGGGCGTACAGACCTTGCTGCTGCTGCGCTGCACCCGCCAGACGCACTTCCATCACGCCACATGGGCTCCCTCCGTGGATGCCGAGACCCGGCAGCACCAATGACGCCGGGCGTACGCCTGCTCCTGGTGATACTGGCAGCGGTGCTGGCTGCCTAGACGCTGCGGTGGCCGCGCTGGCCACACGTCCCGCACCCACGCGCTGAATCATTCACCCACCACCCGCGGTGTGTCTCAAACATTGAGACGCCGCTGTGGTTCCATGGCGTCCTTTGCAGATCGTTGTTCCCATGGCCTACGAACTCGCCAAGCGCACCGAAGATGCCGAGCGCCGCCTGTCCACCACCGACGGGCTGCCCTCGCGCAACGGCGCGCTGCTCACCGCGCGCCTGCAGCAGCGCTACGCCGACCGCATCACCGGCAGCTTCACCATCCCCGGCCGCGAAGGGCGCTACGCGCCGATCCCGGCCGACGTGCCGGCCGCGCTCACCGCCGCCCTGAAGGCGCGCGGCATCGAGCAGCTGTACAGCCACCAGGCCGAGGCGTGGGATGCCACCCAGCGCGGCGAGCACGTGGCCATCGTCACCCCCACCGCCAGCGGCAAGTCGCTGTGCTACACCCTGCCGGTGGTGAGTGCGGCCATGCAGGGCAAGGCCAAGGCGCTGTACCTGTTCCCGACCAAGGCGCTGGCCCAGGACCAGGTGGCCGAGCTGCTGGAACTCAACCGCGCCGGCGACCTGGGCGTGAAAGCCTTCACCTTCGACGGCGATACGCCCGGCGATGCGCGCCAGGCGATCCGCCTGCACGGCGACATCGTGGTCTCCAACCCGGACATGCTGCACCAGGCGATCCTGCCGCACCACACCAAGTGGGCGCAGTTCTTCGAGAACCTGCGCTATGTGGTCATCGATGAAGTGCACACCTACCGCGGCGTGTTCGGCAGCCATGTCACCAACGTGCTGCGCCGGCTCAAGCGCATCTGCGCGTTCTACGGGGTGGAGCCGCAGTTCATCCTGTGCTCGGCCACCATCGGCAACCCGCAGGCGCATGCGCAGGCGCTGATCGAAGCCCCGGTCACCGCCATCACCGAATCCGGCGCGCCCAGCGGGCCCAAGCACGTGCTGCTGTGGAACCCGCCGGTGGTCAACGCCGACCTGGGCCTGCGCGCCTCGGCGCGTTCGCAGAGCAACCGCATCGCCCGCATCGCGATCAAGTCCGGGCTGAAGACGCTGATCTTCGCGCAGAGCCGGTTGATGGTTGAAGTGCTCACCAAGTACCTCAAGGACATCTTCGACCACGACCCGCGCAAGCCCGCGCGCATCCGCGCCTACCGCGGCGGCTACCTGCCCACCGAGCGCCGCGAGACCGAGCGTGCCATGCGAGCCGGGTTGATCGACGGCATCGTCAGCACCTCGGCGCTGGAGCTGGGCGTGGATATCGGCAGCCTGGACGTGGTGGTGCTCAACGGCTACCCCGGCAGCGTGGCGGCCACCTGGCAGCGCTTCGGTCGCGCCGGGCGCCGCCAGCAGCCCGCGCTGGGGGTGATGGTGGCCAGTTCGCAGCCGCTGGACCAGTACGTGGTGCGCCACCCGGACTTCTTCGCCGACGCATCGCCCGAGCACGCGCGCATCGCCCCGGACCAGCCGCTGATCCTGTTCGACCACATCCGCTGCGCCGCCTTCGAGCTGCCGTTCCTGGCCGGCGACCCGTTCGGGCCGATCGACCCGTTGGTGTTCCTGGAAGCGCTGGCCGAAACCGAGGTGATCCACCGCGAAGGCGACCGCTGGGAGTGGATCGCCGACAGCTACCCGGCCAACGCGGTGAGCCTGCGTTCGGTGGCCGACGGCAACTTCGTGGTGGTCGACCGCAGCGACGGCAAGCAGCAGATCATCGCCGAGGTGGATTATTCGGCGGCCGCGCTCACCCTGTATGAAGGCGCCATCCACATGGTGCAGTCCACGCCGTACCAGGTGGAGCGGCTGGATTGGGACGGCCGCAAGGCCTACGTCACCCGCACCCACGTGGACTACTACACCGACAGCATCGACTTCACCAAGCTCAAGGTGCTGGACCGTTTCGACGGCTGCCTTGCCGGGCAGGGCGATGCCCACCACGGCGAGGTGCACGTGGTGCGGCGCGTGGCCGGTTACAAGAAGATCCGCTACTACACCCACGAAAACATCGGCTACGGCCCGGTCAACCTGCCCGACCAGGAACTGCACACCACCGCGGTGTGGTGGCAGCTGCCGCAGGCATTGCTGCTGACCGCGTTCGAGAGCAAGCAGGAAGCGCTGGATGGTTTCCTGGGCGCGGCATATGCGCTGCACATCGTGGCCACGGTGGCGGTGATGGCCGACGCGCGCGACCTGCAGAAGGCGGTGGGCAACGGCGACGGCGCGTGGTTCGCGGTGGCCGACCAGAGCGGCCGTGGCCAGCTGCGCGGGGCCGAGTTCGATGCCAGCGCGATCGAACTGCAGCAGCAGTTCGTGCCCACCGTGTACCTGTACGACAACTTCCCCGGTGGCGTGGGCCTGAGCGAGCCGTTGTGGCTGCGCCAGGACGAACTGCTGCAGCGCGCGCGCGAGCTGGTGCAGCGCTGCGACTGCAAGGCCGGCTGCCCGGCCTGCGTGGGTCCGGTGCTGGCCGGGCAGGAAGACGATGCCACCACGCCCCGGGCGCTGGCGCTGAAGGTGCTGGACCTGTTCGATGCCCCGGCGCTGCCCGGCGCCGACGCGCAGGACCGCGTGCATGCCGAGGTGGTGCCGCAGTGAGCCTGAGCCTGGACAAGCTGCGCCTGCTGCGCCGGCAGGCCGGTGACGCCACCCCCGCGCCTGCGGGGGAGCGGACGAAGGCGACCGAGGGTGCACCGCCCGCCGCTGACACGGGCGTGGCCACCCCCAACGAAACGGTCGGCACCGACCGTCGGTCGGCACACGTCACCGCGCTCCCCGCCGCCGCCAACGATGCGCGCGCACGGTCCCCCGCGCCGGCCTCGGTGTTTGCCTGGGTCGAACAGGAAATCCGCCACAAGCCCACTGGTGCGGCCACCAGCACGCCCGCAGCGCCCGCACCGGCGCTGCGCACGCCCGACGTGGGCAGCCTGCACCGGCTGCTGGGCCTGCGTGGTCGGGGCAGCGCCGCAGCGCCCGCGCCGCGCGCCAACGCGCAGGACCGCCATGTGCCCGGCGAGGAGATCGCGCCCGGGCTGTTCCTGATCGAATCGTTCCTGCCCCAGCCCATTCCCACCCAACCGCTGTCGCTGGCCTTCGCCAAGCGCGAGGGCGACCAGGTGCAGCCGCAGGACCTGATGTTCTTCGATACCGAAACCACCGGCCTGGCCGGCGGTACCGGCACCCGCGCTTTCATGATCGGGGCGGCCGACTGGCATGCCCATCCCGAACAGGGCGAGGGTCTGCGCATCCGCCAGTTGCTGATGACCACCATGGCCGCCGAAACCGCAATGCTGCGCGAGTTCGCCGGCTGGCTGCAGCCCACCACCGTGTTCTCCAGCTACAACGGCCGCTGCTACGACGCCCCGCTGCTCAAGACCCGCTACCGGCTGGCCCGGCAGCGCTGCCCGATCACCCCGCTGGACCACGTGGACCTGCTGTTCCCGACCCGCCGCCGCTACCGCGGCACCTGGGAGAACTGCCGGCTGGCCACCATCGAACGGCAGCTGCTGCAGATCGTGCGCGAAGACGACCTGCCCGGTTCGGAAGCGCCGGCGGCATGGCTGAACTACCTGCGCGGCGGCAGCGCGGTGAACCTGCGCCGCGTGGCCGAGCACAACCACCAGGACGTGGTGACGCTGTCGCTGTTGATGCTGCGGCTGGTGGCCGAGGAACAGCGCGCGCGGGAAACGCTGGCACTGCAGGGCGAATGAACGCGGCGGTGGGCTTTTGACGCGATGTGAAGCACGCACCCACCACACTGCCCGCTACTGACCCCGGGAGGAGTACCGCATGCGCCTTGCCCTGTTGTTGACCCTAGGTTGTGCGTTGCCACTGGCCGCCTGCAGCCAGCCGCCGAAAACCAACGCCCCCACGTCCGAACCCATGGCCGCCGGTGCCGACAGTGCCGCCCGCTGCGATGCGGAGAAGTTGAATGGCCTGGTGGGCCAGACCGCCAGCGAGGCGGTGCTCGCCAAAGCAGTCAAGGACAGCGGCGCCCGCCATGCACGCGTGCTCAAGCCGGGCATGGCCATGACCATGGATTACCGCGAAGACCGCGTCAGCATCGAAGTGGACGAACAGAACAAGATCGTCCGCGCCAACTGCGGTTGATCGCGTGAGCCCATGAAGGCGGCGGCCTGCGTCGCTGCGCAGGCCGCCGTTGCCGCGCGGTCAGTCGCGCAGGCGCTCGGCCTTGCCGCTGGACAGTGCCTGGTCGATCGCCGCGCGCACGTCACGTGCGGCGCGGGCCGAGGCCAGGCTCTGCTGCTGCGCCAGGCGCGCCTGCTCGCGGCCAAGTTCGGCCTGTTCGCGGGCCACCCGGGCGAGCTGTTGCGCATCCACGGCCTTGGCAGAGGCCTTGCGCGCCTGACGTGCCGCCTGGTTGGCCTCGGCGGCCGCGTCCAGGGTGGCGTGCTGCGCGGCCGCGTGGGTCACCGCGTCCACATCCAGATGCGCCATGACGTCGGCGGTGACCTGCATGCTCACCCTGGCCATCTGCTCGCCGATCTCCGATTGGCGATCGCCCAGGTCCGCCTGCGCGTCGCCCAGTGCGGCCACTTCGCTCTGGCTGCGTCCCAGCTGCCGCAGCACGGCCGGATCGCGGATCAGGTAGCGGGCCTGCCCGCGCCGTACCCACAGCACCGGTTCGCCATCGCGGGCATCGCGCCGCGCCTGCTTGAGGTCGGCCACCGAGGCATTCACGAAGTTGTCGCCATCCCCCATCAGTACGAAGGCCTGCGCCGGTTGCCGGGACAGCGTGAGCTGGCCGTGGGTGACCAGCGGCATGCCATCGTCCAGCGCCTGCGGTGAGGCCGGCGCACGGGGCGCCTGCGGTGCCATCGGCGGTGCCGGCGGCGCAGGGACCGCCATCGGTTCCGGGGCAGGGACCGGCGCGGAGGGCGCGGGCGGCGGCGTGGCCGGGGCGTGCGGTGCAGCCGGTGGCGGCGGCGGCGCGGGTGGCGCAACCGCAGCCACCAGCCGCAGCGGCGCCACACCGACCAGCACGAACACCGCGGTGATCGCCATGGCCGCCATGCGCGGGAAACGACGGGTCTGCTGCAGGCTCAGCAGGCGACGCTTGAGGCTGCGGAAGTTCGGCGACGCACTGGCCACACCCACCGCCGGGCGCGGGGCCACGCCCAGCTGCACCAGCAACCGGCCGTAGTCGTGCCGGCAATGGCCATGCCCGGCCACCACCGCACCATCGCAGGCTTCTTCGCGGGCCAGCGCATATTCGCGGGCGGCCAGATGCACGAGCGGATGGAAGAAGAACAGGTGCTGCGCCAACGCAGGCAGCAAGCCCCACCACAGGTCGCGGCGCTGCAGGTGCACCAGCTCGTGGGTCAGCGCCATGTCCAGGTCGTCGGCCGCCATCGCCGGCAGTTCGCGCGCGGGCAGCAGCAGCACCGGGGCCCACGGTCCGATCAGCTGCGGCGAGCGGATCTGCGCGGAGATCTTCAAGGCGGGCGCGCGGCGCAGGCCGTGTGCTTCGGCCGCCAGCTGCAATGCGTCCTGCAGCGAGGCATCGGTGCACTCCACTGCATCGCGTACCAGCGCGCGGCTGTGGCGATAGCCACGCAGGCTGTGCAGCAGCATCACCAGCACACCCGCCGCCCACATTGCCAGCAGCACGGCAGGCCACGACCACAGCACCGAGGCCGGCGCCGCCATCGCAACCGTGTCGGCGGCCGCAGGTGCCACCGCAACCGCGGCGTCCATGGCAGGCAGTGCGATCACCTGCGTGGTCTGCGCCGCGGGCGCGGGCAACACCGCCAGCTCCAGCGGACTGCTCCAGACCAGGCCCAGTACCGCCTGCAGGGCCACCAACCACCACAAACGCACCCGCGTGGACGGCGGCAGGCCCGGCAGCAGCCGGCACACGCCCCACACCAGGCCCACCAGCACCGCGCTCTGCACGCTGGTCCAGCCCAGCCGCACCAGCAGGTCCATCATCAGCGTCTCCATGGCTCAGCCCTCCCGCTTGCGTGACTGCAACTGCGCGACCAGCGCTTCCAGCTCGGCCAGTTCCTGGTCGCTGACCTCGGCCTTGTGCGACATGAAGGCCACGAACGGCGATACCGAGCCCTGCAGGGTCTTTTCCACGAAGCTGGCCACCGCGCCCTGCACCACGCTGTCCTGGCCGCTGGTGGCGGCGTAGCGGTACACGCCCTGCACCTGCTTGCGCTGCAGGTAGGCCTTGCCGCGCAGGCGTTCCATCATGGTCAGCACGGTCGAGCGGGCCAGCCCGCGTTCTTCGCCAAACCCCGCCGCCACTTCACCGACGGTGGCGCCGCCCTGTTCTGCTACGTACTGCAACAGGGCCAGTTCCTGGTCCCCGATGGTTTTGCCGCGCATGACACACTCCGATGACTACACGTGTCGTCACCGTGCCAGTGACTACAACTGTCGTCAAGTGCCGGACGGCGCGCGCCGACGAACGGTCGCCTGCGCGCCGGTTAAACCTTTTCGCCCGCCGCCGCATCCAAGCCTGCGAGCCCGGACTGTCCGCCGCTCCACCGGCGCGCGGCGACCGGTGCACCCGCCCAAGGAAAGCTGCATGCGTTTCAGTGCCCTCCGCACCCCCGTCCTGTTGGCCGCGCTCGCAGTGCCCTTGGCGTGTTTCGCCGCTCCCTCCACCGCCTGGGATCCCGCCAACGCGCAGGCCCGCCGGTTCGTGCAGGACACGATGCAGGCCAGGCGCATTCCGGGCCTGCAGATCGCGGTGGTCAAGGACGGCCAGCTGGTGCTGTCCGAGGCCTATGGACTGGCCAATGTCGAGAACGGCGTGGCCGCCACGCGCGACACGCGTTTCCCGCTCAACTCGGCCACCAAGTCCTTTACCGGGGTCGCGATGGCGCAGCTGGCCCAAGCCGGGCGCGTGGATCTGCAGGCACCGGTGTCGCGCTACCTGGATGATCTGCCGCCGGCGTGGGGCAAGGTGCAGGTGCGCCAGCTGCTCGCCCATACCTCCGGCCTGCCGGACATCCTCGATGCGCAGGGCCTGCTGGGCGGCGGCACCGAAGAGCAGGCGTGGACGCAGGTAACCGCCCTGCCGGTGGAAGCAGCGCCGGGGGAGCGCTTCCGGTACAACCAGACCAACTACGTGCTGCTGGCGCGGATCATCGCCAGGCAGGCCGGCATGCCGTATCCGCAGTACATGGCCAGGCATCAGTTCGACGTGGTGGGCATGCCACGCACCACCTTCGGCGACAGTTACGACCTGGTCGCCGACGCGGCCACCATCTACAGCTGGTTCCCCCGCAAGACCGACGCCGCCGATGCACCGCAACGGCTGTCGCACTGGTTCTACGACCTGTCACCGGGTCTGTGGGCCGGTGCGGGCATGCTCACCACCGCCGACGAGGTGGGCCGCTGGATCATCTCGCTGTCGCAGGGGCAATTGCTCAGGCCGGACGGCGTGCGCCGCATGTGGACACCGGAACGCCTGAACAACGGTGAGCCCGGCGCCTGGTCGGCCGGCTGGCCCATCATGGGCACGGCCCCGGACCTGCAGGTCGGCGGCATGGGCGGCGCACGCGCGGCGTTCATCGTCTATCCCGAACGTCGGCTGGCGGTGGTCGTGTTGACCAACCTGGTCGGTGCCAACCCGCAGGACTTCATCGCCCCGATCGCCGCGTTCTACGGCGCTGTGCCCACCACCGATGCCAGCCGGCCATCGACGAAGCGCACGGCAACCCCGTAGGTCCGCGTCGGCGAGGTGAACTGGAGCGTCAGCGCCTGGCGCTGCCGCGTGCAGGAACTGCGCAGGCCCAGAAACCCCGAGCGCGCACCGATCTGATCATTGATCTGCCGTACCTGCTCCGGCGGCAGCGCCACGTCGTTGACCGTGAACGCAGTCACCGGCGCGGCCTGCCCCGCGTCCACGGTGATGTCGAAGCGACTGTCACCGCAGTGCAGCTGGTGGCGGGAGACGTAGTGCGTGGCCGTCACACCGTCCTCGGTGGTTATCGACGTCAGCGGCGCGGCGGCCACGCCCGCCAGCAGCAGTCCCAATCCGGTTGCGGCGGCGACACCCATCGTTGCACTCCTTATCCATGTCCGTCCCACTCCGCCCACCGGCGGCTGACGCGGCGTAGATCGCGCGCGTCAGCCTGCCGTGCTACCGCGCCGCGCTCAGCCGCGCGGCCCGCCCATCACCGGCAGGATCGCCCCGCTGATATAGCTGGCGGTCACCGGGGAGGCAAGGAACACGTAGGCCGGGGACAACTCCTCCGGCTGCGCCGGGCGGCCCATGTCGCTGTCCTTGCCGAACTCGGCCACGTCGGCGGCCTGTTTGTCGGCCGGGTTGAGCGGTGTCCAGACCGGGCCCGGCGCCACCGCGTTGACCCGGATCCCGCGCGGTAGCAGCTGGCTGGCCAGCGCCTTGGTGAAGGCGTGGATGGCGCCCTTGGTGGCGGAGTAGTCGATCAACGCCTTGCTGCCGAACAGGCCCGTCTCCGACCCGGTGTTGATGATGCAGTCGCCTTCCTGCAGGTGCGGCAGCACCGCGCGGGCCATCTGGATATAGCCGCCGATGTTGGTCTGCAGGGTTTCCTGCAGGTGCGCGTCCTCGAGGTCTTCCAGGCGCTCGCAATGCAGCTGGAAGGCGGCATTGTTGACCAGGATGTCGATCCCGCCGAAGGCCTTGGCCACCTGCTTGACCGCCTTGTTGCAGAACGCGGGGTCGCGCACGTCGCCGGCGATCACCAGGCAGCGGCCGCCTTCGGCTTCCACATGCTGGCGCGTCACCTTGGCGTCGGCCGCTTCGTCCAGGTGCAGCACGGCCACGTCGGCGCCTTCGCGGGCAAACAACACGGCCACCGCGCGGCCGATGCCCGAATCGGCCCCGGTGATGATGGCGCGCTTGCCGGCAAGCTTGCCGCTGCCCTTGTAGTCAGGGGCAAGGAAGCGCGGCGCCAGCGCCAGTTCGTGCTCATTGCCCGGCTTGGCGATCTGCTGCGCCGGCATCGTCTCCGGCTGCTTGCGCGCGCCGGCCTGGGTGGCCTTCCTGGTCGCCTTCTTCGCCACCTGCTTCTTCGCGGCCTGCTTGGCTACGCGTGCATCCTTGGCCTTCTCCTGGTCCTGCAGGCGGCGCTGGCGCGCGGCCACGCGGGCGGCGCGCGGGTCCTTCGCCGCTGCCTTGCGGGTGGCGGTCTTCACCACCGGCGTGCGCTCGGCCAGGGGTTTGGCGGCCTTGTCAGCGGCGGCGGGCGAGGTGGGCGTGCGAGTCTTGCGGGTGGCCATCTGCGGCTCCTTTGCGAAAGCGTTCAAGTGCACAGGCAGTGTGGCCAACCGCGCGGCCACGCAAAGTGAGTGCGATGTGGGCAATCCGTGCAGGCTTCATCCGCTGCATACGTCAAACGCGGCACGCTGCAGGCCGGAAAACCTGCTGGAGTCACCCATGTACCGCACCCTTTTCGCGGCGGCCGCCCTGGCCACCCTTTCCGCCTGCAGCAGCACCCCGGTGGCGCAGGTGCAACCCATCGACGGGGTGATCTCCGGCCAGTGCCACGTGGACAAGGTGCGCGGTGCGGTGGGCCTGGCCGCATCGGCGGCCACCATCGAGCGCGCCCGGGTGGACAGCGACAGCCTGCAGGTGAACGTGGTGCGCGGGCAGCGCGCCGAGAGCGGCCCCACCGCCAGTGGCGCGGCCAACCCGACCCCGGGCGCGCAAACCGGCGGCGAGCGTTTGACCATCGAAACCGGCCGCACCAACAACATCACCGCGCTCTACTGCGGCTGATGGACCCGCTCAGGCCGCCCGCGCGCGCTTGACCGTGCGCCGTGCGGCCTTGAGCACCTTCAACGTCGCCTGCTCCCATTGCCGCTCGCCGCGCAGACCTGCCAGCGCCTTCAGCGAGCCGGCGCGCCAGCCGTCGAACACGCACGGATCGATGTAGGACTTTCTGCACACCGACGGCGTATTGCCCAGCAGGCTCGCCACCTCGCACACCACCTGCTTCTGCAACCCCGCAAGCGCACGTTCGCTGGACGGTTCGGGCAGCTCGGTGACGGCCAACTGGCGGATGGCTTCCAGCGTCCCGCCCCAAGTGCGGAAGTCCTTGGCACTGAAATCCTCGCCCATCGCGTCGTGCAGATAGTCGTTGACCATGCCCGAATCCACCGGCTGCACCGCCCCCTCGTCATCGCGGTACTGGAACAGCGCCTGCCCGGGCAGCTGCTGGCAGCCACGGATCAGCGTCACCAGGCGGCGATCATCCACGTCCACCTCATGCGCCTGTCCGGACTTGCCGCGGAAGCGCATCTGCGCACGCCCGCCCTTGACCAGCGCCAGGTGCCGGTTGCGCAGCGTGGTCAACCCGTAGGACCGGTTGTCGCGGGCGTATACCTCATTGCCCACCCGCACCAGCGTCTGCGCCAGCAGCGCGACCACAATGGCCAGCACCTTGTCGCGCGGGAAGCCGGTCAGCTTCAGGTCGCGCCGCAGGCGGCGGCGCAGCACGGGCAGCGCAGTGCCGAAGGCGATGATGCGGTCGAACTTGCCGTCGCCGCGCACCCGCGCCCAGTCGGTGTGGTAGCGGTACTGCTTGCGCCCGCGCGCGTCCCGCCCGGTGGCCTGCAGGTGGCCATTGGGCAGCGCGCAGATCCACACGTCGGTGTAGGCCGGCGGAATCGCCAGCGCGCGGATCCGTTCCAGGGTGGCGGCATCGCGCACCGCCGCGCCATCGGCGTCGCGGTAGCTGAAGCCCTTGCCGGCACGGCGCCGCTGCAGGCCCGGCATTTCATCGCTGACATAGCGCAGGCCGGCCTCGCGGGCGGCGGCGACTTCGGGGGTGACGCGACGGCTGGGGCTCATCGGAGGACGCGGCGGTAAGGGCCTGCAGTGATACCCGGTGCGGGTGCGAGGGCGCGTCAATAACACAACACGAACACCTCACGCCCCGCTTGGCGATATCCTCCAAGGTTTCCCTGGTTCGATGTCTGGAGTCTCGATGCCGTCCTTGTCGTTCCGCCGCCTGCGGCGTTCCATTGGCCTTGTGGCCGTCATTCCCGCCCTGCTCGTACTGGCCGCCTGCCAGGCGCCGCCCATGGACGAGCAGGAAGCCGTGGGCACCCATGCCCAGAAGGCCGCCGAGGCCGCTGCGGCCCCGACCGATGAAACAGGCAAGGCGCTGGAAGCGCCGCCGGTCGGCAACTGCGATGCCACCCAGGTGCAGAGCCTGGTCGGCCAGGCCTATACCGACAAAATCGGCAGCCAGGCCCAGCAGGACGCCAGCGCCAAACAGCTGCGGGTGCTCAAGCCCAACGACATGACCACGATGGAGTTCGTCGGTGAACGACTGAACATCGAAGTGGACGAAAAGGGCGCCATCAGCGGCCTGCGCTGCGGCTGAACAGGGACGCCTGGAACCCTGGTTCCAGGCGGTTTTTGAAGGGGTTTGGTTGCGCCTGCAACCGTGTATTGCGGCGTTGCAGCAACTGTGATCTAGTCGAGTCATCCGGTGCCTCCAGATGCGCTCAACGGATTGAGCGGGGACGAGTGTCGCCGCTCACCCGACATTGAGGCAGAGATGGCCCCCCGCAACCGCCAAGGGCTTTACGACCCGCAAGATGAGCGCGATGCCTGTGGTTTCGGCATGGTTGCCCAGCTCGACGACCAGCCGTCCCGACTGCTGGTGGACACCGCCATTGCGGCACTTTCGCGCATGACCCACCGTGGTGGCGTGGCCGCCGATGGCATCACCGGCGACGGCTGCGGCCTGCTGCTGCGCCGCCCCGACGTGTTCCTCAAGGCACTCGCCGCCGAAGCCGGGCTCAGCCTGGGGGCGCGTTTCGCCGCCGGCGTGGTGTTCCTGCCGCACGACGAAGCGGCCGCCCAGGCCTGCCGCGACACCCTGGAACAGCAGCTGCGCGATGCCGGCTGTCGACCGGTCGGTTGGCGCCTGGTGCCCACCGACCCCAGCGTGTGCGGGCAACTGGCCCGCGACACCCTGCCGCGCATCGAACAGGTGTTCGTGGATGCCGGTGCCGAGCAGGACGAGGCCACCTTCACCCTGGCCCTGTTCCTGGCCCGCCGCCGCAGCGAACAGCAGCTGCGCGAGCACGCCGACTACTACGTCACCACGCTCAGCCCGAACGCGATCAGCTACAAGGGCATGGTGCTGCCGGACAAGCTGAGCCGCTTCTACGTGGACCTGCAGCGCAACGACCTGGCCTCCAGCGCCATCGTGTTCCATCAGCGCTTCTCCACCAACACGCTGCCGCGCTGGCCGCTGGCGCACCCGTTCCGGATGCTCGCCCACAACGGCGAGATCAACACCATCGAGGGCAACCGCCGCTGGGCGCAGGCGCGCAGCAAGGTGTGGAAGACCCCGCGCTTCGACATCGGCCAGTTCGACCCGGTGATCTCCATGCACGGCTCGGATTCGCAAAGCCTGGACAACATGCTGGAGCTGATGGTCAGCGCCGGCATGGAGCTGATCCAGGCGCTGCGCATCCTGGTGCCGCCGGCCACCCAGTCGCTGGAGTTCAAGGACCCCGACCTGGCCGCGTTCTACGAGTTCTACGGGCTCAACAGCGAGCCGTGGGACGGCCCGGCCGGCATCGTCGCCTGCGACGGTCGCTATGCGGCCTGCACGCTGGACCGCAACGGCCTGCGCCCGGCGCGCTGGATGCTCACCTCCGACCGCCACTTCCTGGTCGCCTCCGAAGCGGGCGTGTGGGAAGTGCCGGCCGAGCGCGTGGTGCGCAAGGGCAAGCTGGGCCCGGGCGAGATGATGGCCATCGACCTCAAGCGCGGTGATCTGCTCGACTCGGACGCCATCGACCGCATCAACCGCGGACGCGCGCCGTACAAGCAATGGCTGCAACAGGGCGTGACCTACCTGCAGACCGAGCTGATTGATCCTTCACTGGTGGAGGAACCGTTCGACGAGCGCACCCTGCGCAGCTACCACAAGCTGTTCCAGCTGAGCACCGAAGAAGTCGAGCAGATCCTGCGGCCGCTGGCCGAGACCGAGCAGGAAGCCACCGGCTCGATGGGCGACGACACGCCCATGGCCGTGCTCAGCCAGCACAGCCGCCCGCTGTACGACTATTTCCGCCAGGCGTTCGCGCAGGTCACCAACCCGCCGATCGACCCGCTGCGCGAAGACTGCGTCATGTCGCTGACCACGCAGCTCGGCAAGGAGACCAACATCTTCCATGCCGGTGCGGAGACGGTGAACCACGTCATCCTCAATTCGCCGGTGCTCAGCCAGCGCAAGCTGCGCCAGCTGATCAAGATGGAGCAGTACGTCGAGAAGAACCGCCTGATCGACCTGTCCTACAGCCTGGACGAAGGCCTGAAGGCCGGCATCGAGCGCATCTGCGCCGAGGCCGAGGCGGCTGCCCGCGAGGGCATCGTGATGCTGCTGCTGAGCGACCGCTACCCGGTCGCCGACCGGCCGATGGTGCATGCGTTGCTGGCCACCAGCGCGGTCCACCACCACCTGTCCAACGCCGGGCTGCGCTGCGACGTCAACCTGATCCTGGAAACCGGCACCGCACGCGACGCGCACCACATGGCCTGCCTGCTCGGCTTCGGTGCCACCGCGGTGTACCCGTACCTGGCCTACCAGACCCTGTTCGACCTGGGCCGGCGCGGCATCCTGCAGCTGAGCAAGGGCGGCGAGCAGTCGCAGATCGGCCGCCGCTACCGCAAGGGCATCTACAAGGGCCTGTCCAAGATCATCTCCAAGATGGGCATCTGCACCGTGGCCAGTTATCGCGGCGCGCAGCTGTTCGAGATCGTCGGCCTCGATGACGAGGTGGTCGACCTGTGCTTCCCGGACACCGCCTCGCGCGTGGCCGGCGTGGGCTTTGCGCGCCTGGACGACGAGGCCCGCGAACTCACCGTGCGTGCCTGGAACGACCTGCTGCGCCCGGACGTGGGCGGCGTGCTGAAGTACGTGCACGGCGGCGAATACCACATGTACAACCCGGACGTGGTCATGACCCTGCAGCGCGCCGCGCGCAGTGGTGATGCCGCTGATTGGCAGCGCTACTGCGAGGCCGTGCACGGCCGCCCGGTGTCGGCGCTGCGCGACCTGCTGCAGCTCAAGGCCGCGCCCACGCCCACGCCGCTGGACGAGGTGGCCCCGGCCGAAGACCTGTTCCGTCGCTTCGACACCGCCGCCATCAGCCTGGGTGCGCTGTCGCCCGAAGCGCATGAAGCGCTGGCCATTGCCATGAACCGGCTCGGTGGGCGCAGCAACTCCGGTGAAGGCGGCGAAGACCCGGTGCGTTACGGCACCGAGAAGCGCAGCAAGATCAAGCAGGTGGCCTCGGGCCGCTTCGGCGTCACCGCCGAATACCTGGTCAACGCCGAAGTGCTGCAGATCAAGGTCGCCCAGGGCGCCAAGCCCGGCGAAGGCGGCCAGCTGCCCGGCCACAAGGTCAACGAACTGATCGCACGGCTGCGCTATGCCAAGCCGGGCATCGGCCTGATCTCGCCGCCGCCGCACCACGACATCTACTCCATCGAAGACCTGGCCCAGCTGATCTACGACCTCAAGCAGGTCAACCCCGACGCGCTGGTGTCGGTGAAGCTGGTCAGCCATGCCGGTGTCGGCACCATCGCCGCGGGCGTGGTGAAGGCCGGCGCCGACCTGATCACCGTGTCCGGCCATGACGGCGGCACCGGTGCCAGCCCGGTCAGCTCGATCCGCTATGCCGGCGTGCCGTGGGAGCTGGGCGTGGCCGAATCGCACCAGGCACTGGTGGCCAACGACCTGCGCGGGCGCACCCTGCTGCAGACCGACGGTGGCCTGAAGACCGGCCTGGACGTGATCAAGGCCGCGCTGCTGGGTGCGGACAGCTTCGGCTTCGGCACCGCGCCGATGATCGTGCTGGGCTGCAAGTACCTGCGCATCTGCCACCTCAACAACTGCGCCACCGGCGTGGCCACCCAGGACGAGCGCCTGCGCGCGCAGTACTTCACCGGCCTGCCCGAGCGCGTGGAGAACTTCTTCCGCCTGCTGGCCGAGGAAGTGCGGGGCTGGCTGTCCTACCTGGGCGTGCGCTCGCTGGACGAGATCGTCGGCCGCACCGACCTGCTGCAACAGGTCGAGGTAGCGCCGCGCCCCGGGGTCAAGGTCGACCTGTCGCGCCTGCTCAACCCGGCCCGGTACGAAGGCAGCCACTGCGCCGCGCAGCGCCTGTACGAATCGCCGGACAGCCTGGCCACGCAGATGGACGGTCTGCTGGCCCCGGCCATTGCCGGCAAGCTCGGCGGCGAACACCGCTTCCTGATCCACAACACCGACCGCTCGATCGGCACCCGCCTGTCCGGTGCGATCGCCCGCGTGCACGGCAACCAGGGCATGAGCGATGCGCCGCTGACCCTGCGGTTCCGCGGCACCGCCGGGCAGAGTTTCGGGGCGTTCAACGTGGGCGGCCTGCAGCTGGAGGTCGAAGGCGAAGCCAACGATTACGTCGGCAAGGGCATGGCCGGCGGCCGGCTGGTGGTACGCCCGCCGCGTGGTGCGCGCTTCGAAGCACGCAACACCGCGATCATCGGCAACACCTGCCTGTACGGCGCCACCGGCGGCGAGCTGTTCGCGGCCGGGCGTGCCGGCGAGCGCTTCGGCGTGCGCAACTCCGGCGCGCTGGCGGTGATCGAAGGCGCCGGTGACCACTGCTGCGAATACATGACCGACGGCATCGTGCTGGTGCTGGGCAAGGTGGGCCTGAACTTCGGCGCCGGCTTCACCGGCGGCCTGGCCTACGTGCTGGATATCGACCGTGACTTCGTGGACCGCTACAACCACGAACTCATCGACATCCACCGCATTTCCGCCGAGGGCTTCGAGAACCATCGCCAGCACCTGCATACGCTGATCAGCCGCCACCGCGAACTGACCGGCAGCATCTGGGCGCAGCAGATCCTCGACGAGTTCCGCGATTACGTAGGCAAGTTCTGGCTGGTCAAACCCAAGGCCGCCAGCATCGAATCCCTCACCGACTCGCTGCGCCGCGCCGCCTGACCGTCCACGTAGTGCCGTCCGCTGGCCAGCAACCCAAAAAATCGTAGTGCCGGCCGCTGGCCAGCAACCCAAAAATCGTAGTGCCGGGCTCTGCCCGGCAACCCGAACATTCCGTAGCGCCGGGCTCTGCCCGGCGACCGAACAACGCAGGGCCCACCCATGAGCCGCAAGCAAGCCTTCCAGTTCCTCGACCTGCCCCGGACCATGCCGCAGCGCATTCCCGTCGAACTGCGCACGTCCGGCGACTGGGGCGAGCTGTACGGCAAGTTCGGCAAGGAAGACGCCCAGTTCCAGGCCGGCCGCTGCCTGGACTGCGGCAACCCGTACTGCAGCTGGAAGTGCCCGGTGCACAACGCCATCCCGCAGTGGCTGCAGCTGGTGCAGGAAAACCGCATCCACGAAGCGGCCACGCTCTGCCACTCCACCAACCCGCTGCCGGAAGTGTGCGGCCGGGTGTGTCCGCAGGACCGCCTGTGCGAAGGCAGCTGCACGCTGGAAGAGTTCGGCGCGGTCACCATCGGCGCGGTCGAGAAGTACATCGTGGACACCGCGCTGGCCACCGGCTGGCGCCCGGACATGACTGCCGTGGAGCCCACCGGCAAGCGCGTGGCGGTGATCGGCGCCGGCCCGGCCGGGCTGGCCTGCGCCGATAAGCTGGCGCATGCCGGCATCCAGGCGGTGGTGTATGACCGCTACGAACAGATCGGTGGGCTGCTGCAGTTCGGCATCCCCAGCTTCAAGCTCGACAAGGCCGTGATCAGCCGCCGCCGCAACGTGCTCGAAGGCATGGGCGTGCAGTTCCGGCTGGGCGTGGAGATCGGCCGCGACGTCAGCGTGGACCAGCTGCTGGCCGAGTACGACGCGGTGTTCGTCGGTACCGGCGCCTACCGTTATACCGACGGCGGCCTGCTCGGCCAGGACCTGAAGGGCGTGCTGCCGGCGCTGCCGTTCCTGGTGCAGAACAGCCGCATCGTCGGCGGCAGCGACGCGCACGGCCGGCCCATTGCCGGCTGGGAAGACCAGATCGCCCTGCCCGACCTGGAGGGCAAGCGCGTGGTGGTGCTGGGCGGTGGCGACACCGGCATGGACTGCGTACGCAGCGCGGTGCGCCTGGGCGCGGCCAAGGTGACCTGCGCCTACCGCCGCGACGAAGCCAACATGCCCGGCTCGGCACGCGAAGTGGCCAATGCGCGCGAGGAAGGCGTGCGCTTCCTGTTCAACCGCCAGCCGCTGTCCATTGAAGCCGGCGCGGATGACGAGGTGATCGGGGTGATGGTGGTGGAAACCCGCCTGGACGAGCCCGACGCGCAGGGCCGCCGCAACGCGGTGCCGATCGAAGGCAGCGAATCGCTGCTGGAAGCGGACGTGGTGATCATCGCCTTCGGCTTCTCGCCCAGCACCCCGGCGTGGCTGACCGAGCGCGGCGTGGAAGCCGGCCACAACGGCCGCATCATCGCCGGTGGCAAGGACCGCCTGCCGTTCCAGACCGCGCACCCGCGCCTGTTCGCCGGCGGCGACGCCGTGCGCGGTGCCGACCTGGTGGTCACCGCCGTGGCCGAGGGCCGCGATGCGGCGGCCAGCATCGCGCAGCTGCTGGCGGTGTAACGTGGCGGGATGGGGCGACCGCGCTGCGCGCGGTTGCCGAACGTGGCCCGGCAGGCCACGAAACGCGCGGCGCCGTAGAGCCGGGCTCTGCCCGGCTGCCCTTACGCCGCGTTCGACAACACCGGGGCGGCCCGCACACCGGCCCGCTCGATTTCCAGCGCCAGCAGCAGTTCAATCTCGTCCAGCTGGTCGCGGATACGTCCATTGCTGGCGTCATCGGCATGATCGTTGTCGATGTGCGCGTCGAGCATGCGTGCCAGCCCGACCAGCAGCACGTCGGCATCGCCGCTGGCGGCATGCCGCAGCAGCCTACCCAGCGCGCGGATGCGGGCACTGCGATCCGCAGCAAGGGACTGGACCGACATGTCCTTGGGAACCTGGGAGAGAGCCATGGCGGGTTTTCCTGATTGACTGACGACCTCCACTGTCGGTTATGGCCCGCTGCCGGGCTATGCAACTAATACGAAAATGCGTGAAGACGCGTGCCCGGGTTCGCAGTTCCGCAGCACGGGAAGCGACATAGAATGCCGATTGCCCCTCCCTACCGGATCATCCCCATGCGCATCGGCCTGGCCGCCAACCGCCTGCACCACCACGACAAGCACGCCGCCCTGTTCCGCTGGCTGCGCGCCTGCGACGGTGGCCTGCGCGAGCTGGGCGTGGAGCTGCATGCGGTCGGGCGCACCTTCGATGCGATCCAGCGGCTGGGCTTCCTGCCCGATTTCGCCCCGCTCAAGCGCTATCCCAACGGGCGCGAGGGCGGCCTGATGAAGCTGGTGGCCGAAGTGGTCGGCATGGGCTCGCCCGAGCGCACGCTGGACGGGGCGATCTACCTGATGGACCCGGTGGACCCTTCGTCGATCTTCCCCGAGGCCACCGCGCTCAAGCGCCAGTGTGTGATCCACGGCAAACCGTTCATTTCCACCGTGGCCACCGCGCGCGACTGGGTGGAAGTGGAGCGCGTGCACGCCGGGCTGGCCGCCGATCCGGGCGCCGACGACCTGCATGCGTTCGAACGGCAGACCCTGGCACTGATTGCGCACGACGCCATGAAGCCGGCCATCCTGGCCTTTGCCGACGAGCACTTCGACCTGCTCTCACGCTTCGCCCACCGCGTGGGCACCGGCACCACCGGCCAGCGCCTCAACGAGCTGGCCTGGAGCCGCGGCTGGCCGCAGGACCAGGCCTGGGTGCAGCGCTACCAGAGCGGCCCGATGGGCGGCGACGCGCAGATCGCCGACCGCGTGCTGGAAGGCCACTGCCAGCGCGCGATCTTCTTCGAGGACCCGCACGTGGCCCGCCAGCACGAGGCCGACATCCAACTGCTGGAACGCGCCGTCACCACCGTCACCGACCAGGCCGTGTGCATCACCGCCCCCCGCGTGGCCGCCCGCTGGGCGCAGGCCGCCACCGCCCGCGCCACCCGGTAGGTACCGACCGCGCTACCCGGTAGGTACCGACCGTTGGTCGGTACGGAAGATACCGGTAGTGCCGGCCGCTGGCCGGCAACCTCGGGGGCCTGGATGTCATGGGCAGCCGACCAACGGTCGGCTCTACCCACCGGGCTAGGCAGCCGACCAACGGTCGGCTCTACCACCGGGCTACGCAGCCGACCAACGGTCGGCTCTACGGGGTGGGGGTCAGCAGTTGCCGCAGCGTGGCCTTCAACCGCCGTCCTTCGGCCTGGAAATAATCACGCTCCTGCCGCCACGCCGGAAAACGCTGCTCGACCTCGGCCCAGAAGGCCGGCGAGTGGTTGGCCTGGATCAGGTGGCAGAGTTCGTGCACCAGCACGTACTCGAAGGCCGATGACCGGCCCAGTACCAGCGCGAGGTCCAGGGCCATGCTGCCGTCGGGCGCCAGCGAGCCCCATTGCGAGGACATCACCTTCAGGCGCAGCCGTGCCGGTGCGCGCGGCAGCGCGGGCAGGTAGCGCGGCAGCCACTGGCCCACATCGGCGCGGGTCTGTGCTTCGTAGAATTCGCGCAGGGTGCGGCGCAGCGTGGCGTCGGTACCGCGCGCCGGCCAGTGCAGGCAAGCGCCCTCGCCGTCCACGTGCATGTGCGCGAAGCGACCGCTTTCCCACCGCAACGGCAGCAACGCACCGCGCAACGGCAACACGCCGGGCTCGCCGATCACCAGCGGCGGCGGCAGGTTCTGCGCCTGGTAGCTGCGCAGCTGCGTGGACAACCAGTCGCGGTGTTGTTCGAGGAAACGCTCGCCCATCACCAGGCTGGCCCGCGGCGGCAGGGTCAGGCGCACGCCCCGTTCGTCGACGCTGAGCTTGATCCGCCGCGCACGCGGATCGCGCACGCGCAGCACGTCGATCTCGGCATCTTCCAGCCGCAGTCGAACCGTGTCGCGCTGCAGGGTGGGGGCAGCCGGCGAAATGAGGCGGCGGAGGAATCCGGACATGGGTACAGCATAGCGCCGGCAGTGACCGGCGCATGACTGCGCGCTGTTCAGGGCGCCACCGGGTACCCAGACGTAGAGCGGGGCTCTGCCCCGCTGCCTTTCGGGTCAGGCGCCACGTGCGTGAAGCAGCGGGGCAGAGCCCCGCTCTACCTGTTCTGGTACCGGGCGGAATCAGCGGGGCAGAGCCCCGTTCTACCGGGTGCGTAAAGCAGCGGGGCAGAGCCCCGCTCTACGCGATGGCGCCGGTGGCTCAGTCGGCCTTGCTGAGCTTGAAGGCCTCTTCCAGCAGCAGGAACAGGCGCCGTACTTCGCCGCTCTGCAGGGCGAAACGGGCGTCCAGTTCGGCGCGGCGGCCGTCGTCGTCGGCGTGTTCGAGCTGGTCCAGCGCGCCGTCCAGGAACTTCAGCTTGCGCACGATCAGGTCGTCGCCCAGCACGAAGGACAGGTTGTCCTCGAACACCAGCGCCAGCTTGGTCACCTGCTTGCCGGCATCCAGGTGCTTGTCGATCTCGTCGCAGCGCAGTTCCTGGTGCTGGCACTTGACCACCGCACCGCCCTCGGCCGGGTCCTTCATCTCGCACTCTTCGCCCAGGCTCAGCCCGGTGGGCAGTTCCTCACCGGCAATCCAGCCGGTCAGGATCGAGCGCGGGGCCACTTCGGCGTTGAGCGGCATCGCCGGGAAGCTGCCGAGCAGGCCACGGATGTCGGACATCACGTTCTCGCCGGTCTTGCGGCTGGAACTGTCCACCGCCACGTAGCCGTGGGTCAGGTCGATCAGGGCGTCGGTGCGCGAGCTCTTCACGAAGGCGCGCGGCATCAGTTCGTGCAGCAGGTCGTCCTTGAGGCGCTTGCGCTCGCGGCCGCCGGGCTTGCGCCCTTCCTTCTCTTCGATCTCCTCGAGCTTGCGCGCCAGCAGGTCGTTGACCACCGCGCCCGGCAGGATCTTGTCCTCGCCGCCCACGGTGAGCCACAGCGCATCGCCGATGCGGTGCGAGAACACGGTCTTTTCCTCGCGGCCGAACGGCGAGATGAAGCCACGCGAATTCATTTCAAGCGGACCCACCGGCTTGAGCAGCACCTGCGGCAGCAGGGTGTCTACTTCGGAAAAATCGGTGGCGGTCGGGAAGCGGAACAGCGTCAGGTTGCGAAAGAACATGGAAGTCCGAAGTAGGTCGTGAAGGGAAGGCGGGGCGGTGGGCGGCTCAGGCCGGCCCGGTCGCGCCGCCGATGTCGGGGGTGTCGTCGGCCCAGGCCGACGGCGGGGACGGCACGGCGGTGGCCGGGCTTCGGGCCAGCGCCATGAAATCGAACAGGGCCGGGTCGGCCAGCTGCGACGGCTCGACGGTGCCCAGCGCGCGGGCGATCTGGTCGATGCGGCCGGGGTGCTGCTGCTCCCACTGCTGCAGCATCTGGCCCACCTGGCGGCGTTGCAGGTTGTCCTGGCTGCCACACAGGTTGCACGGAATGATCGGGAACGCGCGGGCCTGCGCATACGCGCGGATGTCGTCCTCGGCCACGTAGGCCAGCGGGCGGATCACCACGTGCTGGCCGTCGTCGCTGCGCAGCTTGGGCGGCATGGCCGACAGCTTGGCGTGGTGGAACAGGTTGAGGAAAAAGGTGGCCACGCTGTCATCGCGGTGGTGGCCCAGGGCGATCTTGCTGAAGCCGTTTTCCGCCGCGTGGCGGTACAGCGCGCCGCGCCGCAGCCGCGAGCACAGCGAACACATCGTGCGCCCTTCCGGAATGACCCGGCTGACCACCGAATAGGTGTCCTGCTCGATGATCTGGTAGGCCACGCCGATCGATTCCAGGTACTGCGGCAGCACGTGCGCGGGAAAGTCCGGCTGCTTCTGGTCCAGGTTGACCGCCACCAGCTCGAAGCGCACCGGCGCCTTCTTCTGCAGCTGCAGCAGCACGTCCAGCAGGGTGTAACTGTCCTTGCCACCGGAGAGGCACACCATCACCTTGTCGCCGTCGGCGATCATGCCGAAGTCGGCAATGGCCTGGCCCACCTGGCGGCGCAGGCGCCGCGCCAGCTTGTCCTGCACGGCGTCGGCCGCGCGCGGATCGCGGGCGCGTGGGACGGGATCGGGCAGGCGGATGACGGCGGAATGCATGGTGTCATTCTACCGGCTGGGGGGCACCCTCACAGGGACCCCGACGTGACTGCGTTCACTCCCGGGCGTCATCGCAGATGTGTATGCTCGACAGCTGTGGATACCCTCACACCCGAGCAGATCAGTGTCCGTCTTGCCGAACTCCGGCAGGAACACCGCGTGCTGGACGAGCAGATCCAGCGCATGGCCGCCAACGGCGAAGACGAACTGGAAGCCAAGCGCCTGAAGCGGCGCAAGCTGCAGTTGAAGGACTGCATCGCCAAGCTGGCCGACATGCTGATTCCAGACGAACCCGCGTAGAGCCGACCGTTGGTCGGCTGCGGTCCGTCGCGATGCCCGCCGACGGTGCGGTCGGACGGATGCGCCTCGGCGCATCCGCTTCCGTCAATCCGTGCTGACCGGTTCTTCCGGCTTGGCCGCTTCCGGGCTCACCCGTTCGATGGTGTGGCGCAGCTCGCGGCCGAGGATGAACTTGGCGTCCTTGGCCCACGCGTCCAGGCGGTCGTCGAAAAGCAGCTTGCTGTTCTCGTCCGGCCACACCAGGCGCAGTTCGCGCAGCTTCTGGATGAAGCCGCGGAACAGCGTGCGATCGAAGAACTCCGGCGCGGCCGGGGCATAGAGCAGGCTCAGGCGCTGGGCGGCCTGCTGGCACAGGCTTTCCAACTCGGCCGCACCCAGCGTGCCGGGGCCGTTCTTCACCAGCACCGAGATGGCGATGTAATAGCGCTCGAATGCCTGCTGCAGCGAATGGCCGATGGCACGCAGGCGGAACACTTCATCGGTCTGCCCGGTATTGCGCGCCAGGATGCCACCGTCGTCGTCGTTGACGTTCTGCAGCAGCCCTTCGCGCACGAACACGTTGATGGTCTGCTCGATGCGTTGGGCAAACTCTTCCTCGGTCCACGGCAGAAACAGCTCGGCCTGCAGGAACGGATACACCGTGCGGCCCAGCTGGACCAGGCCGGTGCGGCTCATGCGGCGGTTGTTCTGGAAGCAGCACGCCACCCACGACGACGCGGTGAACAGGTGGATGACGTTGTTGCGGAAGTAGCTGAGCAGCACCGCGGTGTCGCCGCTGACGCTGAGCACGTCGCCCAGCGGGTGCTTGATGCGGGTGAGGACGTTGATTTCCTCGGCGTGGGCGATGATGCGGTCCGGCGAATGCGGGGTCACCGTGACCCGGTCCGAGTACGGCATTTCAACCAGCAGGGTCTTGCACAGCTCGATCTGCGCGATCAGGTCGGCTTCGCCCATCGCGTGCTTGGGCGTGGACAGCAGCGCCAGCGCCAGCAGATTGATCGGATTGACGTCGGCGGCGCCGTTGATATGCACCTGGATGCGCTCGGCCAGGTGGTCGACGGTGCCCGACAGCCACGACGGTTTCTCGTCTTCGCTGACCGGCTGGCCGTTCCAGTCCGGCGCCTGCTGGGCGAGCACGTCGTTGAGCGCGATCGGCTCGCCGAAGTTGACCACCACCTGCCCGTAGTTCTGCTTGAGCACCTTGGGAATGGACCACAGCAGCGACCAGATCGATTCCTTTTCCTTCGGCCGGCCGGACAGTTCGTCCAGGTAGCTGCCGCCTTCCATCAGCTTTTCATAGCCGATGTAGACCGGCTGGAACAGCACCGGCTTGCGCGGCTGGCGCAGGAACGCGCGCAGCGTCATCGAGATCATGCCGCCCTTGGGCTGCAGCAGGCGCCCGGTACGCGAGCGACCGCCTTCGACGAAGTACTCGATCGAATAGCCACCGGCCACCAGCTGGGCCACGTACTCGCTGAGCACCGCCGAGTACAGCGCATTGCCGCGGATCGAGCGGCGGATGAAGAATGCACCGCCCTTGCGCAGCAGCGTGCCGACCACCGGCAGATTCAGGTTGATGCCGGCCACGATGTGCGGCGGCACGATGCCCCGGTCGTACAGCAGGTAGGACAGCAGCAGGTAGTCCATGTGGCTGCGGTGGCTGGGCACGTAGACCACTTCGTGCCCGGGCGCGGCCGCCTTGAACTTGTCCAGGTGATGGACCAGCACGCCGGCGTAGATACGGTTCCAGACATGGCTGAGCATGAAGCTGGCCGAACGCACCACCGGGCTGGAATAGTCCGCGGCGATTTCCCAGGCGTAGGCATGCGCCTTCTTCCAGGCATCGGCCGGCTTGGAGTTGTCGCGCTTGGCCTGCGAGGCGATTGCCTCGCGCACGGTATCGGCGTCCAGCACCTTGTCCACCAGCAGGCGGCGGGTGGACAGGTCCGGCCCGATCACCGACTCGCGGATGCGGCGGAAATGGGTGCGCAGCACGCGCTGCAGCTTGCGCACGGTGCGCTCGGGGTCCAGCCCCTCGTCGATCGTGCTGCGCAGCGAGATCGGCGGGGCGAACCGCACGATGGTGCTGCGGCCGTTGAGCAGCACGGCCAGCAGGCGGCGGAAGCGACCCACCAGCGCCCAGTTTTCCGAGAACAGCACCGCGAACCAGCCACTCTGCTTGTCCGGGGCGCGGCCGACGAAGATCGACACCGGCACCAGGTGCACGTCCAGCTCATCGCGCGCGCGATGGGCCTGCAGCACCTTGGCCAGCGAATCGGAATGGGTCTTGGCGCCACGCTGCTCGGGAATCAGCGAGTTGCTGCTGCTCCGCCGCGACAGCGCCACGTAGGCGCGCTTGCGCCCGGTGGGGTCGCCGGCGATGGGCACCAGCGGTGACGGCAGGCCGGCCTCGCGGCAGGCCTTGTCCAGGATCAGCGCGTTGGACAACCCGTAGTCTTCCAGCACGTAGACCACCGGGCGGCCGTCGTTGTACTGGCCGGGGTGTTCGGGTTCGATCTTCAGCGACAGCCACGGCTCGACCAGGCGGCCAAGCAGGCGCGCCCACCACGGGCGGCGGCCAACCGGGGCGCGGGTGCCGGGCACGATCGCGGCGGGCGCGACGCTGGCCGGGTCGACCTCGGCAGAGGGGGCCGCCGTCGCCTGGCCGGGATCGGCCGGGGCGCCGGTGGCGGCCACGCTGTCGGGCGACGCGGACGAAGCGTCCGGGGTCTTGGGCGGCTCTTCGCCGGGGAAAGGCAGGGGATTCTGGTTCGGCATCGGCTTCATTATGGCTTAGCCGGTGCAGAAGCACCGTCCTTGACCTGTGCGGCGGCCTCTGCTTTGGCCGCCTCGGCGGCGTCATGTTCAGCTTGCGCGGCCTGCGCGGCGTCGGCGGCCTGCAGCAGCGCGTCGGCCTGTTCCAGCGTGCGGGCCACGTACCAGTGGCCATCACGGCGGGTCATGCGCACCTGCGCCTCGATCTGCTCGCCTGCCAGCGGGTACTGCACCCGCACTACCGCGTCGTTGCCCAGTTCGGACACCAGCTCGCCGCGCAGGCCGGTCAAGGCCTCATCCAGCGCCAGGCCGTAGCTGGCCAGCGCGGTCTTGAACGCCTTGAAGAACGGCGCCAGGCGGCGCAGCGACTCTTCCATGCCGGCCGCCTGCAGCTGCGCATCGGTGGACAACCCGGCGGTGCGCGCGGTGGCGGTGAGCAGGGTGATGGTGGTGCGGGCGCGCTGCTTGTCGGTCAATGGCGCGGCCGCCGCCCATTTGCTCAGGGCGTCCACCACCTGGCTGTAATGGGCGCGCTGGGCATCGGTGTAGTCGCTCTGGTTGCGCAGGTACTGCACGCCGAACAGGCCCATCGAGTGCGCCGCCTGGCGCACGCCGGTGGCCTGGCCGGCAATCTGGGTATCGAACGAGCGCTGCAGGCGCTGCGGTGCGTCCGGCCGCGACAGCGAGGCCAGCATCGGCAACAGCTGGCCATCCAGCGGCAGCTCGGTGAGCGGCCAACGGCTGTGCCCCTGCGCCCAGGCGGCCTGCAGGCGCATGTAGTGGGCCGGCGGTACCGACGCGCGGGCGTAGCCGAGCAGGTCGTTGTCGGCCACGTGCCGGGCCAGCTGTTGCAGTGCGGCCACCGGTTCGGCGGCCGGCGCATCCGGATCGATCCGGTCCCGCTTGCAGGCCCCCACCAACAGCGCCCCACACAGGACCAGGGCCATTGCCTGCCCCCGGTACTGCCACGACTTGGACGACATGGACATGAATTCGGACTCCCCGGACCGGATCGCATCTTGCGGCCTGCGCCCCTGACGCGGCAAGCCACCCACCGGCCAACCCGGCCCAGCCCCCTGGAATGGAACCGAACGGGGTTCGATCAGTGGCAATCCGTGGCGATCAGGCGCTCTTCGTGCCGGAACACGCGGGAGGGCGACGCCGCTGCGTCGCCCTCCCACTGCCACGGTACATCGGCCCACAGTACCGCGCCGCGCGTTTCCCGCCGGTGTCAGTCCCCCAGCCAGGTCGCGGCGATGAAGTCCTTGATGTAACCATCGCCCAGCCGCGCGTACACGCCCGGGTAGCCGGCCTGGGCGCAGCCCTGCCCCCAGCTGACCACGCCCAGCACCGTCCAGGCGCCGCGCCGCTGCACCAGCAACGGCCCGCCCGAGTCGCCCTGGCAGCTGTCGATGCCTTCTTCCCCGGCGCAGATGACCGCACCCGCCTGCAGCCCGGGATAGGCCTGCCGACAGGTGCGGAACGACACGAACGGCGTTTTGACGGTCTGCAGCACGGTGGGCGAGGCAGCGTCGCCCTCCAGCCCGGTGTCGCCCCAGCCGATCACATCGAACCGGCGCCCGGCCCGCAGGTAACCGGCATCACTGCCCTCCAGCATCTGCGCCGGGGTGACGCCGGCCAGGGGTTCGCGCAGCTGGATCAGCGCCACGTCATTGACCAGGGTGTTGCTGTCGAACGCGGGATGCACGTGGATGGCGCGGATGTTGGACGGCCGTTCGCGGGCCGTGGCGTCCAGCGTCGTGGCGCCGCCGAGCACCGCATACCCGGCGGGCTGGGCACCCTCGACGCAGTGGGCGGCGGTGAGGACCCAGGACGGGGAAATCAGCGTGCCGCCGCACCAGTGCCGGGTGTGGTCGGAGTCGCCGAAATCCAGCCGCTGCAGGCTGACCATGAACGGATATTGCCCAGGCAGTGCGTCTTCGCCGCCGATGATCAGCGGGCGCACGGGCTCGCCACCGGGCAGCGCGGGTGCTGCGTGTGCGGCAAGGGACAGGGCAAGGAAACCGGCGGCCAGGGCCAGTCGGGGGAAGACATGCATGCGGCACCTCCATTGCGTTGATGGAAACAGGCCGGGCAGGAATGCACCGGCAGGATGGATTCCATCGCAGGGAGGGGCAGCGGAACGGGTGCGTAATCCCAGTTCACCGGGAGTGCGGCGTTTCCTGATGCGTGGGCGCGGCGTCCGGGAAGGCCGTCGGCGTTGTTCGGGGGTCATGCCGCCATCGCATGTGGGGTGCATCGCGGCGGTCGGCTGGGGCGCGACCCTACCGGGTGTGGCGGGCGATGGCCTGCTGAGAAGAGCCGTCGGCGTTGTTCTGGGGTCGTGCCGCCATCGCATGTGGGGCGTGTGCCCGGCGGGTGGTCGCCCACCCGCCGCACAACGTCGCGGCGGCGGGTCGGGCGGGCCCGCGGGCTCAGGCCTGGCGGGCGCGCCAGGCGGTGGCGATTTCCAGCTGGATGGCGTCGGCGGCGGCACGCGGGTCGCTGGCCAGGCGGATCGGGCGACCCACCACGATGGCATCGGCGCCGTCGGCGAACGCCTGGGCCACGCCCACGGTGCGCTTCTGGTCGTCGCCCACCGGGCCGCCGGGGCGGATGCCGGGGCACACGATGGAGAAACCGGCACCGGTGGCGGCGCGGATCGGCCCGGCTTCCTGCCCGGAGGCGATGACGCCGTCGATACCGGCGGCCTGGGCGGCCAGTGCACGCTCGACCACCACGTCCACCGGTTCGCGGTCGATGCCCATGCCGCGCAGGTCCTCATGGCCCATCGAGGTCAGCACGGTGACCGCGAGCAGGCGCATGTCGCTGCCGTTGGCGGCCGCACAGGCCGCCATCATGGCCGGGTGCCAGCCATGAATGGTGGCGTAGCTCACCGGCCACTGCGACAGGCGTTTGATCACCGCCGCGGCGGTGGCCGGGATGTCGAAGAACTTCAGGTCGACGAACACGCGCTTGTTGCGCGCGGCCAGCGTCTCGAGCACCTGGAAGTACTCGCCGGAGGCGAGCAGTTCCATGCCGATCTTGTAGAACGACACGCTGTCGCCCAGCCGGTCCACCCACGCCAGCGCTTCGTCGCGGCCCGGCACATCGAGCGCGAAGATCAGGCGCTCGTCATCGCGCAGCGGCAGCGGGGCGCGGCTCACGGCGCGTAGTCCAGCGCGGCGCGCTTGGCGTCGTGGCGGGCCTGGCGCGACTGGCTGTAGTCGTTGTTGAACTGCGCCGGCTCGAAGCCGCCGTAGGTCGGGTTGGGCAGCATCCACCAGCGCTCGCCGAACCAGTCGTGGTACTGCTGCAGCAGTGCGTCGCGACCGTCGTTGGTGTTGGCGGTGACTTCCACGAAGTCGCCCAGCTGGTCGCCGAACTGCATCAGCACGCGGTACTTCTGGCCGGCCAGGCGGCGGCGGCAGTTCTTCTCGCTGCCGGCCTGCTCGCAGCCTTCCACCACGGTGCCCAGGCCCAGGAACACGCTGTCGTCGGCCACCGGCAGGCCTTCGGCGCGCAGGTTGGCCAGGGTGGCCTCCTTGAGGTGCACGGCGCGGTTGGAGATGTACAGCAGGGTCACGCCCTTGGCATTGGCGGCCTTGGCGAAATCGACCACGCCGGGGATCGCCTTGGCCTTCTTTTCGGCCACCCACTGGTCCCAGGTCATCTCGTCGTATTCCTTGCCGTCACGCACCAGGCGCGCCTGGTAGGGCGAGTTGTCCAGCACGGTTTCATCCACGTCCAGCACCACGGCCGGCTTCAGGCCCTTGGCGGCGTTGCCGCGCTCTTCGGACACCAGCGCGTCCCAGTTGGGTTCCTTCAGCGCCTTGTCCAGGTGGTCGGCGGCGGCGCGGTAGGTCTGCTCGGTGATGGCCCGGTATTCCTGCGCGCGCTGCATCCACAGCACCGCGTTGAGGTTGTCGTTGGCCGACACGGCGGCATCGGCGCTGGCAGCGGGCGCGCCGGCGGGGGCCGCAGCGGCGGCCGGCGGGGCGGCATCGGCCGGGGCTTCGGTGCGCTTGCAGGCACTCAACGCCATCACGGCGCAGGCAAGCACGGACAGGGAAACAGCAGCAGTACGACGCATCGGGGTCACCAGCAACAAAGTCGCGCCAGTTTACCGGCTTGTCCGGCCCGGTTCATGCCATCGGCGGGGCTCGGCTATGCTGCACGCCCCTGAAACACCCCGGAGCGCGCCATGACCGACGACACCCAGACCCCCGCCCTGCCCGTGCTGAGCGCGGCCCAGGCCCGCGCCCTGGGCTGCCTGATCGAGAAGGAGGCGACCACCCCGGACGCCTACCCGCTGACGGTCAATGCCGCCCAGGTGGCCGCCAACCAGAAGACCGCGCGCGAGCCGGTGATGGCGCTGTCGGCCGGCGATGTGCACCACGCGCTGCGCCAGCTGGAAAGCCTGGGCCTGGCGCGCCAGCAGTTCTCCTCGCGGGCCGAGCGCTACGAGCACCGCGCCGGCAGTGCGTTGGATCTGACCCGGCAACAGCTGGCCATCGTGGGCCTGTTGCTGCTGCGCGGCCCGCAGACGGTGAACGAGCTGCTCACCCGCAGCGAGCGCCTGTTCCAGTTCCAGGACGCCGAGGAAGTGCGCCACCACATCGAACGCATGATCCAGCGCGGTATGGCGGTGCAGCTGCCGCGCGCCAGCGGCCAGCGCGAGGACCGTTACATGCACCTGCTGGCTGGCCCGGTGGACGTGCAGGCGTTGGCGGAGAGCTACAAGGGGTCTTCGTCGAGCGGTGGCGGTGGCAGCCCGGCGCTGGAAGCGCGCGTGCAGCAGTTGGAAGCCACGGTGGCGGAGTTGCAGGCGCAGTTGGCGGAGTTGCGCGCGCAGTTGGGGGGGTGAGGGGCAGCCGACCAACGGTCGGCTCTACCTCGTGGTGTTTGTGTTGTCTGTCCGGCTAAGGGCAGCCGACCAACGGTCGGCTCTACCTCGTGGTGTTTGCGTGATCTGTCCGGCCAAGGGCAGCCGACCAACGGTCGGCTCTACCCTGTGTTGCGTGCCCGGTTGTCGGCGTCAGGGGGCCGGGGCGCCCGGGGTGGCGAACAGCAGCACGACATCCCCGCCATGCGGTGGCGGCAGCAGCAGGTCGCCGCGGTCTTCCATGCCCAGCTTGCGCAGCAGCGCAGCCGAACGCAGGTTGTCCGGCGACACGATGCCGTACAGATCGGTATGGCCCAGCACGTCGCGGGCGTAGTGCATGACCCCGCGCGCGGCTTCGAACGCGTATCCGTTGCCCTCGTACTGGGCCAGCAGCGCGTAGCCGATGTCCGGGGCGGGCAAGCCGTCGCGGCGCACCAGTCCGGCATTGCCCAGCCACGCACCGTCGCTGCGGCGGATGATCGCGTACATGCCGAAACCATTGAGGGTGTAACTGCCCAGCACGCGCTCGGCGGTGTAGTCGCGCGCCTGCGCCAGGGTGCGCACGCCACGGTCGGCGATGTTGCGGATGAAGCCCGGCTCGTTCAGCAGGGCCAGCATGTCGGCCGCATCGTGATCGGGATCGATCAGGCGCAGGTGCAGGCGTTCGGTCTGGATCACGGCGGACATGCGGGTACCGGTGGAAGGCGATACGCCGATTGTGCAATGCGCGCCCCGAACACGGTAGAGCCGACCGTTGGTCGGCTGCTCTTCGAGGCGGGGCATGGCAGCCGACGCGCTTCGGGCAGCCGACCAACGGTCGGCTCTACCCGTGCAGTGGGTCAGTCGAATAGTGCCTGGATCGCGGCCAGGCCCGCGCTGGCGCGCTCTTTCTTGCGCGCGGCGTCGGCGACGGGGTCTGCGCCGTCGCGCTGCATTTCCTCGGCCGGAATTTCATCGAAGAACCGGCTCGGCTTGAGCCGCACGTGCTCGCCGAACTTGCGGGTGAGCTTGCTGTAGCTCATCCACAGCTGCACCTTGGCGCGGGTGATGCCCACGTACAGCAGGCGCCGTTCTTCCTGCAGGTTGCCTTCGTCCAGGCTGACCTGGTGCGGCAGCACGCCATCCTCGCAGCCGATGATGAACACGTACGGGAATTCCAGGCCCTTGGAGGCGTGCATGGTCATCATCCGCACCTGGTTGCCGCCGTCGTCCTTGTCGTTGCGCGACAACAGCGCCAGCTGCGCGGCCAGGTCGGCGGTGGTGGCGCCGCGCGGGCCGCCTTCGAACCACTGCGCCAGTTCTTCGAGGTTGCCCAGCCGACGCTGGTAGACCGATTCTTCCTTGCACGCGCTGCGGAGTTCGGAGACCAGCCCGGATTCCTTCACCAGCTTGCGCACCAGGTCGCCGGAACTGAGCTTGGGCATCTCCGCGCGCAGGTCGCGCAGGATGTCGGTGAAGCGGCTCAGGCCGTTGGCCGCGCGCGGTGGCAGCTGCGACAACGCGCCAATGGCTTCTGCCGCGTGCGCCATCGGCAGCTCTTTCTCCGAGGCAAGTTCAGCCAGCTTGGCCAGGGTGCCGGCACCCACTTCGCGCTTGGGCGACTGCACCGCACGCATGAACGCCGTATCGTCGTCGGGGTTCACCAGCAGGCGCAGCCACGACAGCGTGTCCTTGACCTCCTGGCGTTCCAGGAACGCGGTACCGCCGGTGATGTGGTACGGCGCGCGCACCAGCTGCAGCGCTTTTTCCAGTGGCCGCGACTGGAAATTGCCGCGGAACAGGATGCAGAAATCGCTCCACGGAATCTTCTTCGAGGTCGCCAGGAAGGAGATCTCGGCGGCTACTTTCTCCGCTTCATGCTCGCTGTTGCGGCACTCCCACACGCGGATGCGCTCGCCGTCGGCCTGGTCGCTCCACAGCTTCTTCAGATGCTCGTGCGGGTTGTTGGCGATCAGCGCATTGGCCGCGCGCAGCACGCGGTTGGAGCAGCGGTAGTTCTGCTCCAGCTTGATGATTTCAAGCGCCGGATAGTCGCGCGCCATCTGCTGCAGGTTTTCCGGGTTGGCGCCCCGCCAGGCGTAGATCGACTGGTCATCGTCGCCCACGCAGGTGAAGTTGCCCTTGCTGCCGGCCAGCTGCTTGAGCAGCCGGTACTGCGCATCGTTGGTGTCCTGGCATTCGTCGACCAGCAGGTAGCCGATGCGCTCGCGCCAGGCCACGGCGATCTCGGGGTTCTCTTCCAGCACCTGCACCGGCAGCCGGATCAGGTCGTCGAAGTCGACCGCGTTGAACGCGGTCAGGCGCAGCTGGTAGCGCTCATAGACGCTGGCCGCTTCCTTCTCGCGGGTGCTGCGCGCCGCCGCCATGGCCTGTTCGGGCGACAGGCCGGCGTTCTTGGCGCGCGAGATCAGGTTCTTCACGTCCTCGATGTCGTCGGGCTTGGCGCCGTACATCAGGTCCTTGACCTGCGAGGTGGCGTCGTCCGCATCGAAGATCGAGAAGCCGCGCTTGAGCCCCACCGCGGCGTGCTCGATCTGCAGGAACTTCAGCCCCAGCGCGTGGAAGGTGCAGATGGTGACGTCCTCGGCATCCCCGCCGTGCAGGCGCTTGGCCACGCGCTCGCGCATTTCCTTGGCCGACTTGTTGGTGAAGGTGATCGCCGCGATGCGCCGCGCGGGGTAGCGCTTGGTCGCGATCAGCTGGGCGATCTTTTCCACGATCACGCGCGTCTTGCCGCTACCGGCGCCGGCAAGCACCAGTAGAGGACCTTCGCAGTGCAGCACTGCGGCGCTTTGGGGGGGATTGAGACCGTGCATGCCATCTCCGGGGGAGGAGCATTGTACCGGGCCGCCCGGCCGGGTCGGAGGGCCCGGCCGCGGCGGACGATTGCGTCCGCCGGCCCCGCCGGGCAGCCACGGGAGCCGGCCGGGCGTCTAGAATTGGCCGATGGCCAAGCTCTATTTCTATTATTCGGCGATGAACGCCGGCAAGACCACCACGCTGCTGCAGTCGGCGCACAACTACCGGGAACGGGGCATGCGCGTGGCCATCCTGACCCCGCGCCTGGACGACCGCGCCGGGCGGGGCGTGGTGGCTTCACGGATCGGTCTGAAGGCCGACGGCGTGGCCTTCGACCGCGACACCGACCTGCAGCGGCTGATTGCGCAGGACCTGGAGGCCCACGGGAAGCTCGGCTGCGTGCTGGTCGACGAGGCGCAGTTCCTGAGCCGCAGCCAGGTCTGGCAGCTCAGCGAGGTGGTCGACCAGCTGCGCATTCCGGTGCTGTGCTACGGGCTGCGCACCGATTTCCGCGGCGAGCTGTTCGAAGGCAGCCAGTACCTGCTGGCCTGGGCCGACGAGATGCAGGAGATCAAGACGATCTGCCACAGCGGCAAGAAGGCCACCATGACCGTGCGGGTGGACGAGCACGGCCATGCGGTGCAGGACGGCCCGCAGGTGGAGATTGGCGGCAACGAGCGCTACGTGTCGGTGAGCCGGGCCGAGTTCAAGAAGATCACGCGGGGCGAAGGCAAGATCGAACCGGCCCAGGCACAGTTGCCGATGTGAGCAGCAGCCGGGCATAGCCCGGCGCTACGTCTGGAACGGTTCGCCTGCCCTCAGTACAGCGTGCGCTCCGGCGCGCCCTTCGGCGGCGGGCTGTACTGATACAGCCAGGTTTCGGTCAGGGTCTTGCCGCCGCTGCGCAGGTACAGGCGGATGTCGATCTGGTCGGTGGAATCGTCCGGCGGGACCAGGTCGAACATGGCGCGGTAACCCTTGATCTCGCGCAGCGGGCGCGCCGACACGATCTCCACGCGGCCTCGGCTGGCCTGGACCACCGCTTCCACCTCGCCCTTGTCGATCAGCGCGGCCAGCTCGCCGCCTTCGAAATCCACCGCGAAGCGCCACGAGAAGTACGCCCGCTTCTTGCCGATCACCCCGCCCAACCCGGTGCGGCTGTCCACGCAATGCGCCAGCGGCGTGCGGGCCGGCGGCTGCGCGCCCCAGTACAGGCGGTAGCCCAGCAACAGCTCCTGGCCTGGCTGCGGCTTGGCCTCCGGGTTCCAGAACGCCACGATGTTGTCGAAGGTTTCATCCACCGTGGGGATCTCGACCAGCTGCACCGAGCCCTTGCCCCACTGCCCCTTCGGTTCCACCCACAGGCACGGGCGCTTCTCGTAGAACACCCCGTCGTCCTGGTAGTGGTCGAAGTTGCGGTCGCGCTGCAGCAGGCCGAAGCCGCGCGGGTTGTTGTCCACGAACATGTTGAAGCGCAGGTTGTGCGGGTTGCACAGCGGGCGCCAGATCCACTCGCCGCTGCCGGTCCACATCGACAGGCCGTCGGTATCGTGGATTTCCGGGCGCCAGTCCCAGGCCATGCGGCGGTCGTTCTCGCCCACCTGGTACATGCTGGTGCACGGGGCGATGCCCAACCGCTCGATGGCCTTGCGCGGGTACAGGGCGCAGTCGATGTCCATCAGCAGGGTGTCGCCGTTGGTGATCGCAAACCGGTACGCGCCGGCCACGCTGGGCGAGTCCAGCAGCGCATAGACAACCAGGGTGTTGGAGTCGGCCGCCGGCTGTTCCAGGTAATAGGCGATGAAGTCCGGGAATTCCTCGGGCTTGCCCATGCCGGTGTCGATGGCCAGGCCACGCGCCGACTGGCCGTACTGGCCTTCCTTGCCCACGGCGCGGAAATAGCTGGCGCCCAGGAACGCGGCGAAATCACGGTTGGTGTCCTGGCGGGTGTTGAGCCGGAAGCCGGCAAACCCCAAGTCGGCCGGCAGGTGGCTGCCCTTCAGCCCGCTCTTGCCGTAATCGAACGCGGCCGGGTCGTAGGCCAGCTCCTGCGCGGTGCCGTCGACCACGTCGAACATCCGCACCGGGGAATGGAAGTACAGGCCCAGGTGGAAGAACTTGGCCTGGTACTTGCCGGGCTTGTCGGCCCACAGCGCATGGTCCTGGCGGTAGCTGATGGACTGGTACTGGTCCCAGTCCAACGCTTCCAGCGGCCCGGGCAACGTGCGCCTGTGGGTCTGGTAGGCGGCCTGCGACAGCGCGCGCGCCTGGCCCTTGAGGGTGGCGAAATCGAACGGCTGCGGCTGGCCGAGCCGGCGCAGGCCCACCTGGCTGCCCTGCGCGGCGCAGGCCGGCAGCGCCGGGAAGCCGATCGCGGCCAAGGCCAGGGAGGCATTGCGGATGAAGTCGCGACGTTGCATGCAGGCAGCACTGGCAGGAAAGGGCCGGCCATCATAGGCAGGCGAACGTTAAATCGCCGAGGTGGCGCGCGCGTGGCGTTCAGCCAGCCCGCCGCTCAGCGGGTGGTAGCCAGCGCGGCGGTGGCGCAGGCCTGCAGCGCCTGGTCGATGTCGCGCAGCGCGGCCCCGCCCTGCGGCCACTGCACCCGGGCCTCGCCCTGCAGCCGCAGCAGCGCCTCGCGGCTACGCAGCGGCACCTGCGCGCAGTGCAGCGCGGCCAGGCGGGTGCGCGCCTGCCAGCGCACGGCGGTGCTGGCCGGGTCCGGCGCGCGGCTGTCGGCCACCGCCAACAGCACGCGCTCGGCCTCCACGTCCTGCCCCATGCGGGCCAGGTTGCGGCCCCAGGCCAGCTGCAGGGCCTGTTGCCCGGCCATGGCCTCGGCACCGCCCTGCCGGTGGCGCAGCATCAACTGCGCCAGCTGGTCGCCGGCCTGGCGCGGGTCGCCGTAGGCACTGGTGATCTCGGCCATCCGCAGGTCGGCCTGCTGCACCGACGGATCGTGGTCGCCGCGTTGCGCGGCCTGCCATTGGCGGCCTTCATGCAGGGCGGCCAACCCGGCCTGCCAGCGCCCGGCCTGGGCCAAGGCACTGCCGTAGTCGTACAGGCCCTGCGGCAGCAACCGCACGCAGTCCGGTTGCCGCCAGATCGCCACGGCATGCTCGAAATCGACCACGGCCTCATTGCTGTCACCGCGCTCCAGCGCCAGCAGGCCCAGCGCGTGCCAGCTCAGGCCGGTGTCGCGGTGCTGCTCGCCCAGCGCCAGCCGGGTCAGGCGATGGACCTGCTGCAGGGTCGCGTCCGCCTGGCGCAGGTCACCGCGCTGCAGGGCCAGCACGCCACGCAGGCGCCGGATCGACAAGGTCTCCGGATGGTCCGGCCCATACAGGCTGACCGCATCGGACCAGGCGATGTGCAGGGTCTGCTCGGCGGCCGCCAGGTCACCCTGCGCGGCAAGGGTCTCGCCCAGGTGGCGGCGCAGGACGATCAGCTGCGGTTGGCGCTCGCCGGGCCGCAGCTGCAGCAGCTGCAGCGCCTGCTGGTAGCCGGCCAGGGCCGCCTGCGGGCGGCCGTCGTCACTGTCCAGCGCGGCCAGGTCGGACAGGCTCTCGGCGGTGCCGGCGGTGTCGTGCAGGACGTCGCGGCGCACGGCCAGCGACAGCGCGAAGGCCGCGCGCGCCTCATCGCGGTAGCCCAACAGCTGCTGGCAGCGGCCCAGCTGGGCGTGGTACTCGGCCACCAGGCCGGGCAGCGCGCTGCGCTGTTGCGCGGCCAGCGACTGCATCGGGGTCATGTGCGCCACGCACTCGCGCGAGCGGCCCAGCATGCGCAGCGCGCGTCCGCGCTGGGTCACCGCTTCCAGCTGCAACGGGGGTGGCACCTCGCCCGCCTGCTCCAGCAGTGCGCGCTGGCGGTCCAGCGTCTGCAGCGCAAGTTGATAGTCACCCATGCCGATCCGCAGGCGTCCGATCACGCCCTGCAGATCGGCCAGCGACAACGGCTGATCGGCCAGCTCGGCCTCGCCGCGCTGCTGCCCGGTGGCCAGCAGCTGGCGCACGTCGAAGCTGCCATGGCGCACGCCGGCGGCGCGGTCGAACAGGCCCACGG
Source organism: Stenotrophomonas sp. GQ19 (assembly GCF_059758695.1). Taxonomy (NCBI): domain Bacteria; kingdom Pseudomonadati; phylum Pseudomonadota; class Gammaproteobacteria; order Lysobacterales; family Lysobacteraceae; genus Stenotrophomonas; species Stenotrophomonas sp. GQ19. The sequence continues at coordinate 147,204 of NZ_JCAXES010000009.1, read as the reverse complement.
TGAATTCCTGCATGGCCTGGGCGCGGGCGATTTCGCGCCGTGCCTGCTGCATCTGCCATAGCGCCACCACCGCCAGGCCAGCCAGCGCCACGGCCCCCAGCGAGCCCACCGCCACGCCCCAGCGGTGCCGGCCGATGTACTTGCGCAGGCGGTACAGGGTGCGCTGCGGCCGCGCATGGATGGGCCGGCCTTCCAGGAAGCGGCGCAGGTCCTGCGCCAGCGCTTCGGCCGAGGCATAGCGCTGTGCCGGTTCCTTCTGCAGGGCCTTGAGCAGGATGGTGTCCAGATCACCGCGCAGGCGCCGGGCCAGCCGCCGATCGGCCAGCGTGGGCGAGCTCCCGGCGCTGCCGCGCAGCACCACCGCCGAGGCGCGCGGTGCGGTCACCTCCAGGATCGAGCGCTCCCATTCGGCATCGCTGTGGCGGCGCAACCGGTAGGGCTTACGCCCGGTGATCACTTCAAACAGCACCACGCCCAGCGAGTACACATCGGTGAGCGTGGTGACCGGTTCGCCGCGCACCTGTTCGGGGGCGGCGTAGTGGAGGGTGAACGCGCGCGCCTCGGTGGCCGGATGCTGCGCGTTGTCGCGCGCCTCCGGGTCGTCAAGCAGCTTGGCGATGCCGAAGTCGAGCAGCTTCACTTCACCGTGGGCGGTGACCAGGATGTTGGAGGGCTTCAGGTCGCGGTGCACGATCAGGTTGGCGTGTGCGTGGGTGACCACCGCGCACACCTGCAGCATCAGCTGCAGGCGGCGTTCCAGCGGCAGCTGCAACTGCTGGCAGTAGTCGGTGATCGGCTCACCTTCCACATACGCCAGCGCCAGGTAAGGCTGGCCCTGCAGATCGACGCCGGCATCGAGCAGTTCGGCCAGGTTGGGGTGCTGCAGCCGCGCCAGGATCTCGCGCTCGCGGCTGAAGCGCTGGCGCAGGCCCGGGTCGGCATAGCCACTGCGCAGCAGCTTGAGGGCCACCTGGCGCTGGTACAGGCCATCGGCGCGTTCGGCCAGCCAGACCTCCCCCATGCCGCCCTCGCCCAGCGCGCGCAACAACCGGTAGGGCCCGATCAGGGTGCCGGCGCGGCTGTCCTGCGGGGCGGCGGTCCACAACTGCTGGGCCATGAACTCGTGGCTGTCGCGCTCGTGTTCCAGCAGGCGTTCCAGGTCGTCGGCCAGCGTCGGATCGGCCAGGCGCAGCTGCGCCAGCCGCTGCGCACGCGGCCCGTCGGCAAGTTCCAGCAGTTGGTCCAGCAGCGAAGACACCTGCCGCCAGCGCGACGCTTCCATCGATCTGCTCCCCGAACGATGTACCACCGCCCGCGCCGCCACGCGGGACCGTCATTGCCCGCCGCGTTCAGTCGTCGCGCACCGAGGCCAGCAGGAACATGCGCGCCTTCTGCCAGTCGCGGCGGATGCTGCGCTCCGAGCGCTGGCACAGATCGGCGATCTCCTGTTCGGACAGCCCGGCGAAATAGCGCAGCTCCACCACCTTGGCCAGGTGGCCGTCTACGGCCTGCAGCCGGGCCAGGGCCACGTCCAGCGCCAGCAGGTCTTCATCCAGGCGCACGCCGCTGCTGCTGTTCTCGGGCAGGTCCACCCGTTTGAGGTCGCCCCCGCGTTTGCGCGCCAACCGGTTGCGCGCGTAATCCACCACCACGCTGCGCATGGCCGAGGCGGCATAGGCGAAAAAGTGCGCGCGGTCTTCGAAGCGGGCCGCACCGCGTGCGCCGAGCAGCTTCAGGTAGGACTCGTGGACCAGCGAGGTGGCATCGAGCGTGCGCCCCTGCTGGCCGGCCAACTGGCGCCGGGCCATGCTGTGCAGCTCCTGGTAGAGCAGGGTCAGCACCCGGTCCAGGGCGGCGCGGTCGCCCGCGCGGGCTGAATCCAGCCATACGGTGATATCCGGTGCTTCGTCCATCGCACACCCCCGCCGGTGACGTTGGGCGGACTATACCGCCGCCAAGGCGACGGGCGTGCGAGGGTTCAGCGCTGGCAGTAGCCGCACCAGACGCTGGCGCGCTGGCCGATGGTGGCGTGCCGCAGCAGCCGGCCGCACTGGCGGCAGGGCTCTCCTTCACGGCCGTAAACCAGCAGTTCCTGCTCGAAATAGCCCGGGGCGCCGTCGGGGTTGATGAAATCGCGCAGGGTGGTGCCGCCGCGGGTGATGGCGTAGGCCAGGATCTGCTTCACGGCATCGGCCAGGCGCTGGTAGCGCGCGCGCGAGATCTTCCCGGCCTCGCGCAGCGGGTTGATGCCGGCCATGAACAGGCTTTCGGCGGCGTAGATGTTGCCCACCCCGACCACGATGCCCTGGTCCATCAGGAAGGTCTTCACCGACGCGCTGCGGCCCCGGCTGCGCTGGAACAGGTAATCGCCGTTGAAGGCCTCCTCCAGCGGCTCCGGGCCCAGCCCCGCCAGCAGTGCGTGGGTTTCCCCGGCCGGCTGCCACAGCAGGCTGCCGAACCGGCGCGGGTCGTTGAAGCGCAGCAGGCGCCCGTTGTCCAGGCTGATGTCGACGTGGTCGTGCGCGCGCACGGGGGTATCGCCGGGCAGCACGCGCAGGCTGCCGGACATGCCCAGGTGCAGCAGGGCGCTGCCAATGGCGGTATCCAGCAGCAGGTACTTGGCGCGGCGGCGCACGCCCTCGATCGCCTGCCCGGGCAGCAGCGCGCCGATCTCTTCGGGAATGGGCCAGCGCAGGTCCGGCCGGCGCAGGATCACGCCATGCACGCGGCGGCCTTCCAGGTGCGGGGCCAGGCCGCGGCGGGTGGTTTCTACTTCGGGCAGTTCAGGCATGGGGAAATTCTACTCAACGAGTCGCATGCGCTCCGTTCACTCCTGGACCAGGAATGCATCCTCGACCAGCGCGCTACATCCCCCCAAACGCCAGAGCGCCAGATAGGGCGCGAAATCGATGGCGTCAGGTGCCAGCGGCTGCGAGATGTACCAGCCCAGGTACAGATCCGAAGCGACGTGGTACAGCGCCTCGTCCAGTGCGGCGACCTGCGCGGTGTCCAGCCTGCGCGCATTCCTCACTACCTCGCAGATCACATCGTGCAGGTAGGCCGACGGTTCGGACGTGGACCGAGCCGCTTCCAGTCGGTCGGACGATGTGCTGACAACCGGGACGCTGAGCAGCGTTGCCTGCAACGCCGGTTCGCCATTCGCGCCGGCAACGCGCGCCAGTTCGTCCAGCCACGCACGCGCGGCGGTGGCTCGGGCCTGTGCATTCCCTTCGTGGGCGGGCTGGAGGTAGAGATGATTGCCCCAGCGACCGGCCTGGAGCACGTCCAAGGCGCGCGCCTCCAGGGCATCGGCGTGAGGAAAGGATGCGAACACCTGCGTCAGGACCGCCGCCTCGGTAACGCCCTGCAGCAGGCCCGAGAAGTACCACGTTTCCTGTTCGCTGCGTCCCGCGCAGAATTCACACCATTCCTCGATCAGATCGTCCATGCCGAGCATGATCGCCCAACGCTTCACCTGGTGGCCAGACCACGCTCACCGCGGCGGCGCGGCCAGTTCCTTGGCACTCAGGTACCCGTCGCCATTTGCGTCCTGCTTGTGGAAGCGCTGCATCAGGGTCTGCCGCTGTTGTTCCTTGGTGATCGGGGCGCCCTTGCCGCCGGGCAGTTCATCGGCGCTGAGCACGCCGTCGCCGTTGCGGTCCATGCGCTCGAAGGCATACATCATCCACTGCACGTATTCCTCGACGCTGACCCGGCCATCGCCGTCGGTATCCATGCGCTGCAGGTAGCTGCCGGTGTCGGCCACCTGCGCCTGCGCCATGCCGGCGGCCATCAGCAGGGCCATGCAGGAAAAACGCCGCATGAGGCGGCGTTTTCTACGGTTCATCACGCCAGGGCGCACCGGTCAGTGCGCCGTCAGCGCGTAGCCCTTCAGGCGGGCGGCGTAGGCCTGCAGCGCGGCGATGCCGCTGGCTTCGGCCTCGTGGCACCACGCCTGCAGCAGCTTGAGGCGCTCGGCGGCATCGTTGCCACGCGCTTCCAGCAGGGCCGCCAGACGCGCGCGGTGTTCGACCAGCACGCGGATGCGCGGGCGCTGCTCGACCCAGGTACTGAGCTGGGCGCGGCAGTCCGGCTTGAGCCAGCGGCCGTCGTTGACCAGCCCGCGGCGCATGCGGCGCGGCAGCAGCTTGCGCAGCTTGGCGCCGGCCATCGCCGCCTCTTCACGCAGGGCCGGCACGAACACGTTGCGCTGGTAGTCGGTCATGGCCTGGAAGCGGTGCGACAGCAGCGCCTTCAGGGTTTCGGCATCCGGCACGGCGATGTTCGGGCGTACGTCCATGGACGGAGCCACGCGCAGCACCTTGGCCAGGCGCAGTGCCTGCAGGCCGCGGATGGCGGCCCAGCCGATGTCGAACTCCCAGCGGCGCATCGAGAAGCGGGCCGAGCTGGGGAAGGCGTGGTGGTTGTTGTGCAGCTCTTCACCGCCGATCCAGAACGCCCAGGGGGTCAGGTTGGTGGAGGTGTCGGCCGATTCAAAGTTGCGGTAGCCCCACCAGTGGCCCAGGCCATTGACCACGCCGGCGGCCCAGAACGGGATCCACGCCATCTGGATCGCCCACAGGGCAACGCCCGGCAGGCCGAACAGCAGGCTGTTGATGGCCAGCAGCGCGACCGGGCCGAGGTTGGCGTGCGGGGTGTAGAGCTTGCGTTCGATCCAGTCGTCCGGTGCGCCGCGGCCGTACTGCTCGATGTCCGCGCGCATCGCGCGGGCTTCGCGGTAGAGCTCCACGCCACGCCAGAACACCATGCCGATGCCCTTGGTGACCGGGCTGTGCGGGTCTTCGTCGGTTTCCACCTTGGCGTGGTGCTTGCGATGGATGGCCACCCACTCCTTGGTGATCATGGAGGTGGTGAGCCAGGTCCAGAAGCGGAAGAAATGCGCGATGACCGGGTGGAAATCCACGCCACGGTGCGCCTGGCTGCGATGCAGGTACAGGGTGACGGCGAAGATGGTGAGCTGGGTGAACACCAGCAGCACCAGTGCCATGCCCCACCAGCCGAGGCCGACGACACCGCCGGTCAGGAAGTTGAGGAGCGTATCGAGCATCGCAGGACTCCGGGCCGCGAACGGCCAGCAAGGGAACAGGTACACCTTGGGACATGATGGGGCCTGCAGTTGCAAACTTCATCCGTCTGGTGCGATTTTTGCGCAGTCATTCAGTTGTTTTCCTCCTTCGTGAGCATGCCCCCGCATTCATGACAGTCGCAGCCTCTTCGGCGCCCCTGGCCGCCAACGTCCCCCTGATCGAGCTGGACCGTGCCTGCGTGATCCGCGGCCAGGTCCGGGTTCTGCACGACCTCAGCCTGCGCATCGCCCAGGGCCAGCACACCGCGCTGCTGGGCCCCAACGGCTGCGGCAAGTCGTCCTTCATCAAGCTGATCACCCGCGAGCTGTACCCGCTGGCGCATGCCGATGGCAGCGTGGCGGTGCGGGTGCTGGGCCAGAACCGCTGGCAGGTGGACCGGCTGCGCTCGCAGCTGGGCATCGTCACCGGCGATCTGAGCAGCAACCTGGCCGACATGCCCGGGCTGACCGTGGAGGAAGCGGTGCTGTCGGGCTTCTTCGCCAGCTTCGTGGTGCCGGCCTTCCGCGAGGTCACCGACGACATGCGCCAGCGCGTGCGTGAAACCCTGGCTCTGACCGGTGCGCTGGCGCTGCTGGCGCGGGGCTATGCCGAGCTGTCGGCCGGTGAAACCCGGCGCGTGCTGATCGCCCGGGCGCTGGTCAACCGGCCGCAGGCGCTGCTGCTGGACGAGCCGTCCACCGGGCTGGACCTGATCGCCCGCCAGCACCTGATCGCCACCATGCGCCGGCTGGCCGCCGAAGGCATCACCCTGGTGCTGGTGACCCACCACATCGAGGAGGTCATCCCGGAGATCGCGCGGGTGGTGCTGCTGCGCGGTGGCCGGATCATCGCCGATGGGCCGCGCGACGACCTGCTGCGCGACGCGCCGCTGTCGGAAGTGTTCGGCGGCCCGATCCAGGTGGTGGAGCACGAGGGCCGGCTGAGCGCGTTCGCCGGATAGGGCGCGCAGCCACCCATGGGGTGGCGCTACCTTGGCGCGTGACGGGTACCGTGTCCGCGCCCCCAATGGTAGAGCCACGCCATGCGTGGCTGGCGGTGCACGGGTGCCCGATGAAAGGCAGCCACCCATGGGGTGGCTCTACCGCCGGGCGACGGAGGGTATCGCCTCCGTCGCCCGCGGTGCCTAGAACTTCAACGCCACCGCGCGTGACTCGATCGGTGCCATCCGTCCCTGGTCCTGCAGCTGCAGGTCGCGCAGCTCGAACGGGGCTGTATACCCGCGCGGCAACGCCACGCTGGCGAAGGGCAGCGCGATGGCGCCCGGGCCGGCGCGGTCGAACCACGCCGCGCTGTGCGCCTGCGCCACCGGCCGCAGCTGGCCGTCCGGGCCGGTGGCGTACAGCGTGCCGCGCGCCTCGTAGCGACCGGGCGCACCAATCTGCAGCGGCAACGTCACCGTGCGGCGGGCGAGGTCCACGTCAGCTTGGCCGGTGAAGCGCGCGGTGGGCTGGGCCACCGCGAAGGCCACCTTGCCATCACGCTGTACCCCGTTGGCGCTGACGAAGGCCTGCAGTTCCCACAGCCCCTGCACCGGGCCGATGTCCTGCGGGATCGTCACGCGTGCGCGCAGGCCATCCTTGCCGGCCACCAGCGGCACCGGCCAGCTGCGGCCATCCGGGGCCACCAGCAACGCCTCTCCACCGGCCGGCAGGGTGCGCGCGGCCGCCGTGGCACCGCCCAGCGTGGCCGTGCCGCGGTCATCCAGCAACCGCGCGCTCAGTTCCACGCTGCCACCGGCCAGCACCTGCTGGCGGCTGGCCTGCAGCTTCAGCGCCACCGTGCTGTTGGGCTCCAGCACCTGCACCACGTAGCGGCCCTGCGCCTGGGCGCTCTGCAGGCGATAGGTACCCACCGCGGCACTGCGCCCGGTTCGCACCATGGCGCTGCCCTGCCCCACCGCCATGCCGGCCGCACGCAGCTGCTGGTCATCCACCACCTTGTCCACCGCCAGCGTGCCGGCCGGGTCGCGCACCTGCCACTGCTGCGGTGCCAGCGCGCGGGCACCCGGCGCCGGGCTGACCTGGATCACCGCATCCGGTGCGGTCAGCGGCAGGTCCAGGCCGCGTTGCAGGGTGGCCGCGTCCACCATTTCCCAGTAGCTGCGGCTGGTGGCCACGAAGGGCGCAGGCGCGGTCAGCGTAGCGGCGGGGTCCAATGCCCAGGCAAAACTCACCGGGGCCCGCTCGATGCCGTCGGCCTGCAGGGGCGCGCTTTCCACGCGCGGCGCCAGCTGGTCGCTGCTGCGGGCCAGCAGCGGCTGCGCGGCGTGCAGCGGGAGGGCCACCAGCGCCGCGGCAACAGCGGCGGCAATCGTCAGTCTTGAAGTCATGGCGTGCTCCTCACAGGGTCAGGTCGTTGCGCAGGATCGTGCCCAGGCCGAAGCACTCGCGGCGGCTCTGGTTGTGGCTCAGCGGCTCGGCGCCCTGGGTGCGCGCCTTGTCGGTGAACCACAGCGTGCCGGCGGCCTTCTGGCTGCTGCACTCCAGGAACCCGTCCGAACAGCTGTTCAACCAGTTCTGGGTGAACTCCAGCCCCACGTTCTGCGCATACCCGCCGCAGTAGCTGTTGCTGTCCCACACCGCCGACTCCACGTCCGAGCCGACCACCGCGCGGAACGGCTTCGGCAGCGCCGGGCGTCCGGCGGTGCCATACAGGTTCTGCGCGTTGTAGGTGGCCATGTGGCCCACCTGCTGCTGGCGCACGGCGTCGCTCTTGTAGCCCAGCAGCCAGCCCACCGAGGTTTCAAACGTGTTGCCGTTGAGCGCGGCATCTGCCAGTGGCGTACCGGCCGAAGACGGTGCCAGCGCGGTGACCTTGCCGATGGTCTGGATGATCTTCGGGTAGCGGCTGTCGTAGGTGGGGTTGGACAGGATCCAGCGCACCACGTTGCCGCCGTTGGAATGGGTGATCACCACCAGCCTGGTGATGCCCTTGGTGTTGATGAAGGTGGTCAGCTGCCCAGCGAGGCAGCCAGCCGCCTCGGGCTTCCACATGTACTGTTCGAAATCGCAGTTGATGACCGTGTAGTTGCTGCTGTTGGGCAGCCCCTGGCGCACGGTGTCGATGATGCCCGGCTGCCAGTAGTCCGTACGTGCATCGGTCTGCTTGCCGGTGCCGTGCACGAACGCCACGCCCACCACATCGGCCGCGTGCGTGGTGCCGCACGCCAGCATCAAGCCCAGGGCGAGTCCACCGCCCGTCCATCCCGCGTTGCTTCGCATCCGTTTGCTCCCTTGCAGGTGATCCCCCTGATGACCGGCGCTACCGCGTTGCCATGCAGTGCATCTATCCATAGAGATATGACGAGTGATGGCGCCTGCGCCGAAGCTATGTCGCGCGGCGGCCCAATTCCGTGAACCAGTCGCGGGTTTCCGTCATCCGACTGCCGGGCGTGCCGGATCTGGCCGCATGACGAACGGCCACTGTCGCGGCCGGGTGAAGCTGCGATCATGCCGGCTCCCCCTTTGCGAGTCCTGCCGATGTCGTCGTCTGCCGCCCCCGTCCTGCGCCCCCTGCTGACCGTTGCCGTGCTGGTGGCCCTGGCCGGCTGTACGACCACCGGCGCACCGCGCACCACGGCCGTGGAGGCATCGGTCACGACCAAGGCGGTGGGTTACCTGCAGGCCGACGCGGTGCCAGCCAGCCTGGCGCTGGTGCCGGCCCCGCCGGCAGCCGGCTCGGCCGGCTTCGCGCTGGACGAACAGGTCAGCCGTGAAGCCCGCGCGCTACGTGGCAGCCCCCGCTTCGCGCAGGCCCATATCGATGCCGAGCTCGGCTTCCCGGCCGGTGCCAACCAGTTCTCCTGCGCCATCGACATGGACGTGGACGCGGTAAAGACGCCCGCGCTGTACCGCCTGCTGGAGCGCAGCCGGATCGATGCCAGCTCGGCTACGCGCACCGCCAAGAAGCACTACCAGCGCGCGCGCCCGTTCATGGTCAACGGCGAACCCACCTGCACGCCCGACGATGAAGAAGGGCTGCGCGGCAATGGCTCGTACCCGTCCGGCCATACGTCCATCGGCTGGGCGTGGGCCTTGATCCTGTCGGAGATCGCCCCCGAGCGCGCCGATGCAATCCAGCTGCGTGGCCGCAACTACGGCGAGAGCCGCCTGGTGTGCAACGTGCACTGGCAGAGCGACATCCTGGAAGGGCGGTTCATGGGTGCGGCCGCCGTGGCACGCCTGCACGACAACGCCGCGTTCAACAAGGATCTGCTGGCTGCGCGCAAGGAGATCGCCGCGGCACGCAAGGCCGGGCTGCATTCCAGCCGCGATTGCGCCGCCGAGGAAGCGGTGTTGAAGGTGCGGCCTGAGAGCGCGTTGTAGGCGCGTTGGGCAGCCGACCAACGGTCGGCTCTACCGGTATGACGGAAAACGGCGCGGATTTCTCCGCGCCGTTTTCGTTTGCCGTGCGTACCCACCCACGGTGGGTACCTACCTTCAGAACTTCGCGGTGAACTCCACGCCGAACGTGCGCGGTTCGTTAAGGAAGCCGGTGAGGTTGTTGAAGTCGATCGCGCCCACCACGCGCACCTGGTCGGTCAGGTTGCGGCCGTACACGGCCACGTCGTACTGGCCGTAATCCCAGTTGTAGCCCAGGCGCAGGCCACCTTCCAGCGACGAGCGGCTGCGGAACTCCGGCGACTCGTACAGGAAGAAGTTCACTTCACTGCGGTAAGCCCAGTCGGTGTACACGTACAGCTCGCTGGCGTCGTTGATCGGGAAACCGGCGCGCAGGGTCAGGTTGTGGATCCACTTCGGCGCCTGCGGCAGCGAATTGCCGTTGACCAGTGCGTAGGTGGAACCGTCGATGACCGTCGTGGGGTCGGTGATGGTGCAGCCGCCACCGCAGATCGCCACCGCCAGGTCGCGGTCCTTGATCTCGGTGTCGTTGTAGCTGCTGCCCAGGGTGAGCAGCACGTGGTCGGTGAGGTAGGCCTCGAAGTCCAGTTCCACGCCCTGGCCCAGGGTCTTGTCGGCGTTGAGCAGGGTGGCGGTGTTATTGCTGCCGCCCACCGCGATCAGCTGCTGGCCATCGACGTTGTAGCGGAACACGTTGAAGCCCAGGCGCGCACGACGGTCGAACAGGTCGGCCTTGATGCCGGCTTCATAGGAAATCACCTTCTCCGAGTCGGCCTGGGAGACGCCACCGAAGGCCAGACGGCCCTGGATCGACGGCGCACGGAAGCCCTTGGCCACGCGTGCATAGGCGTTGAGGTTGTCGGTGATCTGGTAGACGGCGCTCAGGTCCCAGCTGACGTCGTTGACGTCGGTGTTGGCCAGGTACGGGCCGCTGACCGGCGTACCGAACGGCACGGCCTGCAGCACGCTGGCGCTGAAGTCCTTCTTGTCCTGCGTGTAACGCACGCCACCGCGCAGCTTGAAGCGCTCGGTCACGTCGAAATCGCCGGACACGAACGCCGCCCAGGCCTTGTTGCGCTGGCTCTGCACGGCATGGCCGTTCTGCGGGTTGCCCGGGGCCAGCGAGTCGTAGTTGAAGCTGTCGATGGTGACGTCTTCATCGAAGTAGAACAGCCCCGCCTGCCAGTCGAAGCGGCCCCATTCGTTGGATTCGATGCGGAACTCCTGGGTCCACTGGCGGTGGTGCGGCAGGCCATCGGCCGACTCGGAGGCGAACGGGATGTTGCCCGGGCCATAGTTGCCTGCGCCGAGGAAGCTGGCGCCGTAGCCGCCGTCGATGTCGCCGTGGTTGAGCGATTCGGCGGTTTCATAGCCGGTGATCGAGTGCAGCGTCACCCGGCCCAGGTCCCACTTCAGGCGCGCGCTGGCGCCCCAGGTTTCCAGTTCCGAGAAGTTCTGGCCGTCGGTGGAGACCTCGTCGCGGTCGAAGTTCTCGACCAGCTGGTTGGTGCCCGGCTTGAGGATGTTGGCGCGGAACAGGCGCGCGGTGCCGTTGAGCTTGCGCTTGTGCACGTTGAACAGCGCTTCGAGGTCGTCGCCTTCGTACAGGAACTGCAGGCGGGCGGCGGCTTCGTCGTAGCCTTCAAAGCCCTGCGCGGGCGCATTGGCGCGGGTATTGGTCACCCAGTCATCGCGGCGCTGGTACAGCGCCGACACGCGTGCCGACCAGCGGTCGGTCAGCGGACCGCCGTAGGCGCCCTGCGTGTTCCAGGTGTTGTAGCTGCCGTAGGCCACCTTGACGTAACCGTCGGCGTCCTGCGACGGGCGCGCCGAATCGAACTTGACCACGCCGGCCGGGGTGTTGCGCCCGAACAGCGTGCCCTGCGGGCCGCGCAGCACTTCCACACCGGCCAGGTCGAACAGCGGGAAACCCTTCAGCAGCGGGCTTTCCTGCACCACGTCGTCATACACCAGCGAGACCGGCTGGGAGGCATTGAGATCGAAGTCGGTATTGCCCAGGCCGCGGATGTAGAAGCGCGGGAAGGCACGCCCGTAGGACGATTCGATGTTCAGGCTGGGCACGCGCGCGGACAGGAAGCGGATGTCGTCGCCGGCCGAACCGAGCACGTCGAGCTTCTCGCCCTGGATGGCCGAGATCGACACCGGGACGTCCTTGGCGTTTTCCACACGGCGCTGGGCCGTCACCTGCAGGGTGTCGAGGGCGACCGGATCCTTGGTGGCGGGGGCGTCCTGGGCTGCGGCCGTCAATGGCAGCAGGGCGGCAAGGGCGATGACGAGCGGGTGCACGGACGGAAACCGGCCGTGGGCAGTGCGGTTCGGGAACATGGCGTTTTAGGCTGTGTTGGGAGGGGTGGTGGACCGGCGCTACCAGACAATTGTTGCAGTACAGCAACAGCGTCGCAAATTCCGGTCATTCATTACCAAGATCCGGCCACCCGGATGTGAAGACGGGTTGCGGTTTTCGACGCCGATCACGACTTCCGGCCCACTCAGCCTTCCGTCGACCGCCCTAGACTGGCTCCCTCCTCCGTCTGCCAGGCACACCGCCATGACCCAGTGGTACTTCCATACCTCCGGCCAGGCCGACCGCACCGGTCCCCTCGACGATGCCGCCGCCCGCAAGTACGCCCACCTCAACCCGCGGGCGCTGGTCTGGTGCGAGGGCATGAGCGGCTGGATGGCGATCAGCGAGGTGCCCGAGCTGCTGGCCGGCAGCGTCGCCCCGCAGGGCGCGCCGCCGCCCCTGCCCGGCCCCGGTGGCCGCAGCCAGCGCGCCGACGACATCGAGTTCCGCATCGTCGGCCATGAAATGCAGTTCGTGGAGATCGAGCTGGACCCGGGCGAAAGCGCCATCGCCGAGGCGGGCGCCCTGATGTTCAAGGACGCCGCGGTGCAGATGGACACCGTGTTCGGCGACGGCTCGCACAGCGGCCAGGGCGGCGGCTTCATGGACAAGCTGATGAGCGCGGGCAAGCGCGTGCTCACCGGTGAAAGCCTGTTCGCCACCCTGTACACGCACACCGGCCAGGGCAAGGCCAAGGTCGCCTTCGCCGCGCCCTACCCCGGCACGGTGCTGCCGATGAAGCTGGACCAGCACGGCGGCCGCCTCATCTGCCAGAAGGACAGCTTCCTGGCCGGCGCGCGCGGCGTGCAGATCGGCGTGCAGTTCCAGCGCAAGATCATGACCGGCCTGTTCGGCGGCGAGGGCTTCATCATGCAGAAGCTGGAGGGCGACGGCTGGGTGTTCGTGCATGCCGGCGGCTGCGTGGTGGAGCGGGAACTGGCCGCCGGCGAGCGGCTGGACGTGGACACCGGCTGCATCGTGGCCTACCACGCCAGCGTGGACATGGACGTGCGCCGCGTGGCCGGCATCAAGAGCATGGTGTTCGGCGGCGAAGGCGTGTTCCTGGCCACGCTGACCGGCCCGGGCAAGGTGTGGCTGCAGTCGCTGCCGTTCTCGCGCCTGGCCGGGCGCATGTGGATGGCCGCGCCCCAGGCCGGCGGGCAGAGCCGTGGCGAGGGTTCGGTGCTGGGCGGCATCGGCCGGATCCTGGACGGCGACAACCGGTTCTGAGGGGGCCGGCCGGTGGCCGGCAACCCGATATAAACCGGCGCTCCGCCATTGCCGGCCAACGGTCGGCAGTACCGGTATGCTGACGCCCTCGATGCCCATTCACTTTCTGCCACGCCGATGAAATCACTGCACCGTATTCGCCTGACGCTGTCTGTTGCCGCTCTCGGCCTGCTCGCCGGCTGCGGCGGTGACCCCGTGCGCCCGACCCCGCCACCGGTGGCCACCCCGGTGGTGCAGGCCAAGCCGGTCAAGATCGGCATCGCCCTGGGCGGCGGCGCGGCCAAGGGCTTTGCGCATATCGGCGTGATCAAGATGCTGGAAGCCAACGGCTTCGAGCCGGTGGTGGTGTCCGGCACCAGCGCCGGCAGCGTGGTCGGCGCGTTGTACGCCAGCGGCATGGACGCGTTCCAGATGCAGTCCAAGGCCGTGGCCCTGGACGAAGCCAGCATCCGCGACGTGCGCCTGTTCTCCGGCGGCCTGGTGCAGGGCCAGAAGCTGCAGGACTACGTGAACGCGCAGGTGGGCAACCGCCCCGCCGAAAAACTGCAGAAGCCGTTCGCGGCCGTGGCCACCAACCTGGACACCGGCGACCGCGCCGTGTTCGTGCGCGGCAACGTGGGCCAGGCGGTACGTGCGTCCAGCAGCATCCCCGGCGTATTCGAGCCGGTGAAGATCGGCAAGAACAGCTTCGTCGACGGCGGCGTGGTCAGCCCGGTGCCGGTGGATGCCGCGCGCCAGCTGGGCGCGGACTTCGTCATCGCCGTGGACATTTCCAGCAAGGCCAGCGGCAAGTCGCCGACCGGGATGCTGGGCATCGTCAACCAGTCCATCTCGATCATGGGCCAGCGCCTGGGCGAGCAGGAACTGGCCCGCGCGGACATCATCATCCGCCCCAAGGTGCTGGAGATCGGCGCAGCCGATTTCAGCCAGCGCGGCTACGCGATCCTGGAAGGCGAGAAAGCCGCGATGGCGGCGATGCCGCAGATCCGCGCGAAGGTGCAGCAACTGCAGCGGGCGCGTGCGGCCGCGATGGCGCCACCGCCGCCGAAGCCCAAGTGCGATGAACCGTCGCGCGTGGGACGCCTGATGGGGCGCAAGGAAAAGTGCTGATCAAGGTTCTGTAGCGCCGGGCTCTGCCCGGCTGCTCTCCCCCCAAACGACGCAATTGCACCGGCCCCTGCCTACGCTGCACTGCCGCTCGCCGCGTTCAATCCGTCGGACCCGGCGGCAAAGTGCCGGTTCCGAGATGCCATTGAACGACGCTTGGACAGTGCAACCGGTGCCGCGTACCCGATGTCTTAATCGCGGCATGCGTCATGGTCCTCAACATGCTCCAAATGGTTCTAGGACGTTTTAGAGGTGATCAGCATCACCCAGAACGCACCTACGGCCAGCCAGAACACACATCCGATCGCTATCGAAGCGAACAGCCAGCGTCTGGCCGGTGCGAACATGCCACCGCGATGACGCGCAAGTGTCCGCAGCTTGGACTCCTCCGGAAGCGCTGCGAATCGCTTTTTCCAAGGCCCCAACGCGGCTTCACCGCAGGGTCCAAGCGAGATCTTTGCGGCCACAAGCTCAGCAGCCAGCAAAGGAAGCGCAATAACGGTGTTGATGATAGTGCCCAGCGCTATCCAGCCTGACCAAGGCCTCTCCCCAAGCCAGCTGGCGCCCAACGCGGGGACCATCCAGATGCTTGACGCGATGCGCTGCATCCAGCTCATATGAAGCGACGCCAATCGGAACGCGGGTAGCGCTTCAAGAGTTTTGCCCATGTATGCCTCAAAGAACCCGTATCTCAGCGAACCAGCACTGACAACGTCTCCTCGGCCCACTACAACCTCCCTTCCAACCCTGCGCGAGGTGCTGTCAAACTCTGCGAGGATGAGCAGTTGCACCTGAGCACCACCTGCGGTTCCAACGGCCCGCACGATGCGTATGAAAGGCTTCAGATTTGCCCAATCCAACGTTGTGACACGGTCAGCACCGTAGTGCTTTACCGTCCCGTCTTCCCGATTGAACAGCACTGGCTCAATGCGACTTTTGCATCTGATGGAACTTAGTATCCATATACAAAATGGAATGCTTATGCAGATAAACGCACCAGGGATAGCGGCTGCTACGTAGTCATTATGCAGCGCAATGAACTTGATAATTATGCGCATAAAAACAGCATCAACCAGTAAAATGACACCAATCATCCAGAGAGCGCCACCCTTGGCTCCAGAGAGCATTGTCAGGTTAGGCGCAACAACAAGCTCTCCCTCACCGATGTCCATGACAAAGTCGAGATCCACCTCCTCTGGACGCCAGTGTTTCAATGGGTACATGACCCCCTCCCGCCCACGAACAGGGGATGAGAAGTCAACCAACTCAACAGACTCGTTTGCAACAATTTCTTTCACAAAACTGGCCTTCCGCCGTTGATGGTCGAGTTATACCTTCCCTGTAGATCCGTCCTTCATTTGCAGTGAGAAGGTGCGCTCTAGCCATCTCACCCAAAGCGAAGCTAGGGTCCTGATGAAGCACTGTTGTTGTCGACGACCTTGAGCGCCGACGCTCTGAGCTTCGCGGCCATCTCCGGGCCGTAGTCATCTGCAGTAGTCAGCTTCGGCACGGGCGCACCGGGCAGTCCGGCGCGACGAATGATCCTGGGCCACCATGTAGGCCAGCACATAAGCAGCGAGAGCCAATGGCAGATGCTGTGGAGTAGCAGCAAGGGCGAGAGCAGAAGCGCGAATGTGAGCACCATCCCCTTGTCACCGTTGTGCCAAGAAGGCTTCATAAAACTCAAAGTTGATCGAACAGAATCCCATGGCCAAGGAAACATCGAACGAAGCCTGGTCGGACTAGGAACGGCATTGATGCCCTCCTCCATGTAACGCCGGATGTACTCCCATAGTGCTTCAGCCCTATCGCGGTCTGACAGAGTACCGCCGACCAGACTAAAATCGTCGAAACCTGCACCGCTGTAACGCGCCGGCCAAACTAGTGCGAGCACGCCATCGCCAAGACGCGAGCCCTTGTCACCGCCGCTTATATCCGCAACGGTAGACTCCCAGGGAAATGTCACGATTCCGCCGGCATAGGAGGGACGATTTATGTGCACCTGCCGGGTGAGTCTGTTAAAGCGAATCACAAGCCGTCGCTGAGTGAAGATCTCCAAGCGAATCCAGCGCCAGCCGAATCGAAAAAGAACAATGTTGGCCGCAAGCCAAACAAGGATAGAAAGGGGAGCGAATATATATCCCTCAGTAGTGAGGGGATATCCCATAGGGCCTATGCCCGAAGAGACGCTCCCGATGCCCGGGAGAACTAGATTGAAAAATATCTGGTATTGAAGAAAATACATTAATCCAATGAATAGGAATGCAACTACGCCTCGCCGATCCTCCTGCCAAGCACCCTGAACGTCAATGAAATTCTCGCCAACACTAAAAAGTGCGAATCCGTCATCTGGCGGCACTTCAGCTCTTTGCCTGATGTTGGGGTAACCCGCGCCCTCCCGCTCCGCCGTACGAAGCGACGAGGCGACGTCTTTAGACGTCTTCGATTTCCAGTACAGCATTTCAAGAAGATACATTTTGGCCCGTCACTTGAAATCAACGTCAATAGAGCTTTTTGCACGACGCAGCCCGGCATGGTCATCCGGCTCATCGACAACCTTGATGGCTGATGCCCTTAGTTTCCTGGCAACTTCCACGCCGAAATCTTCTGCAACCGTCAATCGGGGAACAGCAGCTCCAGGCAAGCCTGCGTTCTTGATGATCCCGGACCATCGGGTAGGCCAGCACAGAAGCAGCGAGAGCCAATGGCAGATGCTGTGGAGCAGCAGCAGGGGCGACAAGATCAGCGCGAACGTGAGCAAAAGCCCTTTGTCGCCAGTGCGCCATGACGGGACAAGGAAACTCAATGTGGAGCGGACCGAATCCCACGGCCAAGGGAATAGAGCTCTCAGGCGCGCTGGAGGAGGTGCAGCGTCCGGCCCCTCCTCCATGTAGCGCCGGATGTACTCCCACAGTGCCTCTGCTTGCTGTCGATTTTCAACTGCACCACCAACGATGCAAAGATCGTCAAACCCCGCGCCGCTGTAGTGGGAGGGCCATGCAAGAAGCAACGTGCCCCCTTGGTTCCTTGAGCGTCCGTCGCCCCCCACCATATCAGCGATCGTGGCCTCCCAAGGAAAGGTGACAACTCCTCCAGCGTAGGCCGGCCTGTTTAGATGCACTTGCTTGGTGATCCTGTTAAAGCGGACAACAATCCTTCTTTGAACAAATATCTCAAGGCGAAGCCATCGCCACGCAAATCGAAAGAACACCACGTTCGCAACAACCCACATCAGAATGAACAGGGGAATGAATATATAGCCCTCTGCCGTCAGCGGCCTCCCCAATGGATCGAAGCCGGACATCATGTCCTTGATTCCAGGAACTACATTCCCGAACAGTGCCATGTACTGCAGTAGGTACATGGCGCCTATGAACGCGAACGTGATGATTCCACGTCTGTCTTCCTGCCAAGCACCTTGCACATCGATGTATCGCTCATCGTACGAGAAAAGTGCCGCACCAGGATCCGCAATTGCGCCCACGGAAAAATCAGTTCTCAGATGATCATCAGCAGTCACTGATTCCATCCTACGCTGCGTATTCTCGCTGCAGGATAGCTTTGATCTCCAACTCAACATCTCAAGCAGATACATTATTATTTCAAGCCCATTTGAATTTTGCTCTCATGAGCTCTGTCAAAAGAAACAAATCCGCCAGCTTCGGGCGACCATCTTTAACTACGCCCAAGCAACACCTGTCTCAAGCTCGGTCGTGGGGGTAAGGCCGACGACCTGCGTAAAGATGAAGCAGCTTGAGCGAGCAGGTCGTTCGCGGTCGCACCAGTCGAGCCTGGGGCACCTTCCGCCCCCGACAGTTCGTCTAATACCTGAAATAGCTGTCGCCGAGTGCGGGAGGATCCTCGAACCTCTTCGCTCCCTTCTCTAGCGCCCTAAGATCGATATTCTTCACATCCGCCCACTCCAGCGCCCTGAAGACGCTTTCTGCCATTCTCGTGAAAGGAACCAGCCTTCGGCCGAGCCTGTAGCCAACCCAACAGAACATGGAAATGCTAGCCAACGCCGCCCAGGGAAAGACCTTGCAAAGCCCTGAGAGGCTCTCATCGAGAGCAAGGAATCCGAGCAGTGCAGCAACACCGCCCAGAAGCGTGGCGGGTACTCCTACAAGGAGCGACAGCCGCGCCACCTTCCTCCAATGCGCAGCACGGCCAGCGCTAAGATGCGGGTACAGAACGATAGTTCGATCAACCTCATGGAGCACAGCCAGTGCGATGAAACGACCATCACCCATGTCTCGTCCAACAACTGCAAGCTGATCGCCCTCGTTGAACGGCCAGTTCCAGAGCAACGCCTCCACGGTGTACTCGCTGAGTTCGAAAGAAGCCAGAGTTGCAGGTTCGTCCATGTCCTCAACTTCATTCATCGCCATGGCCGCTGCCGGACCACTGAGACCCATCGCGGCGAGGAGCGCACCCGTTGCAGCAACTCCCTCTCGGTCACGTTGACGCAGCAGCGTACTCACTACGATGTTCTTTGTTTGCAAGTTACTCACCGTTCCGCGAATGACGCGGAGGGTACTGAAAGCATTGGCCGCCATGGACTCAGACTTCATGATTCATGTTGCCGGCATCCCGTCCCGTCGCATAATTGATCGCTATTGAACTGGGAACGACGGGCCACTCCGGGTTACTAACATCGCGATGTTCAGTATCTGAAGAATCGGTCGCCCAGCTCAACGGAGTCCTCCGGCAGTCTTTTCTCTCGCGAGCTGCGCCTCAGGTCTATCTGCTCGGCATTGGACCAACCCAGAGCGGAAAATATTCTGTCGGCCATTCTTACAAATGGTCGGAATCGATTCCCAATCCGCAGACCGATGATGAACAGGATGATCCCGAATGCCAAGCCTGAAGCAGCAAGCATTCCAATGAAGCCGAGCCAGTCGGCACCATGTGCCATGAATGCAGTCATTGCGACCAGCAATAAGAAGACGCCCATGGTTATTCCTGAAGAAGCCAAGGCAGCAATTCTAAGCACTGATCGTAGATGTGCCTTTGATCCTGCAGAGACATGCGGATAAAGGGCTATCAGGCGCTGGCTCGGCGAGAGCACGGCGTACGCTACAAATTCACCCCCTAGGTACTCACCCACTACTTCAACATCGTCTCCCTCACTGAAGGGAAATGACCAAAGAAGAGCTTTCATTGCCTGGCCATTTACGACAATTTTAGCTTCAACGACTGGCTCGTGCGATTCATCCGTCGACATGAAGGCCATTCCAGCGGCTATACCGCTTAGGCCGGACGCAGCGGCAAGGACGCCAGTTGCGGCCATTCCAATTTGTTCGCCCCCCGTAAAGAACATCGAAGCAGTTGTGGCTTCCGTTTGCACGGAACTGAGCCGCCCCCTCACTACTTCAATTGAATCAGATTTCGCGTTCATACGCATCAAACTCTCATCTGGCCCTTACCTCAACCGAACCTGGCACTTGATAGATGCCCGCGCATTTTTGTCAACCCCGGGCGCCGAAGCTCTTAGCTTTGCAGTGATCGCTGGGCGGTGGTTGTCCGCAGTGGTGAGCCTTGGTACCGGCGCGCCAGATAGATCAGTTCGGGGGAATGATCCTGCGCAACAATGTAGGGCCATATCCATTAGCGATCAGCTTTGCTTCGAGAAATGCATGGCCTTCGACAACTCTTGAGCACCAAGCCTCCTACGTTAAGAACCCAGCTGCGGAGCCACGGTCCGCTGCGGGCGGCCATCGCTCGGGATCGCTGGCATCGCAGCCACTAGTATCTGAAATATCGATCCCCCAATTCAGCGGGATCTCCCGGCAATCTCCTCTCACGCGAGATGCGCCTCAGACTTATCCGCTTGGCATCAGACCAGCCCAAGGCAGAGAATATTCTGTCGGCCATTTTCACGAAAGGCTGGAAGCGATTGCCAATCCGTATTCCGATGATAAATAAGATCACGCCGACCGCCGCGCTTCCTGCAGCCATAACTGCCACGAAGGGCCACCAATCCTCACCTAGCGACATAAATGTCCCAAGCGCGACGAACACTAAGAAGGCTACTGCTGGAAATAGGGTAGAAACAATTGCACTAATCTTCAAAACCGAAGCTAGATGGGCACTCGATCCAGAAGACACATGAGGATAAAGGGATATCAGGCGCTTGCTCGGCGAGAGAACAGCGTACGCAACAAATTCCCCGCCCAGGCTCTCACCCACGATTTCGACATCGTCCCCTTCCTTGAAGGGAAATGACCAAAGAAGAGCCCTTACTGGCTGGTCGTTCACAACAACTCTAGCTTCGACAATTGGCTCGTGCGATTCATCGGTCGACATGAAGGCCATTCCGGCTGCTATACCGCTAAGGCCAGAGGCAGCGGCAAGCACGCCGGTTGCAGCCATGCCGATCTGATCGGAACCAGTGAAGAAGATGGAGGCAGTCGTATCTTCGACTTCAACGGAGCTGAGTCGACCCCGCAAAATCAGAATTGAGTCAGTAATCGCGTTCATCCTCGTCCAACCGTCATACGCTTCTCACCCTAACCGACCCTAACGCCTTGATGAAAGCGCGCTCCTGTTACTCATGGCTCCTGAATACAGGACGCGAGGCTCCTATTCCATGTTGTGATCCGTTTCCCACTGCCCCGTGGCGTGGCGCTCCGGCACCCTTGACCATCCGTCATCTCCCTAACGCACGCGCGCATGGTGCGTCGCGCGGCGCTGGGGGTTACAGAGGCAATTGCGTCAGCAGGAGAAAGGGCAAGGCCGCGAATACAGCGCACGCAACGGCAGGACGCCTTTTTATCGGAGCAGGATTAAACGCATTTCAATGTTGAGCATTGCGACGCAGTGCTCAGTCGACCAACGGTCGACTCTACCGTGTTGGGGTGGTCGCGTAGCCGACCAATGGTCGGCTCTACCGTGTTGGGGTGGTCGCGCAACTGATCAGCGATCGGTTCCACCACGTGATCGCCTTTGCGATCCGCGTTATTCCAGCTGCGACAACGGCAGCGCGCGGAAATCCTTCACCGTGCGCAGCACGAAGCTGGAATTGACGTCGGCCACGCCGGCGGCGTTGAGCAGTTTGTCCAGCAGGAAACTGGAGAAGTGCTCCAGGTCGCGCACGTAGATGTGCAGTAGATAGTCCATGTCGCCGGTGAGGGCGTGGCAGGCGACTACTTCGTCCCACTCCACCACGCTGTCGGCGAACACGCCGATGGCGTGCTGGTCGTGCTTTTCCAGCTGCACGCGGACGAACGCCTGCAGGCCCAGGCCGATGCGCCGGGGTTCCAGCCGCGCGCCGTAACCGGCAATCACGCCCTCGTTCTCCAGGCGCTGCACGCGGCGCAGGCAGGCCGACGGGGACAGGTTCACCCGGGCGGCCAGTTCGGCGTTGGTGGCACGGCCGTGCTGCTGGATTTCAGCCAACAGGCGCAGATCCGTGCGGTCGAACTGGGGTTCTCCGGCCATTGCTGCTCCGCAACATGAGGTGGACGCAATGATATTGCGCCAGTTGGGCATATCCGCGCAACTTTGCAAACCTCTTGCGCGCCCCCTGCCCTAGCATCGTCAGATGACTTCTCAGGAGACCACCACGATGGAAACCGCCACCGCCCCGCGCCGCGTCGAACACCAGCAGACCGACAAGGGTTACGTGCCGGTGTACACCACCGCGATCGTGGAACAGCCCTGGGACACCTACACCGCCGACGACCACGCCACCTGGAGCACGCTGTACCAGCGCCAGCGTGCGCTGCTGGAAGGCCGCGCCAGCAAGGAGTTCCTGCACGCGCAGGACGAGATGGGCATGAGCGCGCACATGATTCCGCGCTTCGACCAGCTCAACGAGGTGCTGGGCGCCGCCACCGGCTGGACGCTGGTGGGGGTGGAAGGGCTGCTGCCGGAACTGGATTTCTTCGACCACCTGGCCAACCGCCGCTTCCCGGTGACCTGGTGGATCCGCCGCCCCGACCAGATCGACTACATCGCCGAACCGGACATGTTCCATGACCTGTTCGGGCATGTGCCGCTGCTGATGAACCCGGTGTTCGCCGATTACATGGCCGCTTACGGCCGCGGCGGCGTCAAGGCGCATGCGATCGGCCCCGAGGCGCTGCAGCACCTCACCCGCCTGTACTGGTACACGGTGGAGTTCGGGCTGATCAACACCGACGAAGGCCTGCGCATCTACGGCGCCGGCATTGTGTCGTCCAAGGGCGAATCGCTGTACTCGCTGGAATCGGCTGCGCCCAACCGCATCGGCTTCGACCTGGAGCGGATCATGCGTACCCGCTACCGCATCGACACCTTCCAGAAAACCTACTTCGTCATCGACAGCTTCGAGCAGTTGATGGAGGCGACCGCACCGGACTTCACCCCGATCTATGCCGCGCTGGAGGCCAAGGACCATTTGCCCGCCGGTGACGTGCAGGACGGCGACACGGTGTTCCAGAAGGGCACCGGCGAAGGCTGGGAAGACGGCGGCGACGTCTGATCGGTAGAGCCGACCGTTGGTCGGCTGCCGTTCGCGCGACAGTGCCGCGGGCGGCATGGATGGGGAGCAGCCGACCAACGGTCGGCTCTACCTGGGGATGGATTGAGCTCTGTTAAGGTCTTGGCCCTGCCCGTGCCGCTGCCCAACGCCATGCCTCTGTCTGCGTTCCGCATCCAATCCATCCACTTCGATGCCACCCACGTACACCTACAGCTGGCCAACGGCACGCAGGTGGCTGAGTTCCTCACGCGCAACCCGCGGCTGGAGAAGGCGTCGGCGAAGCAGCGTGCGCAGTGGGTGTTGACCGACGACGGCCTCGGCGCGAACTGGCCGGCGCTGTCGCCGGCGTCGGCCACCGGCATGGTCTACGTGCTGGACCTGCTGTGGGATGCGCGCTACGACCATGCCATGCAGCGGTTGCATGCACTGGACTGGGCGCTGGACGCGCTGTCAGCGCAGGACCAGCTGCTGGTGGCGTTGTGGCGGATGGAAGCGGACATCAACAACGGCGGCTTCATGCAGTTCCTGTGCAACTGGGGCGACCCCACCTGCCAGCTGGCCCTGCAGGGGCTGCGTGCCATGGGTGCGGACCAGACCCATGCGGCGCTGGCCGGCATGCGCGGGCTGCTGGATCGTTTTGAGGATGATCCGGCGGTGACCGAGTTGAGCGATCTGTACGAGGCGATGACGCCTGCGGAGCAGGACGCGCTGGAGCAGTTTGAAGAGGCGTACTACGCACGCCCCGAGGACCTGGCCAGGCTCGGCGTGCTGCATTTCGGGCCGGAACCGGATGCCGGCCCGCAGCCGTGAGTACGCCCGGTGCCGACCCCCGGTCGGTACCTACCGGGGATAGGCCAGCAGCACCACCAGGTCATCGTCGCCCACCTGCTGCAGCGCGTGCAGACTGCCGGTGCGGGTGAGAAGCGCGTCGCCTGCCGCCACGTCGTGTTGTTTGCCGTCCAGCACATAGCTGCCACGCCCGCTGACGATGTAGTAGATCTCGTCCTTGTGCTGCGGGTGCAGGCCGATGCCGGCGCCTTTGTGCAGCACGCGCTTGCGCAGCACGAACGGCAGGTCGGTGTCGTTGGCGAAGAACGGGTAGGCGGTGGTGGGGCCGGCGCCGCCATGCGGGCCGGGCTGGGTGATCGCGATGTCGCGCTCGTGCACCACGCGCGAGGGCTTGGATGCATCCGCGCCCTGCCCTGCACTGCGCACGTCGCAATCGATATCGCGTTTCAACGCGGGTTTCAGCGTGGGCTGCAGCGCAACCCAGTCGCGCACGACCAGGCACGCCACGGCGTTTGCACCGGCGGTGCTGAAGTGCGTGCCATCGGCCTTGTTCTGTTCGGGCACGAACAGGAAGTACGGCCGCGCGCCCTGCTCGCCCAACGCGCGGATCCAGCGCGTGGAGCTGTCGTTGAGGTCGATCAGCGCCACCTGCTCGCGGGTGGCCAGCTGCTTCATTGCCTGGGTGTACAGCGCGTGGGTGTCCAGCAGTGAGCCGAAGTCGTACAACAGTCGCGCCACCGGGCTGATCAGCACCGGCGTGGCGCCTTTGTCGCGAGCCAGCTGCACGTAGCGCATGAGGTACTGCGGATACGCACTGCCGGGCTCGGTGTAGCGCGTGGGATCTTCGAACTTGGCGTCGTTGTGGCCGAACTGGATCAGCAGCACATCGCCGCGCTGGAGCTGGGCGGCGATGGCGTCCAGGCGTTTCTCGTCGATGAAGCTGCGCGTGCTGCGGCCGCCCTTGGCGTGGTTGCGGACCTCCCACACGGTGGGATCGAGGTAGGTCTGCAATGCCTGGCCCCAGCCGGCCTGTGGCGCGCGCTCCGGGCCGTATGCGGCGGCGGTGGAATCCCCGGCAATGAAGATGCGGTGTGGCGCGCACAGCGCGCTGGGGGCGGCGAGCAGCAGCGACAGGGACAACAGCAAACGCAGCATGGTCATGCTCCTGGGTGGAGAGCTGCCGGCCAGCGGCCGGGACTACCGGGCAGATGGGGTGCCTGAGAGCTGCCGGCCAGCGGCCGGCACTACCGGGCAGATGGGGTGCCTGAGAGCTGCCGGCCAGCGGCCGGCACTACCGGGCAGATGGGGTGCCTGAATGACAGATGGGCGCCCAAGGGCGCCCATCGTCTGCCCGCGTGGGCGCATCGTTCGGTGGTGTCGCTTACCGAGCTAGCCAACCACCGTCGACCGGCAGCACCGCGCCGTTGACGTAGTCCGATGCGCTGGAGGCCAGGAACACGGCCGTGCCGCCGAGGTCTTCCGGGGTGCCCCAGCGTGCGGCCGGAATGCGGTCGAGGATGGACTTGTTGCGGTCCTCGTCAGCACGCAGCGCGGCGGTGTTGTCGGTGGCCATGTAGCCCGGGGCGATCGCGTTGACGTTGATGCCCTTGCTGGCCCATTCGTTGGCGAGCAGACGGGTGATGCCGGCGATGCCGCTCTTGCTGGCCGTGTACGACGGCACGCGGATACCGCCCTGGAAGGACAGCATCGATGCGATGTTGATGATCTTGCCGCGGCCCTGGGCGATGAAATGCCGGCCGGCCGCCTGCGAGATGAAGAACGCGGACTTGATGTTGACGTTCATCACGTCGTCCCAGTCCTGCTCGCTGAAGTCCACCGCGTCGGCGCGGCGGATCAGGCCGGCGTTGTTGACCAGGATATCCAGGCCGCCGAGGCCTGCGATGGTTTCGCGGATGACCCGCTCGACCGGCTCGATGCTGATCAGGTTGGCTTCGATGGCCAGGCAGCGACGGCCCAGCGAAGTGATGGCGGCGATGGTCTCGGTGGGCGGCTGGATGCCGGCCACGGCGACGTCGGCACCGGCCTGCGCCAGTGCCACGGCGATGCCCTGCCCCAGGCCGGTGTTGCCACCGGTGACCAGGGCGACCTTGCCTTCCAGACTGAACGGATTAGCCATTGCGTATGCGGTCCTTTTCCAATGCGGCACAGACGCCGCCCGCGCGGTGCGGGCGGCGTGCGGGGGTCACTTGAGCTGGCAGATGTCCAGCACGTGCATGTCGGTGTAATCCAGGTTTTCGCCGCCCATCGCCCAGATGAAGGCGTAGTTGCTGGTGCCGGCGCCCATGTGGATCGACCACGGCGGGGACACCACCGCTTCGTTGTTCTGGATGACGATGTGGCGCTGCGCCTCGGGCTCGCCCATGAAGTGGTACACGCGGTCGTTCTGGCCCAGGTCGAAGTAGAAATAGACTTCGCTGCGGCGGTCGTGCAGGTGCGGCGGCATGGTGTTCCAGACGCTGCCCGGCTTGAGCACGGTCAGGCCCAGCAGCAGCTGCGAGGACTGGCAGGTAGCCGGCACGATGTACTGGTAGATGGTGCGTTCGTTGCTGGTTTCCAGCGCGCCGCGATCCAGCGCCACGGCGTCCTTGATCGACAGCTGCTTGGTTTCAAAGCGCGCATGCGCCGGCGTGGACGCCAGGTAGAACTGCGCCGGGGTGGCGGCATCATCGGAGGCGAACACCACGTCCACGCTGCCCATGGCCACGTACAGGCCGTCCTTCGGGCCGAGCTGGAACACGGTGCCGTCCACGGTGACGGTGCCGCTGCCGGCGCCGACGTTGATGATGCCCAGCTCGCGACGCTCCAGGAACGGATGGCCGGCGGCCGAGGCCGGCTCGGTCTGCCTGGGCAGCGACAGCGGGCCGTTGACCGGGGCCGCACCGCCGAGCACGAAGCGCTCGTAGTGGGTGTACTTCAGCGTCACCGCATCGGCGTTGAACAGGCCGTCGAGCAGGTACAGCTCGCGCAGGTCGTCATTGCTGGCGCCCTTGATGGCGTCGGGATGGGTGGCGTAGTGGGTCTTGCAGTACATGGCGTCTCCAGAGCAGGGGTGGGGCAGCAGGTCGGCCCCGGCGCGATTTGGTCAAAGTGTAGCGAGTTGGTAAACCGGTGTCATTTTGCAGCGCACGATAGGCCAGGGCGGGCCCGGCGTGGTGTCCATGTCAGAAAAGCCGTGCGATCGGCAACCGATTGCACGGGCGCGTGGCGACGCGTTGATCCTGAACGCGCGTCGTTGCCATCGCGGCGCGCGTCAATCCTCGGGCGGTTGGCAGGAGTCGCGCACGATCAGGTGCGGGCGCACGCTGGCGATCTGCAGCGCGGCCTGGCCGTCGGGCTGGATCAGCATGGCCGCGGCGGTGCGCCCGGTGTCGCGGGTGTGGCGGCGCACCGAGGTCAGCGACGGCCACAGGCGCGAGGCCAGCGGGCTGTCGTCGTAGCCGATGATCGACAGCTGGCGCGGAATGTTGATGCCCGCGCGCAGGGCGACCTTGTAGATGCCGGCGGCCATTTCATCGTTGCCGGTGAAGATGGCGGTGGGGCGCTGCTTGCCCAGCAGCAGCTTTTCGGCGGCGGCCACGCCCGATTCGAAGGTATAGCCGGCCTCGACGATGCGCGCCGGGGGCAGCTCGATGCCGCGCTTGGCCAGCGCATCGATGAAGCCGGCGGTGCGCTCGTGCGCCGAACGGTAGGCGCTCGGGCCGGTCACCAGGGCGATGTCGCGGTGGCCCAGCGAGAGCAGGTAGTCGGCCGCTTCGGCGGCGCCGTCGCGGTCGTGGGTGACCACCATCTGCGAGGTGTCGTCCAGGGGCAGCGAGGCGATGCGGGTGAAGCGGACGCCGATCTCATCGAGCATGTCCACCAGCGCCTGGTCTTCCGACGCACGCGGTACCAGGATCACGCCGTGCAGCTTCTGCTGCTGCACGAAGCGGCGCACGCCATCGATGTAGCCGGGGCTGCGCGAGTCGCAGGGGTGCACCACCAGTTCGAAACTGGAGCCGCGCAGCGCGTCCAGCGCGCCGTACTGCATGTCCACGATGTACTGCGCGGTGGGGTTGTCGTAGACCATGCCGATCAGGAACGAGCGCCGGAAGGCCAGCCCACGCGCCAGCGGGTCGGGCGTGTAGCCCACCTCGCGCATCAACGCTTCCACCTTGTCGCGGGTGTCTTTACGCACCAGCGGCGAGTTGTTGATGATGCGCGAGACGGTCTTCTTGGACACCCCGGACAGGCGCGCGATGTCGTTGATCGTGGCGGCCTTGCCTTTGGTCAATCCGTGCGGCGACGGATCGGTTTTGCTGCGCAATGACATGTCGTTCAAACCGGGGATGAGTCAGGGGATTCTAGCGGGCAGCTCAATCGAGGGCGCGGTAGCGGAAATTGCGGAACTCCACCTTGCCCTGGCCGGCAGCGTACAGGGCCGGCTTCAGGGCCAGGAACTTGCCCGCCACATTGTGATGGTAGCCGGAGACTTCCATCTGAACCGGGTACTTCTGCCAGGTTTTGCCGTCGGTGCTGGAGTGAATGGTGACGATGTGACGGTTGTTGGTCACCCGCAGCCACAGCGTGCCCCCGGTGGTGCTGGGGGCCAGCCGGGTGGGGCGCTCCTCGCCGTAGCGGTGCATGATGAACTTCTCGCCGTTGCTGCCCACGCCCACGTACAGGCGGTCGCTGTAGTAGAGCAGGGCACCGCCCACCGCGCCCGGGGCGACGTGCATCTCGACCTCGAACTGGTAGGCCGTGTCACCGGCGATGGCGGTCAGCGGCGAGCTGTCGCGGGGCGTTTCACCCTTGCCCTGCAGCACCAGGCCCTTGCCGGTGAAGTCCAGCCGGGCGTACTCGTCCTGGGCCGGGTTGAAGAACGACCACTGCGGGCCAAGGCGCGTGCCGCGGAAATCGTCGGACAGCGCCATGCCGTGCGGGCCCACCGAGCTGCCCGAGGGCTTGGCCAGCGGCTGTCCGAGGTCGCCGCCCTTGGCCACGAACCAGCCGTCGGCGGTCCATTCGATCGGCTCCAGCAGGGCCTGGCGGCCCAGCGTCCAATACCCGTTCTCGTAGCCGTGGTACATCATCCACCAGCGCCCGTCGGTGCCTTCGATCACCGTGGCGTGGCCGCGCGACCACCACGGCTCGGCGGCCGACCGGGTGCGCATGATCGGGTTGTTGGGGGCGTTCACCCACGGGCCGTGGATCGAGCGCGAGCGCGCGGTGATCACCATGTGCCCGGTCGGCGGGCCGGCGGTACCGCCCACGGCGGTGGTCATGTAGTACCAGCCATCGCGGAAATTGATCTTCGGGCCTTCCTGCGCGTAGGCCTCCACGTCCCAGCTTTCCGGGTACTTCCAACCGTCGTACACGTGCTTGGGCGTGCCGACCACGCTCAGCCCGTCGTCGGCCAGCTGCACGTAGTCGCCGCCGCTGAGGAACAGGTAGCGCTTGCCGTCTTCGCCCACCGCGTGGCCCGGGTCGATGTAGGCCCCCAGCCCGATGTCGATCGGCTCGCTCCACGGGCCTTTGATGCTGTCGGCCCAGACCACGAAGTTGCTGCGGGTCTCGCCGGTGCGGGCCGGGAAATAGATGTAGTAGCGGCTGCCGTGCTTGACGATGTCCGGCGCCCAGATCGCCCCCACGTTCTTGGTGATGGCATGGCCCAGCGGCTGCCAGTTGACCAGGTCGCGCGAGTGCCAGATCGGCAGGCCGGGGTAGGCATCGAACGAGGACAGGGTGAGGTAGTAGTCCTGCCCATCCTTGAGCACCGAGGGATCCGGCCGGTCACCGGCGAACACGGGGTTGAGGAAGGTGCCGTTGCCCAGGTCGGCCTGGCGCTGGTTCTCGATCCCGCGCTTCCAGGCGGTGGCGGGCTCGGCGGCGTGGCCGGCGCCCGCCAGCAGCAGGCAGGCGGTGGCGAAGCTGGCCAGGGTCGTCCTCAAACGCATCGTGTGTCTCCTTGAACGTAGCGTGGGCCGGCCGCGCTCAGCGCGCGCCGGTCCCGGCGGTGCGCTGTTGCCAGCGCGGGTAGTCGGTGGTGATCAGGGCCTGCGGCCAGGTGCCGTACCAGTGGTAGCCGGTGCGGCGCTCGCGCGGAATCTCTTCGAAACGGGCCACCCGTTCGCCCTCGCGGTTGGCCAGCAGCACCGAGCTGTCCTGCAGGTCGTGGAAGCGCCCCCACAGCAGCGGCGCGCCGGCGTCGGCAACCAGGCGGCGGTCGACGGTGGTGCGATGGAACTGGAACTGCGCCGGGGTCGTCTCGAACGTCTCCAGCCGCCACCCGGTCACCGCGTGCGCCTGGAACCACGCCATGGCGTCGTTGATGGCGGTGACCACCGCCGGCGACGGGTCCGGGATCGCCATCAGGTAACGGACCACGCCGACACTCTCGTCGGTGACCAATGCGGGCAGCTCGAACTTCCGGCCCTGCGCGGGCAGCAGGGTGGTGCGGTCGTACTGCCCGGCCCAGATCGTCGCCACGCCGTCCTGGCGCACCTGCAGGCGCAGCAGGCAGGCATCCCCGGCGGTCACGGCGGCGTCCACGCGGGCACGCTGTTCGGCAGTGATGAAACCGAACACCGGCTCGCGCAGCACGCGCCGCAGCGTGGTCAGCACGCCACTGGTGACGTCGTCGGCGAAGGTGATGTGGCCGTGGTACGCAGTGCGGGACGGCACCGAATGCGGCCAGCCACCACAGGTGGGAATCTGCTCGGCGAGGATGAAGTCCAGGCCACGCACGGCTGCGTCGCGGTAGCGGGCATCGCCGCTGCGCGCGAAGGCCTCGGCCAGGTAGCTGACCTGGGTGTAGATGTTGCGGTTGTCGAAGCTGCCCCCGGGCGTAGCCTGGTCGGCCAGCGCCTGTGTCTTGGCGGCATCGTCGAGGACCCGCTGCGGATCCTGGTTGACCGCCCAACCGCCGCCATGGCGTTGCAGGGCGACTAGGTTGTCGGCGATCTGCCGGTACTGACCGGGGGACCAGCGCGGGTAGTCCGTGCCGTGCCCACTCTGCCAATGGTTGATGCCGTCCTGGAAGCCCCGCAGGGGGATGTCCTGGCCCTGCGCCATGACGGCGCAGGGCAGGGCGATCCATAGCAGGGCAGCCAGCCGCCGCACGTTTACGCGCGCAGCAGGGCGGGCAGCCACAGCGACATTTCCGGGAAGAAGGTCACGATCAACAGCACGCCCAGCGCGGCGAACCAGAACGGCCAGATCGAGCGCATGCTCTCGCCCACGCTGATCTTGCCGATCGCGGTACCGATGAACAGCACCGAGCCCACCGGCGGCGTCACCAGGCCCAGGCCACCGGTCAGTACCAACACCAGGCCGAAGTGGATCGGGTCGATGCCGTAGGCCTTGGCCACCGGCAGGAAGATCGGCGTGCAGATCAGGATCATCGGTGCCAGGTCCATGAAGGTGCCCAGCAGCAACAGCATCAGCACGATCATCAGCAGCACCATGAACTGGCTGTGCGCGAAGGACTGCAGGAAATTCACCGCGGCCGCGGGCACTTCCAGGTAGGCCAGCAGCCAGCCGAACACCGCGGCGGTGGCGATCACGAACAGAATCACACCGGTGCTGCGCGCCGCATGGGTCACCGTGCCCATGAACTCGCGCCAGTTGAGCTGGCGGTACAGCACGGTGGTGACCAGCAGGGCGTAGACCACGGCGATGGCCGCGCTTTCCACCGCGGTGAAGATGCCCGCGCGGATACCGATGAAGATCAGCGCCACCAGGCCCAGGCCCGGCAGCGCCGAGACCAGCCGCAGCAGCACCGCGCGCCAGCCCGGGAAGATCTCCACGCCGTAACCGCGGCGGCGTGCCACCAGATAACCGGTGATCATCAGGACGACGGTCATCAGCAGCGCCGGCACGATACCGGCCGCGAACAGGTCGGCGATCGACAGCCCGCCACCGGCCGCGGCCGAGAACAGGATCAGGTTGTGCGACGGCGGCACCAGCAGCGCGACCAGTGCAGCGGTGATGCTGACGTTGACCGCGAAGTCGCGGTCGTAGCCGCGCTTGACCATCTGCGGAATCATCGTGCCGCCCACCGCCGAGACATCGGCGATGGCCGAACCGGACACGCCACCGAAGAACAGCGAGGACAGGATCGACACCTGGCCCAGGCCACCGCGCATGCGCCCCACCAGCGAGGACGCCAGCGAGATCAGGCGTTCGGAGATGCCGCCGCGCATCATGATTTCACCGGCGAAGATGAACAAGGGAATGGCGATCAGCGAGGCCGAGCCGGTGCCGGCGGAGATCTGCTGGACCAGCACCAGGGTGGGCAGGTCCAGGTACCACAGCGTGGCCAGGGCGGCGGCGGCCAGCGCATAGGCCACCGGCACGCCCAGCAGCAGCAGCACCGCGAAAACGGTAAACAGGATCGTGATACCCATGGCTCAGCGGTCTCCCTCGGCAACGGTGTCGGCGTCGACGGGCAGCACAGCCTGCACCATCTGGTTCACGGCGAAGATCGCCATCAGTGCGCCGCCAATGCACAGCGGCAGGTAGTTGATGCTCTGCGGCAGGTTGGCGCCGGCCGCCTTGATGTCCAGGCCGTCCAGCAGCAGCACCGCGGCCCACCAGGCAATCACGGTGCCGAGCACGGCCACCACCAGCGCGGCGAACACATCCACCGCGCGGCGCAGGCCCGGGCCCATGTGCGCGGCCAGCAGGAAGAAGCCGAAGTGGCGGCGGGTATGCACGCCGGTGGCAGCGCCCAGGCTCATCGCGGTGGCCAGCAGCAGCAGCGTGACCGGCTCGGTCCAGCTGGGCGAGTCGTTGATGACGTAGCGTGCGAACACCTGCCAGCCCTGCACCACCACCAGCCCGAGCAGGGCGATGACGGCAATGTGGATGGCGACGTCGGCGATGACGTTGAGCACGCGCTGCGGCGCGCTGACGATGACGGGCGTTTCGGAAGTCGGGTCGGACATCGCGTCGGGGCCTCAGGCGAAGTCGCGGATGCGACGGGTAAGCGCGGCCAGCGCCGGCTGCTGCAGGTACTGCTGCAGCAGCGGATCGGCGGCCTTGCGGAAGGCCGGCATGTCGACGGCGTTGAATGTGATGCCGAAGTCGGCCACGGCCTGGCGGGCGGTGTTTTCCGAGGCATCCCACTGCTGGCGCATCACCGTGACCGATTCACGCGCGGTCTCGATCACCAGCGCGCGGTCGGCCGGGGTGAGCGCCTCCAGGCTCTGGCGCGACATCAGCAGCACGTCCGGCGCATAGGAATGGTCACTCTGCGACCAGTAATGCGCGGCCTCGAAATGACGGCTGGAATGGAAGCTGCGCATGTTGTTTTCCGCACCGTCGATCATGTGCGTTTCCATGCCCGAGAAAGTGTCGCCCAGCGACATCGGGGTGGGGTTGGCACCCAGCAGGCGCATCAGCTGGATGAAGATGTCCGACGACGCCACGCGCAGCTTCAGGCCGTGCAGGTCCTTGGGCTCCACGATGGGGTGCTTGGTGTTGTAGAAGCAGCGCGCGCCGGAATCGTAGATGGCCAGGCCGACCAGGTCGCGGGTCTCGAAGCCCTTCAGCACTGCGTCGGCCACGCCACCGTCCAGCGCGCGGCGCATGTGCGCCACCGACTCGAACACGTAGGGCAGGCACAGCGCCTGGGTCAGCGGAAAGGCGTTGTTGAGTGCACCGGAGTAGACCCGGGTGATGTCGATGGCGCCGAAGCGGGCCATGTCGATCGCCTCGGACTCACGGCCGAGCTGGCCGGAGTGGTACTGGCGCAGCTTCAGGCGGCCGCCGGTCTTGTGTTCCAGCTGCTGGCCGATCCACTTCACCGCGGTGACGGTGGGGTAGTCGGCCACGTGGACGTCGGTGGCGGTCAGCAACTGCGCACCGGCCGGCGCGCTGCCCGTTGACCGCGAACAGGCCGCCAGCGCAGGCACGGCAAGCGCGCCCAGACCGGTGCCAAGGAAATTTCTGCGAGTGAACATCTGCGCCCTCCCAAGCGGACTGTCCAAGGCTGCGCGGTTACCCGGCAGCGATGGCCCTGCAGGTAATGTCGCCGTAACCGGCGAAACGGATCAGTGCCTGTTGGCCTACGGCAATGTCGTGGATGCCGGTGGCGTTGCCGCTGGCGATCAGGTCGCCGGCCTTCAACGGCCGACCGCGCTGCGCCGAACGGCCCAAGGCGAAGGCGTAGGCGGTACGCAGGCCACCGGGCAACAGGGTGGCACCGCCGGTACCGACCACCTCACCGTCGATGCGGGTTTCCGCACGCAGGTCGGCATCGTCCAGGCGGGTCCAGTCGGCGATCTCGGTGCCGAGCACCAGGCCGTTGTTGTTGCCGAAATCGGACACCACCACGCGCGGGCCGAGTTTGTTGATGGTGGCCAGCGGGCTGCTGGCCACTTCCACGCCGATGAACAGCCGGGCGGCCAGCGCCTCGGCTTCTTCCGGCGTCCAGTGCAGCTTGTCGGCCGGGGCGTCTTCCTGCAGCTGGATCACGTACTCGGCCTCGACCGCGCCGAAGCCGCCGACGAACACCGGAATGTCCACTGTTCCACCGGTAGCATTTTGCAGATTGCGCGAGAAAATCGGGCCCAGCAGGCGGTCGTCGCCCGAGGCATCGCGGCGTTCGGCGGCGATGTAGCCCACTTTCCAGCCCACTACCTGGTCGCCCCACAGCGCGATGGCCTGGTCCTGCACCTGGTAGGCGGTGACCAGGTCGGCGGGGATCGTGCCCGGGAAATCCGGCAGGGATCGGCCCTGTTGGCGGGCGCCGACGAAGTGGCGGGCGATCTCACCCAAACCGTGGTCTGGCAGGTCCTGTTTGCCGTTGTCGTTGCTCAAGCGGGTCTCCCGGAGAAATGTTGCACTGCCAATCGACAGTGGCTGGATGAGCTGTATATGGTAAACCGGTGTCATTGGCAATGTGCAGCGCATCAGAGGCGCCATCGTCAGGCACGATCCGGGGTACGCCCCCACCTGGAAAGGACCGATGCGGATGCGCCGCCCCCTGTTGCTGCCGTTGTTGATGCTGCTGTTGCTTGCCAGTCCCCTTGCCTTGGCCCGCGCGGCCGAACGTTCTGTGCCGGCCACCGAACCGGCCGCAGGCGCGCCGGACCGCATCGAGCTGTGGCCGCACGGCCAGGTCCCCGGCGAGACCGGCCCGGCCAGCGTGCCCAACGTGATCGAACGCAGTACCGACCCCGCGCTGCCGGACCGCTACATCGACAACGTCGGTGCGCCTTACCTGGTGGTGTACCGGCCGCCGCGCCCGAATGGCAGCGCCCTGCTGGTGGTGCCGGGCGGCGGCTACCAGCGCATCGTGCTGGACAAAGAGGGCACCGCCCTGGTGCCGGCATTTGTCGATGAGGGCGGGGTCACCCTGTTCGTGCTGCGCTATCGGTTGCCCGCCGGCCGCAGCGACCGCCAGGCGGCGCTGGCCGATGCGCAGCGCGCGATGCGGGTGATCCGCGCCGGCGCCGCGCGCTGGCAGCTGGATCCGGCGCGCATCGGGGTGATGGGCTTTTCGGCCGGTGGGCATGTCGCCGCGCGGCTGAGCAACGGCTTCGATACGCCGGTGTACCCGCACCGCGACGCCATCGATGCGCTCAGCGCACGCCCGGATGTGGCGCTGCTGATCTACCCGGTGATCGACATGGGCACCCATGCACACACCGGGTCGCGTTCGCGCCTGCTCGGGCCGCATCCGGACAGCACGCTGCAGCAGCAGTTCTCGATGCAGGACCAGGTCCGCGCCGATACCCCGCCCACCTTCCTGGTGCATGCGCAGGACGACACCGTGGTGTCGGTGCACAACAGCCTGGTCTATTACCAGGCGCTGCTGCGGGCCGACGTGTCCACCGAAATGCACCTGTTCCCGCAGGGCGGCCACGGCTTCGGCGTGCGCATCCCGCCCGGTTTGACCGTTGCGCAGTGGCCCGAGCTGGCCCTGCGCTGGATCCCTTCGCGCCACACGGAGCCCGCGCGCCATGAGTGAGTCCCCCGCCGACCTGCAGCGTCGACGTTTCCTGCGCGACAGCGCGCGCTATGCCCTGATGCTGGGCGCCACCAGCCTGCCCCTGCTGCCGGCCTTCGCCGGCGTGCCTGGGCCGCGCGACGACGCCGCGCCGCTGGCCCGGGTACGCAGTGGCCGGGTGCGCGGGCAACGCGAGCAGGGGGTGAATGTGTTCCGCGGCATCCCTTATGGTGCCGACACCGCGCCCCGGCGGTTCCAGCCGGCGCTGCCCGAGGTGGCCTGGCGTGGCGTGCGCGATGCGTTGGACTATGGCAACGCCGCCCCGCAGACCGGCACGGAAGGGCCGGGCAGCGAAGACTGTCTCTACCTCAACGTGTGGACACCGGCGCTGCGCGACGGCGGAAAGCGGCCGATCGTGTTCTACATCCATGGCGGTGCGTACAACAACGGCTCCGGCAGCGACCCGCTGTACGACGGCAGCGCGCTGTGCCGGCGCGGCGACGTGGTGGTGGTCACGGTCAACCATCGGCTCAACGTGTTCGGCTACCTGTACCTGGCGCAGCTGGGCGATGCGCGCTTCGCCGACTCGGGCAATGTCGGCCAGCTCGACCTGGTGCAGGCGCTGCACTGGGTGCGCCAGCATGCCGCCGAGTTCGGGGGCGATGCCGGCAACATCACTGTGGTGGGGCAGTCCGGCGGCGGCGCCAAGATCGCCACGCTGATGGCCATGCCGGCCGCGCGTGGCCTGTTCCAGCGCGCCTGGACCATGAGTGGGCAGCAGGTCACCGCGGCCGGCCCGCGTGCGGCCACCCAGCGCGCGCAGATCGCGATGCAGGCGGTGGGCGCGGCCGATGCCGATGCGCTGCGCACGCTGCCGATGGAGGCGCTGCTGGCGGCCACACGTGCACGCGATCCTTCGCGCGTGGAGAACAGCAGCCTCTACGTTGGGCCGGTGCTCGACGGGCGTTCGCTGCCGGTGCACCCGTTCTGGCCGGAGGCGCCCGCACAGTCCGCCGGGATTCCGATGGTGATCGGCAACACCCACGATGAAACCCGCGCGTTCCTGGGCAACGACCCGGCCAATTTCGCGCTCACGTGGGAGACGCTGCCGGCCAAGCTGGAGAAAGAGCAGTACGTGGACCTGCTGCCCTCGGTGGTGATCGCCGAGTACCGCCGCCTGTATCCGCACTACACGCCCACGGAGGTGTTCTTCGCGGCCACCACCGCCGGCCGCTCGTGGCGCGGTGCGGTGGAGGAACTGGAGGCGCGCGCACGCCAGGGCGCACCCACCTGGGCCTATCAGCTGGACTGGGGCTCACCGTTGGACGGCGGCAAGTTCGGCGCCTTCCACACGCTGGATATCCCGTTGGTGTTTGACACCACCGACCGCGCCGGCTCGCGCACCGGCGACAGCGAAGCGGCCACGCGCGTGGCTGCGACCATGAGCGAGGCCTTGATCGCCTTCGCCCGCCACGGCGATCCCAACCACGCCGCGCTGCCGCGCTGGCAGACCTATTCGCTCGCCCGCCGCGAAACGATGCTGTTCGACGCCACGTCGCGGCAGGCCGACGACCCGCGTGGCGGCGAGCGTCGTCTCTATCAGCAGGCCCCCTTCATCCAGCGCGGTACGTTCTGATGCGCGCGTCGACCTGGCTGCTGGGCAGCCTGCTGTTCGGTGCACTGGGCACGGCGCACGCCGCCGCAGATCCGGCGGTGCTGGATCGTCCGCCACCGACGCCGATCCGCGCCAGCAAGATCGTGCTGGTGGGCGATT
This sequence comes from Stenotrophomonas sp. GQ19, assembly GCF_059758695.1. Lineage (NCBI taxonomy): Bacteria > Pseudomonadati > Pseudomonadota > Gammaproteobacteria > Lysobacterales > Lysobacteraceae > Stenotrophomonas > Stenotrophomonas sp. GQ19. The sequence continues at coordinate 110,053 of NZ_JCAXES010000009.1, read as the reverse complement.
CCACCACCGCCGTGCAGGGGGGCTGGGGCCCGGCCTTCTGCGCGCGCCACGTGACCTCGTTCCTGACCTGCACCAACCTGGCCCGGGGCGGGCGCAGCACCTACAACTACCGCGCCGAAGGCTCCTGGGCGCTGGCCGAGGCGGAGATGCGCACGCCCGGTTACGCGCGCACCTGGGTGCTGGTGCAGTTCGGCCATAACGACCAGCCGGGCAAGCCGGGGCGCTCGACCGACCTGCAACGCGAGTTCCCGGACAACCTGCGCCGCTACGTGCGCGAGATCCGCGCGGCGGGCGCGCAGCCGGTGCTGGTCACGCCGCTGACCCGCCGCCAGTTCACCGATGGCGTGCTGATCGACGATCTGGCGCCCTGGGCCGAGGCCGTGCGCAGCGTGGCGCGCGAGATGGAGGTGCCGCTGGTCGACCTGCATGCCCGCAGCCGTGCGGTGGTGCAGGCGCTGGGACCGGTGGCGGCCATGCCGCTGGCGCAGGCGGCGGCCACCCCGGCGCAGGTCAGCGCGGCGCTGGGCGGCACGACGGTGGGGGCAGCGCCCGTCGCGGGGGCACCGGCCGCACAGGACAACGCCATCGCCGAGCCGATGGGCCAGGCCAAGGTCGCGTTCGACTACACCCACCTGGGCCCGGACGGCGCGGCGCTGTTTGCCACGCTGGTGACCGAGGAACTGGCCCGGCAGGTGCCGTCCTTGCGGCCGCTGCTGATCCCGTGATCGATAGGCATATCCCACGATTTCCTTCGAATGGATCAGTATTTCGGTGATCGTGGGGCGATTGGATGTGATTCAGATCAAACACGACATTCACCGCGATGGCCTAGACTCAGGGCATGCAAGACCAACGCAATCTCTTCCCGCCCTTCCATGGCCGTGATCGACTGATCGCGGCCATCGACCACGCGGTGCAGCACGAGAGCCCGCAGCAGATCGCCGCCACCCTGCGCAGCGCGTTGCGCGAGGCCATCGCCGACAGCCGCATCCAGCTGCCGGCCTGCGTGCACCATCCCATCGAAGACCACTACGCCCGCCGCGAGCTGTATCGCAGCGCCGCGCACGGCTACAGCATCGTGGCGATGAGCTGGGGCCCGGGGCAGGGCACGCCGCTGCACGACCACAGCGGGCTGTGGTGCGTGGAAGGGGTGTGGCTGGGCCAGCTGGAAATCACCCAGTACCGGCTGCTCGAACGCGACGGCGAGCGCTTCCGCTTCCGTGCCGAACCGGCGGTGCTGGGTGACTGCGGCAGTGCCGGCAGCCTGATCCCGCCGCACGAATACCACACCATCCGCAACACCAGCGACGACAGCCTGGCCATCTCGGTGCATGTGTACGAGGGCGAGATGACCCGCAGCGCGATCTTCGAACCCGACGCAGGCGACTGGTACCAGCGCCGCGTGCAGGTGATGGAAACCGACGCGGCCTAGTGCCGCGCTCGACCCGCGGCCTGTGCCGCGCGCATCATCCGGTTCCGCCTTTCGAAGCTCCGCCATGCGTACGTTTCCGTTCCAGCAGGTCAATGTCTTCAGCCAGGATCCCCTGCGGGGCAATCCGCTGGCCGTGGTGCTGGAGGCCGACGGCGTGGAAGACGCCCGCATGGCGGCCTTTGCGCGCTGGACCAACCTGAGCGAAACCACGTTCCTGCTGCCGCCCACCGATCCGCAGGCGGACTACCGCGTGCGCATCTTCACCACGCTGGAAGAGCTGCCGTTTGCCGGGCATCCCACCCTGGGCAGCTGCCATGCCTGGCTGGCCCACGGCGGCGTGCCCAAGGGCGAGGAGATCGTGCAGGAGTGCGGGATCGGACTGGTGCGGATCCGCCGCAGCGACGCCGGCCTGGCCTTCCTGGCGCCGCCGCTGCTGCGGTGCGAAGCGTTGACGCCGGACCTGCGTGAGCGCGTCCGACGCGGCCTGGGCGTGGCGGCGGAGGACGTGGTGGACGCCCGCTGGGCCGACAACGGCACCGGCTGGCTGGCACTGCGCCTGCGCGATCGTGCCGCGGTGCTGGCGGTCCAGCCGGACTATGCGCAGCTGATGGGCCTGAAGGTGGGTGTGTTCGGGCCGTGGCTCGCCAGCGATGGCAGCGAGGCCCAGTACGAGAGCCGCGCCTTCATTGCCGGCGACGGCGCACCGGAAGACCCGGCCACCGGCAGCCTCAATGCCGGCATCGCGCGCTGGCTGCTGGGCACCGGCGAAGCGCCGGAACGCTATGTGATCAGCCAGGGCACGGCGATCGGGCGTGCCGGTCGGCTGCGGGTGGAGCGGGTAGGCGATGCGCTGTGGATCGGCGGTGACTGCGTGACCTGCATCGAGGGCCAGGTCACGCTGTGATCGGCGGCCAAAGCCGCCATGCGTGGCAGGACGCTACCGGTCGAGCATCACCACGTTGTTGCGCTGGGTCACTTCCGCCGCGCCATCGGCCTGCATCACGCGCACGCGCAGGCCACGGCGATCCCCGGCCGGCAGCGGCAGGCGCACGGTGGCGGTCTTCGGCAGCAGGTCGCTCGGTGCGGGCAGGCTCGGCATCTCAACCCGCGCCAGCTCACGGCCCTTGGCATCCTCCAGCACCGCCACGGCTGGGCCGGTGCCCACGTGGCCCAGGCTGTGCACGGTCACGTGCAGCTGCTGCCCGTCCACGCGCACATCGCCGCGCCCGATGCCCAGGTCCGCACGCCGTTCGACCGGCGTGCCGGCCTGCACCAGCGTGAACTCGAACACCTGGCTCTGGCCCGGTGCGAAGCGCAACGTGGTCGATGCACTGCGCTCCAGAGTGAGATCCCGCGTGGTGGTCTTGCCGTCGATCGTGTCATCGCCGTCGCGGTCCACGCCGCTGGTCATCCGCCATTGCCCGGCCGTGACGTTCCAGGTGCTCATCTCCGCGTCCACCGCGCGCGTGCCCAGGTTGTAGGCGATCACCTTGAAGCGGTCCGGCGAGGGCGCGTGCACCAGCAGCGCCACCTGTTCGGCCGCGTTCGGCTGGGCGAAGCGCCAGCTCACGGTGTGGCCCGGCCAGCTCTGGTTGCGCTTGAGCGCGATGCCGCCCAGCCGCGCACGCTGCAGGAATTCGCTCGGTGCCTCGACACGGTCGGACCACCAGTGGCCTTCGGTATTCATGTACTCGCGCTGTGCCTTGGCCTGGATGCCGTCGGCGTGCAGCGCCGCCAGGTATTTCTTGTCGCCGGTGGCCTGCCACGCCATCAGGCTGGAGAAGCCGGTGTTGCCCGCGTCGGCGTCGCTGATGAACCGCGGGTTCCATTCGGCCGCGCGCCCCAACGCTTCCACGTAGTTCTCGCCCAGGTTGGACAGCGCCCCCGGGCCACCGCGCTCGACGCGGTAGTCCAGCGCCTTGAGGTACTTGTCATCGCCGGTCCAGCGCCATGCCGCCCAGAAGGTATGCATGATGTCGCCGCTGCCCGAGCCGTTGTTGAGCTCACCGCCGCGGGTCTTGCCGGTGGCCCAGTGGATCTCGTTCGGCAGCGCCCAGCGGCCCTTGTCGTCGGTGTAGGCATGCGCCAGGTAGCTGTCGGCCAGCCCGGTGACCAGCTTGCGCCCGGTCGGGTCGGCGTTGTACTGGCCCATCAGGAAGGCCGGGTGCAGCACCGGGAAGGAATACGGCTTCTGCCACTGCCAGTTCGGTTCGCGGTAGACCTTGTTGCCGCCGAACCAGTTGCTGGAGAACAGCAGGTGCCCCTGCGGGTTGGGCAGGATGATGCGTTCGTCGAAGGCCTTCACCGTTTCCATCAGGCGCTCGACGGTGAGCGGATCGCCCCAGTTGAGGTAGAGCATCGCGCTGTTGGTGTTGATGCCTTCCTCGTAGGCATGCAGCTCGTCGGTCTCGATGGTGCTCAGGCCGTTGCTGAACATGCCATTGCGGTACACCGCATCGGACAGTGCGGTCAGTGAGGCGTTGAGCTTGTCCGGCTGCACGCCCATCAGCGCCAGCCCCGGCCACTGCTGGGTCAGGTCGGAGTCGTCGGAGATGCCGCCGCCGAAGTCGCCGTAGGCAATCTGGCGGTTGTCGATCCACCAGTCGATGAAGCGGCGCACGTACTTGAGGTCTTCGGTCTGCGCGAACGCCCACTGCGGCACGCCCTTGGGCGCCTGCGGCTGGGTGAACGGCGGTTTGCCCTGGCTGTTGTAGCTGATGTAGTTCCAGTACAGGCGGCCGTTGACGTGGTCCGGATCAACCCGCAGCAGGTCGCTGAGGTCGGCGTAGACGCGCGCGTACAGGCGCTGCCGCTTGGACGTGGTGTGTTCTTCGACCAGGAAGCCCCAATTGTCGCGTGCCTGGTTGAAGCGGTCGGCGATGTGCTCCTTCTTCGCCTCCTCGCGGTCCTTGTAGACCATGCGGATCTCCGCCCCGTCCAGCGAGGTGGCGTTGAAGCCCGGTGCGGCCGAGGCGATGGAGATCCACAGGCTGTCCGCGGTGAGGATGCGGTCGCGCAGATCCAGCCACAGCGTGCGCTTCTGCCCCGGTTTGACCGACACCGACACGTCTATCATGTCGCGCGCCGGCCAGATCGGGTCCTTGATGCGGATGTTGAGTGGGATCAACCCGTCGTGGGTGGCGGGCAGGTCCAGCGCGGGCAGGTCGATGGCCACGCCGTCCAGGCCATCGTGCATGTTCTCCCAGCTGTGTGCCCAGCTGCGGATCAGCGGCTGTGCCGCCGGGGCATCGCTGACGCCGGAGGGAATCAGCACGTGCACGATCGGCAGCGGCTGCGCGGGCAGCGTATCGGCCGTGCGCCGGCGCGCGCCGGCGCCCTTGGGCAACGCCATCACCGTGCTGCGTTCGGCGGCCGGGTAGCGGCCGTCGATGTACTCCCGAAGTGCCGCGATGTTGGTGTAGTCCGGCAGGGCCTGGCTGTCGACCAGGTAGCGCTGCTTGACCGTGCCCTCCGGCTCGGCGGCATCGCTCACCTGGTAGGCCCAGATTTCCTGGATCGGGGTTTCCTGTTCGGTATTGCGGAAGTGCAGTACGCCGCCGGTCTGGGCGGCAATGGCGTTCACGCTGCGCACCACGCCCTGCGGGCGCTGGAACAGGGTCTGCGGCGGCTGGCCATCGGCGCTGTGGCTGAGCCCGCCGAACGCGGCGCCACGCACTTCGATGCGGTTGACGCTTTCACCGGCCGGCAGGGTCAGGTCCAGCTGCTGGCCGCCCTCGACGTAGGTGTTCCAGTCGGGCAGCTGGAAGTAGTCGTTGCGGCCCGGCAGGCGCGAGCGGTTGTACACGCCCGGCCAGGTGGTCTCGGCGATGCCGTCGGTGGCCTTCCACATCCACTGCTTGTGGTCTTTGGTATCGGCGAACTCGACCTTGCGGATCGTCGTGGTCGCGGCGGTCAGCGCCGGCGGCGGGGTGGCGTCCCAGCCATGGCGGTGGCGCCAGGCGCGCATCGGGTCCGGCACGGCCACGGCGGTGGCGGGTGTGGCATTGCGCGCCAGGGCGGCCATACCGGCCGGATCCAGCAGGCGGTCGTAGACACGGATCTCGTCGAAGTCGCTGCCGCGCAGGAAGTTGTAGCGGCTCTGCACCTGGTAGGGCGCCATCACGCGCGCGGCCAGGCCCAGCTGATCGAGTGCGGCGTCGTAGTCGGCGGTGGTCTCCTGGCGGGCCACTTCCTTGCCGTCCACGTACAGGCGCACGCCGTGGTTTTCGTCCCAGCCGAAGGCGATGTGCTGCCACTGCTGCGGCGAGGGGGTCTGGTCGAGCTTGAACGACACGCGCGTGCGCGCCAGGTTGGCATCGGTGACGAACGCATCGAAGCCGTGGCCGTTCCAGTCGATGCGCAGCCAGGCCATGTCCCAGCTGCTGTGGTCGGCGTAGCCGACCCGGAAGATCACGAACGGTGCGTCGCCCACCGCGTAGCGGGACCGCCAGAAGAAGCCCAGCGTGCCGCGCTGGGCCTGGATGTTGCCCGGCGCGTTCCACGACAACACGCCATCATCCGCCCATTCGATCGCGCTGCCATGCGCACCGTTCGGCACCCGCTTCACCTTGTCCACGAAGTTCGGTACCGGATCGCCTGCGGCGGTGTCGGCCTGCAGGCCCTGGTCGGCCGAGACGTGGAACAGCAGCTGCGGGGCGGTCTGCGCCCAGGCGGTGCCACTGCCCGCAAGCAGCAGGGCCAGCAGGCTGGCCGACAGGCGGGAGGGACGGATCAAGGGGGCGACAGGGCGATGCATGGGACCTTCCTTTCGACAGCAGAAACAGTACAGCGGAACCACCAGCAGGCGTCAGCGGCTCACGGTGGCCTCCCGCCCCCGCACCGCGCCCGCCATCCCGGAGAGAAGGACGGGGATGGGCGCGATACAGGTGGCGGCAGGCGCAGCACGGTCAGAACTTGTAGCGCAGGCCGAGGTAGTACTGCCGCCCGGTATGCGTGTAGCGGTCCGGCAGCGACAACGCCGAATCGACATAACGCTCATCGGCGGTGTCGAGCAGGTTGATCGCCTCGAAGGTCAGCGAGAGGTTCTTGTTGACCTTGTAAGACATGTTGAAGTCCACGTTCTCCACGCTGTACTTGCCCTGCACATCGGCGGTGGCGAGCTGCTTGCCATCCAGGTCCCACACGTTTTCCTGCGACAGGATGGTGCTGATGTACGCGTCGCGGTAGCTGGTGGAGACGCGGGCACTGAAGCGGCCATCGTCGTAGTACAGGGTGGCGTTGTACGAGTTCGGTGACAGGTTCAGCAGGTCGTTCTCGGTGTAGGTGGTGACGATGGTGCTGCCGGTGCCCGAGCTGAACATGTATTTGATCTTCGACTCGACGTGCGTGTAGTTGAGCTGCACGCCGAAGTTGCGCCAGAAGCCGGGCAGGAAGCTGAAGGGTTGCTGGTAGGACACTTCATAGCCCTTGAGCGGGCCGCCGGGCGTGTTGAAGTAGCTCTGCACGTTGAACACGGTGTCCGGGCTGAAACCGGTCGGCAGCAGATCCAGCGAATAGCCCATGTCCGCCCAGGTGGTCATCAGGCGGGTGCGCTGCACGTAGCTGTCGATGTCCTTGTAGAACACCGCCGCCGACAGCAGCGCGCCTTCGTCGAAGTACCACTCCGCGCTGAGGTCGTAGTTGGTCGAACGGAACGGATCCAGCTTGGGGTTGCCCAGGTTGATCGAGTACGCGCGGTCATCGTCGAAATACGCCGTGGGCCCACCACTGACGCTCGGCGACAGGTTGGACAGGGTCGGGCGGGCCATGGTCTTGGCCGCGCCGAAGCGCAGCACGAAGGTGTCGGTCAGGTCCCAGGCCAGGTTCAACGAGGGCAGCCAGTCGTCGTACTTGTGGCCGACCCGGGTACCGACCTGCAGGCGCTCGCCGGGGTCGGCGGTGGCGCTGGCCACCCCGAAGAACGGTGCGCAGGCCGAGGACAGATCGTTGGCGTTGGTGGCGGTACACGGCGCATAGCCATCGGCGGTGATGCGGGTCTGCACGTAGCGCACGCCCAGGTTGCCGCGGAACGCGCGGCCCAGCAGGTCGGTGTTGAAGTCCAGCTGCAGGTAGCTGCCGTAGCTCTTCTCGTTGACGTCGAAGTTGTTGTTGGACGCGCCGAAGTGACCGACGCTGGCCAGCCGGTAGTCGCCGCCCAGGGTGCCGGTGTTGCAGTTGCAATAGATGTCCAGCAGGTTGGCGATCTGCTTGAAGTCCGGCACCAGCCACGCGTTGGGCAGGCTGCCGTCCATGCCCTTGCCGAAGCCGCTCAGCGAGCTGCTGAGGTCACCCACGGTGACCCCGTCCGGCAGCGCCTGCGACAGGCGCCCGTAACTGATGTTGCGGTACTCCTGCGTGCTCATGTCGTAGTCCTTGTAGGCCAGACCGCCGCGCAGGGTGAAGGTGGGATTGATGACGAAGGTGAGGTCCACCTTGGCCGTGTCGAACGCGTTGTCGACGTACTGCGGGTTCAAACGCACTTCGCTGATGTTGCCGCCGCGCGCGGTGCCGTTGGCATTGACCGGCGTGCTGCCGTAGCCCAGCCACTTCCAGTTGTCCACGGCGCTGAGGTCGAACGGGAACGACATCGCCGGCACCTTGCCGTTGCGCATGTCCAGCACGAAGCCGTCCAGGTTGCTGTTGTCGAAGCTGACCATCGAGAACACCGGCCGTTCGTAGTTCGACTCGGAATGCCCGATCACCGCGTCCAGCCGCACCGCGTCGTTGAAGCGGTGCTCCAGGTTCAGGCTGAACTGTTTGAACTCGGTGCTTTCTTCGATCGCGGTGGATTCGGTGCGGAAGTCCACGTTGTCGAACACGCCGTAGGTGAGGCGGTTCTGCGCATCGGCCTGCGCCTCGCGGACCACGATCTGGGTCTTGCCGCCGTACTGCGCGGTGCGGTGCAGGTTGGCGCCGATGGAGTCTTCGCGCACGTCCTTGTCGAGCTTGGAATACAGCACGTCCAGGTTCAACTGGGTGTCGTCGCTGACCTTGAACTGCAGCGCGCCGGTGACGCCAAGGCGCTCGATCTCGTGTTCGGTGCGGACGTAGCGCGGGTAGCGCGGGATCCACGCGTTGGTCGCGGTCTCGTAGGCGGCGATGTTCTCGGCCGTGGCGGCGGGCCGGTCCAGGCCGGGGCCGCAGTGGGTGGCATCGATACCGTAGCTGCCCCAGCCGTTGCTGCGCGCCTGGTTGGCGGCGCTGCCCACACCGGCGGCGGTTTCATTGGCGAGCGGATTGCGCGGGGTCTGCGGGTCGTAGCCGGTGGGGCTGCAGAAGCCGTAGGTGCCGTTGTTGGCCGCGGTGCTCTGGTTGGAGTTGCGGTAGTTGCCGTGCTCCCAGCGGACCGGGTTGTAGCCTTCCTCGAAAATGGTGCGCTTGCTGTAGGCCACCGACATCAGCGCGCCGACGCGGCCGTCGGCCCAGGTGTTGCTGATCAGCCCGGAGATGCGCGGGTCTTTGTTCTTGGAGAGCTCGTTGTAGCCGTACTGGCCACCGAGCGATGCCTGGAAGCCCTCGAAGTCGAACGGGCGCGAACCGCGCAGGTCGACCGTGGCGCCCAGCGAGCCTTCGTCGGTCTGCGCCGACTGGGTCTTGTTGATCTTGACCCGGCTGAAGAGTTCGGAGGCAAAGGTGTTGAAGTCGAAACCGCGGCTGCGGTTGACCCCGGTGGTGCCGCTGCCGGCGGTGGAGAGTGCTTCCAGGCCGTTGATGCGCACGCGGGTGAAGTCCGAGCCCAGGCCGCGCACGGAGATCTGCTGGCCTTCGCCGCCTTCGCGGTCGATCGACACGCCGGCAATGCGCTGCATCGACTCGGCCAGGTTCAGATCGGGGAACTTGCCGATGTCTTCGGCGTAGATCGCATCGACCTGCTCGACGCTGTAGCGCTTTTCATCCAGCGACTGCTGCAGGCTTTCGCGGTAGGTGGCTTTGACCTCCACCTTGTCCAGGTCCACCGCGTTGAGTGCGGCCGCCGCTTCCGGCGTCTGCTGGGCCGCGGCGATGCCAGCGGTACCCTGCAGGGCGAATGCAATGGCGACCGCAAGCACGGTAACCGGTGTCTTTTTACAGGAGAACGGTCGATCCATCGTGTGTTTCCTTCCAGGGTGCGCCGCCATGCGAGCGTGATGGTGATGAGTCATGGACGTCCGGCCTCCCCCGGAGCGTCTGTCGCGCATGTGCCGCTGTGACACCGTTGGTCATCCGAAACGTAACAAACCCTTCACGCGGCGGCATCTTGCGCCGCAGCAGCGTGCATGCAGTGACGGGTGTGGATGGCAACGACGGCGGCGCGCGCAGCCGGCGGCGTGAGTGCTCACGCCGCCGCTGGGTCCTGCCGGTGAATCAGAACTTGTAGCGCACGCCGAGCAGGAACTGGCGGCCACTCTCGGTGTACTGCAGCGGCAACTCGCCCGTGCTGGGCGAGTACACCCACTCGTCGGACGCCTCGTTGGTGAGGTTGATGCCTTCCAGGCTCAGCTCCAGCTGGTCGCTGATGCGGTAGCGCAGGGAGGCGTCCAGCACGGTGGTGCCGGTCATGCCGTGCGTTCCATCCATGTTGAAGCCAACCTCCTGGCCCGGTGCCGCGGTCAGGTAGTCGCTGCGGTTGGTCGCCGAGACACGGCCCGACCACACCTTCCCTTCGTAGAACAGCGTGGCGTTCCAGGCATTCTTGGACGTGCCGGTGAGCTGGTTCTTCATCACCGGTACGCCGGCGCCATTGACGTACTGGATGCTGGTGTCCACCCAGGTGTAGTTCAACTGCACGCCCAGGTTGGACCACTTGCCCGGCAGGAAGGTGAAGGGCTGGGTGTAGTTGGCCTCGACGCCGTACAGCTCACCGCCAGGCGTATTGAGCGGAATGGTGAAGGTGAAATCATCGTTGACCGACGCGCCGGTGCCGTCGAGCAGGCTGGCCGGCAGGCCGCTGCTGGAGTACGGACGCACTTCGCGGGTGTTCTGCACGAACGATTCGATGTCCTTGTAGAACAGGCCGATGCCCGCCATCGCGCCTTCGTTGAAGTACCACTCGAAGCTCATGTCCACGTTGGTGGCGCGGAACGGATCCAGGTTCGGGTTGCCACCGGCCACGGTCCGTGCGCCGCCGGCGACCGCCACGGTGACGCCCGGGGTCAGGTTGCCCAGACCAGGACGGCTCATCACCTTTGCCGCGCCCAGGCGGATCAGGAAGTCGGGGGCGATTTCCGCCACCAGGTTGAACGAGGGCAGGGTGTCGTTGTACTTGCGGTTGGTGGTGGCCTGTACCAGCGCGCCGCCCACCGTGGCTGCGCCACTGGAGGTCTGCTCGGTCTGCACGTAGCGCACGCCGAAGTTGCCCGACAGCGGAATGGACCCGAGGTCGGTGGAGAACTCGCCCATCAGCCAGACGCCGCGGTCCTTCTCTTCCACGCTGCGGCTGTTGTTGGCGCGGGGCGCAACGGCGAAGGTGCCGGTGTTGCTGTAGATGTCCAGCGCGTCGGCGATGGCATCGAGGTTGGGCACCACCCAGTTGGAGGGCGAGCCGGAGATGCCCTTCAGGCCCGCCTGGCTGGTCAGGTCCGGCGACACGATACGGCTGCCGTCGGCGAAGGTTGGCACGGCCACTTCGCTGGTGCGACGCAGTTCAACGGTGCTGAACGTGTAGTTCTTGGCCAGCACGCCGCCCTTGAGCCGGAAGCCAGGGCTGATGTTCCAGTTGAAGTTGACCTCGGCAGTGTCGAAGTCGTTGTCCACGTACTGCGGGCGCAGACGGATTTCGGCCAGTTCCCAGCCGTTGGGATCGGTCGGGTCGATGCCGTAGTTCAGCACCGGCGCACGGCTGTTGCCACGGTAGTCGTAGCTGTACCCGTCAACGTCGTACTTGTCCATGATGATGGTGGTCTGCACGGGGTTTTCGTGCGCCGAGCGCGAGGCGCCCACCTTGCCGTTGATCGAGAACGCGTCGCTGAAGCGATGATCGAAGTTGAGGCTGGCCTGCTTGAACTCGGTGCTCCACTCGTCGTGGCGGTTCTCGGTGCGGATGTCGACGTTATCGAACTCGCCGTAGACCAGCGCGTTGTTGCGGATCTCACCGTTGCGCACCACCATCGCCGGCTTGCCGTCGCGTTCCGGGCGGCGATTCACGCCGGTGCCCGTATCGCGGTTGCGGCTGAAGGAAATGGCTTCGATGTAGTGTTCGTCGCGGGTGGCGTCGATCTTGGAGTACAGCGCGTCCAGCGAGATTTCGGTGGCGTCGTTGGGCTTCCACTGCAGCGACCCGGTCACGCCCAGGCGTTCCTGCTGGTGTTCCAGCTGCACGTAGCGCGGGAAGCGCGGGTGGTAGACGTCTGCACTGCGCGCCGCCGGGAAGGCCGGGCTGGCGGCGAAGCCACCGTTGCTCGGGCCATTGGCCCAACGCCCGGTGTTGGAGCCCTCTTCCAGCGCCTGGCGCTCGGAATAGGCCACCGACAGCAGCGCGCCGAAGGTGCCATCGGCGAAGGTGTTGGAGATCAGCGCCGCCAGGCGCGGATCGGCTTTTTCGGCCATGGCGTTGTAGCCGGCCTGGCCACTGGCCACGAAAGTGAAGCCGTCGTAATCGAACGGACGCGCGGTGCGCAGGTCCACGGTGGCGCCCAGCGAGCCTTCCTCGACGTCGGCCGAGGCGGTCTTGCGCACCACCATCTGCGAGAACAGGTCCGAGGCGAACACGTTGAAGTCGAAGCCGCGGCCGCGGTTGGTGCCGCCGCTCTGGTCGCCGGCGCCGACGGTGGTCAGCGCTTCCATGCCGTTGATGCGCACGCGGGTGAAGTCCGGGCCGAGGCCACGCACCGAGATGTTGCGGCCTTCGCCGGCTTCACGGGTGATGACCACGCCCGGAATGCGCTGCAGGGACTCGGCCAGGTTGAGGTCCGGGAACTTGCCGATATCCTCGGCGACGATGGCATCGACCACGCCGGCTTCGCCGCGCTTGATGTCCAGCGCCTTCTCGACGCTGGCGCGGTAGCCGGTCACGGTGACAGTGTCCAGGTCGGTAGGGGCTTCCTGGGCCAGCGCGGTACCACTCAGCGCCAGGCCGATCGACAGGGCAAGCAAGGTAACCGGTGTCTTTTTCTGGATGTTTCGAGATTGCATGTTTTCCCTCTCCCAAGGTGCTACATGAAACAGCTATCCGGCGACATGTCAGTGCAATGACACCGCTGGTCAGGGCGGACGTTAACAGCCCGTTCCAGAAGGAGCATCTTGCAGCGCAACAGATTTTCAATGTCTCCCGGAGGCTTGCGGGACAATGCTTTCGACAATGCGGGCGGTAGACGCCCGGTCCGGCATGGCTAGAATGACACCGCTAGCCATTCCATCCGGGTGCCGCCGCACGCGCCCTCGCTTTCACAAGGATCCACCGCCATGAGTCGTGTTGTCTGTTTCGGAGAGTTGCTGCTGCGCATGAGCGCACCGGGCCGCGAGTTGCTGCTGCAGAGCGCGCAGCTGGCGGTGCATCCTGGCGGCGCGGAGGCCAACGTGGGCGTGTCGCTGGCCCATCTGGGGCACGCGGTGTCGATGGTCAGCACCTTGCCGGACAACCCGCTGGGCCGGTTCGTGGCCGGCGAACTGCGCCGGCATGGGGTGGACACCGGCCACGTGCAGGTCCGGCCCGGCCGCATGGGCCTGTACTTCCTCACCACCGGCGCGGTGCAGCGGGCCAGCGAAGTGGTCTACGACCGCGCCGACTCGGCATTCGCCTGCGGCAGCGCGGCCGACTACGACTGGGACGCGCTGCTGGACGGCGCCGACTGGCTGCACCTGTCCGGGGTCAGCCCCGCGCTGAACCCGGCCATGGCCCAGGCCACGCTGGTGGCCGCCCAGGCGGCGTGCGCGCGTGGCGTGCGGGTGTCCTTCGATGGCAACTTCCGGCCGTCGCTGTGGGCGCGCTGGCAGGGCGATGCCCCCGGCATCCTGCGCCAGCTGTTCGCCTGCGCCGATATGGTCTTCGCTGACTACCGCGATATCGGCGTGGTGCTCGGCGGTGAATTCGAACAGGCCGATGTGCGTGAGCGTGTCGATGCGGCCGCCGCGCAGGCGTTCGCCGCGTTCCCGCGCCTGCAGTGGATGGCCTGCACCCAGCGCACGCCGCACAGTGTGGACAACCATGCCCTCGGGGCGATGCTGGTCGGCCGCGATGGCACCCGCGCGGTAGCGCCAACCCGCGAGATGATCGGCATCGTGGACCGCATCGGCGGCGGCGATGCCTTCGCCGCCGGCATCCTGCATGGCATGATGCGCGGCTTCGCACCGGAGGCGATCGTCCGCTTCGGCCTGGCTGCGGCCTGCCTCAAGCATTCGATTCCGGGCGACTTCAACCCTGTCAGCGAGGCTGACGTGATGGCCCTGACGGGCGAGGAGCGATTCGATGTCCGGCGCTGATCCACGTGTACGTGCTGTCCTGAAACTGGCCCCGGTGATTCCGGTGTTCACCCCCGAGAACATCGACGATGCGGTCGAGGTAGCGCGCGCCCTGTTCAACGGCGGCCTGCCGGTGATCGAGGTGACGCTGCGTACGCCGGTGGCGATGGAGGCCATCAAGGCCATGGTCGAGGCCGTGCCCGATGCGGTGGTGGGCGCCGGCACCGTGCTGACCGCCGCGCAGATGGAACAGGTCAAGCAGGTGGGCGGGCGGTTTGCCGTGTCGCCGGGTGCCACCCCGCGCCTGTACGCCGCCGCGCGCGACACCGACCTGCCGTTCCTGCCGGGCGTGGCCACCTCGTCCGAGCTGATGCTGGGCCTGGAGCACGGCCTGGATACCTTCAAGTTCTTCCCGGCGGTGCAGGCCGGTGGCGCGGCGATGCTGTCGGCGTGGAACGGGCCGTTCGGCGACGTGCGCTTCTGCCCCACGGGCGGGATCAGCGCGCAGACCGCACGCGACTTCCTGCATCTGCCCAACGTGCTGTGCGTGGGCGGCTCGTGGCTGACCACGCGTGCGCTGCTGCAGGCCCGCGACTGGGCCGCGATCGAACAGCTGGCCCGCGACTCGGCCGCGCTGGTCGGCTGAGCCGACGCGCCGGCTCAGTGCCGGTGCGCGGCCTCGCCCAGGCGCCGGTAGAGGGTGCTGCGGCTGATGCCGAGCGCCCGCGCGGCGGCGGCCACGTTGCCGCCGCTGACGGCCAGTGCCTCGCGCATGGCCGCCAGGGTCATCGCTTCCAGGCCATCGCCGGCGCTCGCCGGTCGCGGCGCCGGTGGGGCAGGGTGACGGACCTGCGCCGGCAGCGCATCCACCCCGATGACATCGCCCGGGTCGCTCAACGCCACCAGCGTGCGCAGGCACGCGCACAGCTGGCGTACGTTGCCTGGCCACGCATGCGCGGCCAGCGCAGCGCGCGCGGCAGGATCCAGTTCACGGCCCCGCCCAAGGCGGGTCCACAGGCCGGCAACCAGCGCCGCGCGATCCGGGTGCTCGCGCAGCGGTGGCAGCAGTACCGCGTGGTCGGCAATGCGGTAGTACAGGTCGCTGCGGAAATCGCCCGCCTGCATGGCCAGGTCCAGGTCGCGGTGGGTGGCGCAGATCAGCGTGAAATCCAGCTGCACCGGCTTGCCGCCGCCCAGCGGCGACAGTGTGCGTTCCTGCAGCACGCGCAGCAGCCGTGGCTGCAGGGCAAGCGGCATGTCACCGATCTCGTCCAGGAACAGCACGCCACCCTGCGCCTGGCGCAGCAGGCCGGTGCTGCCCTGGCGGCGCGCACCGGTGAATGCGCCTTCTTCATAGCCAAACAGTTCGGCCTCGATCAGGCCCTCCGGCAAGGCCGCGCAGTTGACCGCGACGAAGGGTTTGTCGGCGCGCAGGCTGCGCCGGTGCAGTTCGCGGGCGAAGACCTCCTTGCCCGTGCCCGTCTCACCCTGCAGCAGCACCGGCAACTGCGCATCCAGCACGCGGCAGGCGCGATCCAGCGCGCGCTGCTGGTCGGCATCGAACAGCGGGGTGGCATCCACTGCGGTGGCCGCCGGTCGGCGTGACCCGGTCGGCAACGCCGCCGGCCGCGCATCCGCACGGCCCCGCACCGGCGCACGCTGGCCCTCGCCCAGCTGCCCGTACAGCGCGCGGCCCTGGCGGTCGATCAGCGCACCGTCGTCGTGCAGCCGCGATAGCGGCCCATCGAACAGCGCGGCATACGGCGCATGGCCGATGTCGGCATGCTCCAGCCCGAACAGGGCAAGGCCGGTACGGTTGGCAGCCACCAGGCGGCCGCCGCGGAAGCCCAGGATGCCCTCGCGTGGGGTGCCCAGCAGGGTGGCGTCGTGGTGCAGCCGCACCAGCTCGCAGTCGGCCAGCCCCGCGTCGAAGTAGCGGTGCTCGATGTGCGCCACGGCCTGCCGCGCCAGTACCCGCGCGTGCAGGTGCTGCAATCGTGCATCGCCGGAGATGTCCAGCACGCCCACGCGCTGGCCGTAGGGGTCGAAGATCGGCGTGGCCGAGCAGGTCAGGATGCCGTGCGGGGCGAAGTAGTGCTCGCCACCCCGCACTTCCACCGAGCGGCCTTCCACGATGGCCGTGCCAATGGCGTTGGTGCCCACCGTGGTCTCGTCCCAGCGCACGCCCGGCATCAGGGCCACGCGCCCGGCCTTGTCGAGGAAACCCGGGCTGCCTTCGGCATCCAGGATCCAGCCGTCTTCATCGGTGAGCAGCACGATGCTGCCGGCGGCGGCGATGTCGGCGGCCAGCCCGTCCAGTTCGGGGCGGGCCAGCCGCCACAGCTTCTGCTGGCGCTCGCGCAGTTCGCGCAGGCGTGCATCCGGCAACGGCTCCACCTCCGGCTGCGCATCCACCGACAGCCCGCCACGCAGGCAGCGCTGCCACGACTGCAGGATGGTGTCGGGCACGATGCCGACCGGCGTCGCGCCGCGCTCGAAGAACGAACGACGCGCATTGCCGACACGGTGCAGGAGCGGCTGCTGGGACACCTGTTTCTCCAGTGTCGCAAACTGCGACAGTTGTAGCGGGACCTGTTCCGATAAACAGCACAGGCAGCGTTACTGCGCAATGACCTTCGCTGCTGCACCGCCGCAGATCACAGGCATGTTCCGTGGCCGGCCGCGGCCGGAAGGCGTGCCGCAGCGCAGCAGGCCGGAGTTGGCATCGTCCTTGCGGCAGGGAAGGACCCTTACGGGCCTTTCCCTACCTGCCGGAGATGCACCCCGATGAACGCCGTCACGTCCGCCAAGCCGCACGCCACCGACCCGCAGTCCATCTTCAAGCCGCGCTACGGCAACTTCATCGGCGGGCAGTGGGTGGCACCCCGCAGCGGCCAGTACTTCGAGAACACCACGCCGGTCACCGGCAAGGTCTTCACCGAGGTGGCCCGCTCCAACGCCGAGGACATCGAAGCGGCGCTGGACGCCGCGCATGCCGCCAAACGCGCCTGGGCCGAGACCTCCACCACCGAACGCGCCAACATCCTCAACAGGATCGCCGACCGGATCGAGGAGAACCTGGACCTGCTCGCGCATGCCGAGACCTGGGACAACGGCAAGCCGATCCGCGAAACGCTCAACGCCGACATCCCGCTGATGGCCGACCACTTCCGCTACTTCGCCGGGGCGGTACGCGCACAGGAAGGCAGCCTGTCGGAGATCGACAAGGACACCATTGCCTACCACTTCCATGAGCCACTCGGCGTGGTCGGGCAGATCATCCCGTGGAACTTCCCGATGCTGATGGCCGCCTGGAAACTGGCCCCGGCGCTGGCGGCCGGCAACTGCGTGGTGCTCAAGCCGGCCGAACAGACCCCCGCCTCGATCCTGGTGCTGATGGAGGTGATCGGCGACCTGCTGCCGGCCGGCGTGCTGAACGTGGTCAATGGCTTCGGCGTGGAAGCAGGCAAGCCGCTGGCGTCCAACCCGCGCATCGCCAAGATCGCCTTCACCGGTGAAACCACCACCGGCCGCCTGATCATGCAGTACGCCAGCCAGAACCTGATTCCGGTGACGCTGGAACTGGGCGGCAAGTCGCCCAACATCTTCTTCGCCGATGTCATGGCCGAGGACGACGATTTCCTGGACAAGGCCATCGAAGGCTTCGTGCTGTTCGCCTTCAACCAGGGCGAGGTGTGCACCTGCCCGTCGCGCGCGCTGATCCAGGAATCGATCTACGAGAAATTCATGGAACGTGCGCTCAAGCGCGTGGCCGCGATCAAGCAGGGCAACCCGCTGGACCCCAACACGATGGTCGGCGCGCAGGCGTCGTCGGAGCAGTTGGAGAAGATCCTGTCCTACTTCGATATCGGCAGGCAGGAAGGCGCGGAGGTGCTGATCGGCGGCGAGCAGGCCACCCTCGACGGCGACCTGGCCGGTGGCTTCTACGTGAAGCCCACCGTGTTCAAGGGCCACAACAAGATGCGCGTCTTCCAGGAAGAAATCTTCGGGCCGGTGGTATCGGTGACCACCTTCAAGACCGAGGAAGAAGCGCTGGAGATCGCCAACGACACGCTGTACGGGTTGGGTGCGGGCGTGTGGAGCCGCGACGCCTCGCGCCTGTACCGCATGGGCCGCGGCATCCAGGCCGGTCGCGTGTGGACCAACTGCTACCACGCCTACCCGGCACACGCCGCGTTCGGCGGCTACAAGCAGTCCGGCATCGGCCGCGAGAACCACAAGATGATGCTCGACCACTACCAGCAGACCAAGAACCTGCTGGTGAGCTACTCGCCGAAGAAACTGGGCTTCTTCTGAGCCCGCGCCCTGCTTGATCACGATCAAGGCGTCGGCCGGAGGCCGGCGCCACAGTGCTGTCATTGGCAATCCACGGAGATCCATGCATGAACAAGACCATGAAGGCCGCTGTCGTCCGCGAATTCGGCAAGCCGTTGCGCATCGAGGAAGTGGAGGTACCGCGGCCCGGCCCCGGCGACATCCTGGTGAAGATCGAGGCGTGTGGTGTCTGCCACACCGACCTGCACGCGGTGGAGGGCGACTGGCCGGTCAAACCCAATCCGCCGTTCATTCCCGGTCACGAAGGCGTGGGCCACGTGGTGGCGGTGGGTGCGGGTGTCAGCCATATCCGCGAAGGCGACCGCGTCGGCATCCCGTGGCTGTACTCGGCCTGCGGCCATTGCGAGCACTGCATGGGAGGCTGGGAAACGCTGTGCGAAGCGCAGCAGAACACCGGCTACTCGGTCAACGGCGGCTTCGCCGAATACGCGCTGGCCAATGCCAACTATGTGGGCCTGCTGCCCAAGGGCGTGGGCTTCATCGAGGTCGCGCCGATCCTGTGCGCCGGCGTGACGGTGTACAAGGGCCTGAAAGTCACTGACACCCGTCCGGGCCAGTGGGTGGTGATCTCCGGCATCGGCGGGCTGGGCCACATGGCGGTGCAGTACGCCCGGGCCATGGGCTTGAACGTGGCTGCGGTGGATATCGACGACGACAAGCTGAAGCTCGCCGAGCGCCTCGGCGCGACGATCACCGTCAACGCGCGCACCACCGACCCGGCCGCGTTCCTGAAGAAGGAAATCGGCGGCGCGCACGGTGCATTGGTCACGGCGGTATCGCCGAAGGCTTTCGAACAGGCACTGGGCATGGTCCGCCGCGGTGGCACGGTGTCGTTGAACGGCCTGCCGCCGGGCAACTTCCCGCTGGACATCTTCGGCATGGTGCTCAACGGCATCACCGTGCGTGGCTCGATCGTCGGTACCCGCCTGGACCTGCAGGAATCGCTGGAGTTCGCCGAGCAGGGCAAGGTGGCGGCCACGGTCACCAGCGACCGCCTGGAGAACATCAACGACATCTTCGCGCGCATGCACGCCGGCAAGATCGAAGGCCGCGTGGTGCTGGATCTCAACGCGTAACCGCTCGTGCCGCGGCCTGTCCTCGTTCCTCCTCTCCCAACGAAGGCAGGCCGCACCCTGCACCGGTAGTGCCGGCCGCTGGCCGGCTCCCCGCAATGCCCAGAACCCGGTACTGCCGGCCGCTGGCCGGCTCCCAGGACAACCCAACAATGCGCGCCCAACCACCCCAGGTAACCGCCACCCTGGCAGCGCTGCAGCTGATCGAAACGCTGCACGCCCGCCACGGCCCGCTGCTGTTCCACCAGTCCGGCGGCTGCTGCGACGGCTCCTCGCCGATGTGCTTTGCCCAGGGTGACTTCATCGTGGGCGACCGCGACGTGCAGCTCGGCGAGATCGGCGGCGCCCCGTTCTACATCAGCCCGTCGCAGTTCGCGTACTGGAAGCACACCCAGCTGATCATCGACGTAGTGCCCGGACGCGGCGGCATGTTCTCGCTGGAGAACGGCGAGGGCGTGCGCTTCCTAGTGCGCTCGCGGCTGTTCAGCGATGACGAGTTCGCGCAGCTGAAGGACGCCGGCAAGGTCTGAGCCCGCGCACGCGTCCATAATGGGCACCGTCCCGTTGCCCTGGATCGCCATGTCCGCGTTGTCGCTTGCCAAGACCGTCGTACTGTCCGTGCTGTGCGTGGTGGTGGCGCTGTTCGTGCTGGGCATGGTCAGCGGCGCGGCCGGCTGGATCGCGCCGTGGATCGGCCTGGGCGAGGGCGGGCAGGCACGCCTTGCCTGGGACCTGGGCTGGACCATCCTCGGCGGCCTGGCGGCCACTGCATTCGCCGCGCGCTACGCGCCGACGCTGCCCTACGTCCACGGTGGGGTGGTGTGGGCGGTGATCGCCGCTGCGTCGGCCTATGCCGCCTGGGACCTGGGCAACGACTTCCCGTTCTGGTTCGTGCTGGTGCTGCTGCTCTCGCTGCCGCTGCAGGCCGCCGGCATCTGGCTGGGCGCGCGCTATCGCCCGCAGTGAGGCGAACCACGCGGTAGGGTCGCATCCCGATCGACCGCCGAGGCAAACGCACCACCCGCGCACTCCCTACGGCGTCACGCCCCCGGCAGCACCTGCTTCACCGCCTCGATTCCCTCCCATGGATCCTGCTTCAAGCGCTGCGCACGCTGCAGCGCCTTGGCCATGGGGAACGCATCGGCGGCCGTGATTCGGCCCAGCTCTTCCCACCGCAGCGGCACCGCCACGCCGGCACCGGGCCGCGCGCGCAGCGACCACGAGCTGACACTGGTGGCGCCGCGTGCATTGCGCAACCAGTCGATGAAGATCACCCCGGTGCGCTTGGCCTTGCTCATGGTGGCCACGTAGCGGTCCGGCGCATGTTCGGCCATGGCCTGCGCGAACGCGTCGCAGAAGTCCTTGGCCTGGGCCCAGTCGGCCTTGGGCTGCAAGGGCACCACCACGTGCACGCCCTTGCCACCGGACAGCCGCACGAAGCTCTGCAGGCCGGTATCCAACAGCCGATCGCGCACATCGCGCGCGGCCGACTTCACCTGCGCCCAGCTCACCCCGTCGCCGGGATCCAGGTCGAACACCAGCCGGTCCGGATGCTCCGGATCGGCCACGGTTGCGCCCCAGGGATGCAGCTCCAGCGTGTTCATCTGCACCAGCTGCAGCAGCCCGGCCACGTCCTCGATGTACAGGTAGTCTTCGCGCCCGCTTTTCTGTTCCAGCGGGATCGCGCGCACCGCCTCGCCGAGCCCGGTGCCGTGATGTTTCTGGAAGAAGCAGGGCTTATCCACCCCGTCCGGGCAGCGCAGGACCGACAGCGGCCGCCGCGCCACTTCGGGCAGCACCCAGCGCGCCATCTGCCGGTAGTAGTCGGCCACCTCGCCCTTGGTGATCTTCGCCTTGGCGAACACCACGCGTTCGGGATGGCTGATGCTGACGTCTTCCGCGGCCTCACCTGCGGCCGGCGCGCTGGCCTTGCCGCGCGTGGTTGCTTTCTTCATACCTTTGCCCTTCGCCAGCACCTGGCCTGCCGCCCCCAGGTCACCGGGACGTTTGTCCTCGCGCAGCCGCTTGAAGCTGGCCTGGCGCAGCAGCCCTTCCTTGGCCCAGCCGCGGAACGCCACTTCGGCCACCAGCACCGGCTTCACCCAATGCACGCTGCGCGCGTTGAACGGCACGTGCGCCGGCAGTGCCAGCACGTCCTGTTTCACCGCCAGCGGTTTCAACCGCGCGGTCAGCGTGCGCAGCAACGCATCGTCGAACCCCGTACCCACCCGGCCCACGTAACGCAGGCCACCTGTGTCGGGCGTGGCCATCAGCAGCGAGCCGAAGCCGCTGCGCGCGCCCTTGGGATCGGTGTAGCCCACGATCAGGAATTCGTCGGTGGTCTCGTGCTTGATCTTGATCCACGTCGGCGAGCGCGCGTTGACGTACGGCGCGTCCACGCGCTTGCTGATGATGCCTTCGAATCCGGCCTCGCCACTGGCGGCAAACACCGCCGGTCCATGGTCCAGCACGTGGTCGCTGTAGGCCAGCGTGCCCGGACCCGGACCGATCAGGTCTTTGAGCAGCGCCTTGCGCTGCAGCAGCCCGCAGCGGCTGATATCCACCCCGGCAATGCCGGGCATGTCGAACACCACGTAGCGCAGCGGCTGCTTGGCGGTGCCGTCGATGACCTTCTGCAAGGCGGTGAAATCGCTGCGGCCCTGCGCATCCAGCACCACCAGCTCGCCGTCCAGGCGCAGGTCGCGCACCGGCAACGCGGCAATGGCCTGCACCACCTCGGGAAAATCTTCGGTCCAGTTCAGGCCACCGCGCGAGCGCAGCGCGACCACCCCGTCGTTGACCTCGGCCAGCAGGCGGTAGCCGTCCCATTTGATCTCGTGCAGCCAGCCATCGCCGTCCGGTGCGGTGGCGCGGTGGTCGGTCAGCTGCGGCTTGAAGCCGGCTGGGTAAGGGACGTCGCGTGCGCCCTCCAGTGCCAACGCGCGTTTGCGCCAGCGCGCGTCGGCCTTGCGTGCAGGCGCGGGCGTGGCCGGGCGCTTGGCTGTTTTTGCGGCAGCGCGCGGCGCAGCCTTGGTCCCCGCTGCGCGCTTGCGGGCGGCGCCGCGTGGCGGCGGTGTGTCCAGCATGTCATCGGCCTCTGCGTCCCGTGCCTGCGCGTCGTCGCGCTTGATCAGCAGCCATTGGTGCTGCTTGCCCTTCATCGCCGTACGCACCAGCTTCCAGCCGCCGTTGAGGCGCTCGCCGTGCAGCACGAAGTCGAGCTTGCCGGCAGCGATCGCCTCCAGCGGGTCGCCATCGCAGGCCCAGGTACCGTGGTCGTACACATCCACATGCCCGGCGCCATAGTGGCCGCTGGGAATATCGCCTTCGAACCCTGCGTAGGACAGCGGGTGGTCCTCCACCTCCACCGCCAGGCGCTTCTCGCCCGCGCGCAGCGACGGCCCTTTGGGTACCGCCCAGCTCTTCAGCACACCATCGGCTTCCAGCCGGAAATCGTAGTGGCGCGAACTGGCATGGTGCAGCTGCACCACGAAGATCGGGCGCCGCGCCGGCGCACCGCGGCGGTCGGCGTCCGGCTCGGGGGTGCCGTCGAAACGACGCTTGCGGCGGTATTCCTGCAGTGACATCGGCGCTTACCCGGCCTTGCGCGTGGGGGTGGCGCGTTTGGTGGATTTCTTCGCGGCCTTGGCCGCCTTGGCTGGTGTCTTCGCCGGTGCCTTGGCCTTCTTGGCGGCGGCCTTCTTCGGCGCAGCGGTCACGGCGGTCTTCCTGGCCGGCGTGCGCTTCTTGGCATCCAGGCTCTTCTGCAGCAGCGACATGAAGTCGACCACGTTGGTGGCGTCGTCCTCGCGCGGCGCGGGTTCTTCCTCCACCTTGGTGGTGCCGCCCTTGGCCTTGATCCGTTTCTTCAGCAGCACCTGCAGCCGTTCGCGGAATTCGTCGTGGTAGTCATCGGGTTTCCACTCGCCGGACATCGACGCGATCAGCTGCTCGGCCATGGCCGTTTCCTTGCTGTTGATCCGGTAGTCGGCCAGTGAGCCGGTGGGCAGCTTGTAGTCTTCCGGGTCGACCAGTTCCTGTGGGTAACGCAGGATCATCAGCACCAGCGCGTCGCCATGCGGCATCACCGCGCACAGGTACTCGCGGGTGCGCACCACCACCCGGGCGATGCCCACCTTGTCGGTCCTGCGCAGGGTTTCGCGCAGCAGCACGTAGCCCTTCTCGGCCTTCTTGGCCGGCACCAGCAGGTAGGGCTTCTCGTAGTAGCGCGGGTCGATGGTGCTGGCATCCACGAAGGTCTCCACCTCCACCGCCTCATGGCTCTCCGGCGCCGCCGAGCGGATGTCGTCTTCCTCCAGCACCACGTAGCTGCCCTTGTCGTACTCGTAGGCCTTGACGATGTCCTTCCACGGCACTTCTTCGCCGGTATCGGCGTTGACCCGTTCGAAGCGGATCGGCTTGCGGTCGCGTGAATCGAGCATGCGGAACTGCAGGTCGACCTTGCGCTCGCCGGACATCAGCGAGACCGGCACATTGAGCAGGCCGAACGAGAGGGTACCGGTCCAGATCGGTCGGGCCATGGCAGGGCCACTCCAACGCTACAGGGGGAGGGCAGCTGTACCGCGGCAGGCGTGAAACGCCCGTGTCCGCACCGTGCAGGACCCCTTTACGGGTTACTGCAGCAGGCCGTGCACCGCCGCTGGCGGCATGTGATCCAGCGCCAGCCAGGCGTCCTCGACGATGCCGCGTGCCTGCCCCCAGCCCAACCGCGACTGCCCACGCATCTGTTCCCAGTGCTCGGCCAGCTCGCCGTCGGTGTCGTCGTCGTTGCCGCGTGGCCAGGCCGCATAGTGCGTGGTCAGGGCGAATGCGTACGCCGGGTACAGATCGCGCCAGCTGCGGTGGCCATGCCCGCGGCGGCGCTCGTAGTCGTTGCGCATGTACTGCAGGTAGTCCTGCGCCACCGCCTGGGCTTCCTCGGTGCGCTCACGGCGTACGCGGCGCGTGTTCCGGGTGGGCTGCAGGTAGGCGTTGAACAGCGCGGGGGCGGCGCGACGGTCCAGGCGGGGCATGGCACGACTCCGGCGGTACAGGGCAGGCAGAAATAGTCCCGCCGCCGTTAGCCAGCCGTGACAGATGTGTTCAGGGCAGGCGATTCGCAGGGACTTCACCCGCCAAGCGCTGTAGTGGAGGTCCCCCGTTCCGGAGTGATTCCCATGCCACGCGATCCCCTGCGCGAAGCCAGCACCCCGGTGCCTGGCGAACAGCACGCCAAACACGACAACCAGGACGCCGAAGACCGCGGCGCCGGCATGTCTCCCCCGGCCGAAGCGGACCACCTGCCGGTGGTGTCCGGCCCCAGCCACGGCTACCGCGACCGCAAGGACCCCACCGGCGTGCCGCACCCGGGCGGGCGGGAGAACCAGGAACAGCGCCAGGCGCGCAAGGAGCACGCCAGCGACAACCAGGATGAAGCCCTGGACGAAACCTTCCCCGCCAGCGACCCGACCTCGCCGTTCGTGCCGGCCAAGATCCCGCGCTAGCGGCAGCCCGTTGGGTGGGCGGCGCTATACCGGCAGCGGCCCGGTGATCACGGCGCCCACTGCCACTGCAGGCCCACGCCTACCCGCCGGTCCGGGCCGGGCTCGAAGTACCGCTGGTTGCCGTCGTTGACGATCACCGAGCCGATGTAGCGCTGGTCCAGCACGTTGTCGATGCGCGCGAACGCCCGCAACGTGCCCTGCGCGGTCTGCCAGCGGCGCGCCGCTTCCAGGTTCAGCAACGCATACCCGGCCGCCTTCTCGGTGGCCAAATCGTTCACCACGGTGTCGCTGGAGGCCACCAGTTCGGCGGCCCACTGCCACGGCCCGGGCGTGTACTGCATCCGCGCGTTCCACTGCTGCCGGGGCACGCCGGGCAGGCGCGCGCCGGCCTGCACCGTGTTGCAGCCGGCGGTACCGCACAGCGGGTACGCATCGCGCACCGTCGCTTCGATCCAGGTGTAGGCCACGGCCAGTTCGGTCTGCGCCCCCAGTGGCTGCACGTAGCTGGCTTCGGCGCCCTGCCGCCGGGTACGGCCGATGTTGCGGTAGGTGGAACGCCCGCCGCTGTTGCTGGCCACCGCCAGTTCGTCATCGGTGTCGGCCCGGAACACGGCCGCCTCCAGCCGCGCCCCGCTCTGCGCGTGCCATTTGCTGCCCACTTCCAGGTTGCGGCTGCGCGCGGCCGACAGGTCCAGCGCCAAGCCCGCCTGGCCGTCGGCGCGGTAGCCCAGCTCGTTGAAGGTGGGCGTCTCAAAGCCTCGCCCGGCCGAGGCGTACAGCCGCCAGGCATCGCTGGCGCGGAACACCACCCCGGCCACCGGCGTGGTGGCCGCGTAGCGGCGCGCGCCGCTGTCATCGGGGTTGCTGGCGGTGATGTAGTGGTCGTTGGAGCGGAACCGCACCGTGCTGTGGCGCAGGCCCAGCAGCAGCGACCAGCGCGGGGCCCATTGCCACCACGCCTGGGCGAACTGGTCGATGTTCTCCACCCGGTCGGCCTGGTCGCGGCGCAAGCGGCCCTTGATGCCCAGCTGATCGCCCACGAAGTTCTCGTAACCGCGGCGATCCTGCAGCTGACGGTCGGCATTGGCGCCGATCACCAGATCCAGCGGTCGTCCGGCCCAGTCGCCGTGCCAGCTCCAGCGCGCGTCCACGCCGCCGTAGTCGCCGTCCAGGTCGATCACCCCGCCGGCATGCAGCGGGTTGGCCTGCGGCCCGGGGGGAATGGCCAGGTACTGTTCCACGCTGCGTTGCCCGGCATAGCCCATCGCCCGCCAGGTGTGGGCGCCGTCGGTGCGGGTGAAGACCAGCCCGGCCTGGGCCTGGCGGACCGATTTGCGGGTGTTGTACTGGCTGGCCACGGCGGTGGCCTGGCGCGGGTCGGCGTTGACCTGGGCCCGGCTCAGGCCGAGCGGGTCCTGCGCATCGGGCGAATCGAAGTAATTCAGCACAAGGTCCAGCTGGCCGCCGCCCACGTCGGTGCCCAGCCGCGCGTTGATCGACTCGCGGCGGGCCGCGCTGTGGTCACGCCAGCCATCGGTGCGGAAGTGGTTGGCGGCCACGTTGTAGCGGATGGGTCCCTGCTGGCCGCGCAGCTGCGCACCGGCGCTGAGGGTGTTGTCGCTGCCAGTGTCCAGCCGCAGCCGCCATGGGTCGCCGGGGGCGCCGTCGGCGCTGAACACCTGCACCACGCCGCCGGAGGAGTTGCCGTACAGCGCCGAGAACGGGCCGCGCAGCACGTCCACCCGCTGCGCCGAGAGCAGGCTGGCATGCGACAGCTGGCCCTGGCCGTCGGGCATGGTGGCCGGCACGCCGTCCACCAGCACGCGCACCCCGCGCACCCCGAACGTGGACCGTGCGCCGAAGCCCCGGATCGACAGCTGGGTGTCCTGCGCATAGTTCTGGCGGTCGCGCGCCACCACGCCGGGGATGCCGCCCAGCGCTTCGGACACCTGGGCCAGGGTTCCATTGGCGTCGTCATCCAGCCAGACCGTGCTGATCGACGCCGGCAGGTCCGCATCGTCCACCTGCTGCACGCGCGCCGCCTGCACCTGAACCGTGGGCAGGCGCTCGATCGGCGGGGTATCAGCCGGGGCAGGCGCGGCCTGTGCCGGGTTCGGCAGCAGCGCCGCCGAAAGCAGCGCGGAGGGGACGACAAACGCGGAGAAACGCAGCATACGGGCAGGGGTCCTCAGCGGCAGGGCACGCCGCACGCCATGGTACGGAAGATGACGTGACGGCAGCCGCCGCGCCCACGGCGCGGCTTTGTTAGGATGGCTTGGTTTTGGCTGATTCTGCCGCAACCTGCGTCGCGCCAACCTCCCCCCCTTCCGTCATCCGAATGAGTACCGCCGTGTCCTTCTTTGCAAATGTGGAACTGGTCCCAGGCGACCCGATCCTGGGCCTGACCGAGGCTTACAACGCCGACAGCCGCTCGACCAAGGTCAACCTGGGCGTGGGCATCTACTACGACGAAAGCGGCCGCATTCCGCTGCTCCGCGCCGTCAAGCAGATCGAACAGCAGCTGGCCGATGAAGCCAAGCCGCGCGGCTACCTGCCGATCGACGGCCTGCCGGCCTACAACCAGGCCACCCGCGAGCTGGTGTTCGGCAAAGACTCGCCGCTGCTGGCCGCCGGTCGCGTGGCCACCTCGCAGACCATCGGTGGCAGTGGTGCGCTGCGCGTGGGCGCAGACCTGCTGCACCGCCTGCTGCCGCACGCCACCATCGCCATCAGCAACCCCAGCTGGGAAAACCACCGCGCCGTGTTCAGCGCCGCCGGTTTCGAGGTGGTGGAGTACAGCTACTTCGACCCGACCACCCACGGCGTGGATTTCGACGCCATGCTGGCCGACCTGGGCAAGCTGCAGCCGGGCACCGTGGTGCTGCTGCACGCCTGCTGCCACAACCCGACCGGCGCCGACCTCACCGTCGCGCAGTGGAAGCAGGTGGCCGAGCTGTTGAAGGACCGCCAGCTGTTCCCGTTCATCGACATGGCCTACCAGGGCTTCGACAAGGGCATCAGCGAAGACGGCGCCGCGGTGCGCATCATCGCCGAGGCCGGCATCGACAGCTTCGTGGTCGCCAACTCGTACTCCAAGTCGTTCTCGCTGTATGGCGAACGCATTGGCGCGCTGTCGGTGGTGGCCCCGGACGCGGCCTCGGCCAAGGCCGTGCAGTCGCAGGTCAAGCGCATCATCCGCACCATCTACTCCAGCCCGTCCAACCACGGCGCTGCGCTGGTGGCCGGCGTGCTGAACAGCGTCGAGCTGCGCCAGGTGTGGGAAGCGGAACTGACCGAGATGCGCGAGCGCATCCACGCCCTGCGCCACGGCCTGGTGGAGAACCTGGTCGCCGCCGACGCACCGGAGTTCGCGTTCATCAACGACCAGGCCGGCATGTTCTCGTACTCGGGCCTGACCCGCCCGCAGGTGGACCGCCTGCGCGACGAGTTCGGCATCTACGCCGTCGGCACCGGCCGCATCTGCGTGGCCGCGCTGAACCAGGGCAACCTGGCGTACGTGGCCAAGGCCGTGGCGACCGTCGCCAAGGGCTGATCGGCGCGCGCTGAAGCACCCACAGGAACGGCCGCCCAGTGCGGCCGTTCCCGTATCCAGATCCTTGCTGCGTACGCGGCCCTGCCTTCCTGACCTGGCGGCCTGTCCTGCGCCTGCCTCGTAATGCCCGCGGCAACGGGCGACAATACGGCCCCCAAATGTCTTTGGCAGCCATTCCATGTCCCGTACGTCGCTTACCCGGTACCTGATCGAAGAGCAGCATGCCGGCCGCATCAACGCCGACCTGCGCCAGCTGATCGCCGTCGTCGCCCGCGCCTGCACCAGCATCTCCATCGCGGTCAGCAAGGGCGCGCTCGGTGGCGTGCTGGGCGAGGCCGGTACCGGCAACGTGCAGGGCGAAGCGCAGAAGAAGCTGGACGTCATCAGCAACGAGATCCTGCTCGAGGCCAACGCCTGGGGCGGCCACCTGGCCGCCTGCGCCTCCGAGGAAATGGACCACTGCCAGCCCGTGCCGGACACCTACCCGCGCGGTGACTTCCTGCTGCTGTTCGATCCCCTCGATGGCAGCTCCAACATCGACGTCAACGTCTCGGTCGGCACCATCTTCTCGGTGCTGCGCTGCCCGCCCGGCACCGAACAGCCCAACGACGCCAGCTTCCTGCAGCCGGGCACCGCGCAGGTCGCCGCCGGTTACTGCATCTACGGTCCCAGTACCCAGATGGTGCTCACCGTGGGCCACGGCACCCATGCCTTCACCCTGGACCGCGAGAAGGGCGAGTTCGTGCTGACCACGCCGGACATGCAGATTCCCGCCGACACCCAGGAATTTGCCATCAACATGTCCAACCAGCGTCATTGGGAAGCCCCCATGCAGGGCTACGTGCAGGACCTGCTGGCCGGCAAGGAAGGCGCGCGCGGCAAGAACTTCAACATGCGCTGGATCGCCAGCATGGTGGCCGACGTGCACCGCATCCTCACCCGCGGCGGCATCTTCATCTACCCGTGGGACAAGAAGGACCCGTCCAAGGCCGGCAAGCTGCGCCTGATGTACGAAGCCAACCCGATGGGCCTGCTGGTCGAGCAGGCCGGCGGCGCGGCCACCACCGGCCGCGAGCGCATCCTGGACATCCAGCCCGACCAGCTGCACCAGCGCGTGCCGGTGTTCCTTGGCTCGCGCAATGAAGTGGCCGAAGCCACCCGCTATCACCGCGAGCACGACAGCGCGCAGGGCTGATCGCAACGCACGGGGCCGGCCCATTGCCGGCCCCGTGTGTGCCATGAAGAAACCCAACGTGGCAACGGCGTGACATCGGCCAGTGCAGCGGTCACCATCGGGGCCAGATGCCCACGGATGACCCCATGACGGCCGACACGCAGCACGACTTCATTGAAGTAATCCACAACGCCATCCCCGCCGATGTGTGTGCCGCCATCCAGGCCAGGATGCGAACCAGTGCGCAGTTGCGACCCGGCGAAGTGGGCAGCGGCGTGTTCCCGGAACTCAAGCACAGCAAGGATCTGCGCATCAGCGGCGACGCCGCGTGGCGCGATATCGACATACTGTTGCAACAGGCGGTTTTCCGCGGCGTTTTGAGTTATCTACGGCGTTATCCACAGGCGCTGATCTCACCGCTGATGTTGCAGATCCAAGACAGCAACGGCCAGCCGCGCCGCCTGGCGGCCGACGATTTCCCCGGCATGGACGATGCCACGCTGTCGGATCTGGCCCGTACGTGCCTGCGCCCCGGTGCCATCAATCTGCAATGGTATGCAGCGGGCGAGGGTGGCTATCCCTATTGGCATTGCGAGCTTTACCCGCGCGATCCCGCCGGCGAAACACTGCACCGCCACCTGCTGTGGACGCTCTACCTCAACGACGATTTCGAGCAGGGCGAAACCGAATTCCTGTTCCAGCACCGCAAGATCGCCCCGCGCACCGGCAGCCTGCTGATCGCCCCGACGGCGTTCACCCACACGCATCGCGGCAATCGTCCGCAGGGTGGCGACAAGTTCATCGCCACCAGCTGGGTGCTGTTCCAGAGTGCGCAGAAGTTGTTTGCAGGAAACTGACGGCGACACCACGCACGCCCCGGTAGTGCCGGCCGCTGGCCGGCTCCCGACACCCCTACCGCAGACCCATCGCCATCACGGCGACGCGTCCGCAGCGCATCACCATCAAGCTGGCAGAGCAGATGGTCAGCTGTCCTTGATGGTGCCCTGTGCACGCGCTTGATCCAGCGTGGCGTACAGCGCAGGTTCCCACGCATCCCGTCGTCCGGTGACGATCTAGAACAACGACCCCTGCGGCGAATCCACCCGCGGCGGCAACGGTCGCACGAACTTGTCGCAATCCAGCTTCGGCCAATGGCTGTTCTGCGCGTCGAACCCCAAGCGCCTGCGTGCGAGTTTGAACCGGCTCGACAGCAGATCGGCGTACACGCCTTCGCCGCGCATGCGGCTGCCGAACTCGCTGTTGTAGTCCTTGCCGCCGCGCAGCTGGTTGATGGTGCTCATCACGTGCGCGGCGCGATCGGGGTGATGGGTATCCAGCCAGTCGCGGAACAACGGGGCCACCTCCAGCGGCAGGCGCAGCAGCACGTAACCGGCGGTGGAGGCGCCGGCATCACGCGCGGCTTCCAGCACCGCTTCCAGTTCGGCGTCGTTGATCCACGGGATCACCGGGGCCACCATCACCCCGACCGGGATACCGGCGTCGTGCAGGCGGCGCATTGCCCGCAGGCGCGCGTGCGGCGCAGAGGCGCGCGGTTCCAGCTTCGCCGACAGGTGCGGGTCCAGCGAGGTCACCGAGAAGTGCACGCTCACCAGGTTCTGTTCGGCCAGCGGGGCCAGCAGATCGATGTCGCGTTCGACCAGGGCGTTCTTGGTGATCAGCGAAAACGGGTGCCGCGTTTCCAGCATCACTTCGATCAGCTGCCGGGTGAGTTTCAGCTTGCGCTCGATCGGCTGGTAGGCGTCGGTGTTGATGCCCAGGGCGATCGGCTGCGGCACGTAGCCGGGGCGCGAGAACTCCTTGCGCAGCAGCTGCGGTGCGTTGGTCTTGGCGAACAGTTTGGTTTCGAAGTCCAACCCGGGCGACAGGTTGAGGTAGGCATGCGACGGCCGGGCGAAGCAGTACGAGCAGCCGTGTTCGCAGCCGCGGTACGGGTTCACCGATTGGCTGAACCCCACGTCCGGCGACTTGTTGCGGCTGATGATGCTGCGCGCGGTCTCGGCCCGCACTTCGGTGCGCAGGCGCGGCGCGAGAAACTCCTCGCTCTCCTCGGCGTCCCAGCCATCGTGCACGGCTTCGCTGACGGTGACCTCGAAGCGGCCCGCCAGGTGCGTGGTGGAGCCTCGGCCTTTGATCGCGATACCCATCGGCCGAGGCTATCGCCGGGGTGTCGCAGTGGCTGCGACGGGAGGGTGGGGAAGCATGCGCGGTAACCCATCAATCGGGGTTAGTAGTATTGCTAACCACAGACCTGTGTCAACCGGGAAAGGCTTGCCACCATTGGATTCTGACCGAAATCGGCGGAATTGGTCCCCATACTTGTCCACAGGCCAGAATCAGACATCGCCGCTGGCCTGGAACCGGCCATCGCGGGGCTGTCAGGGGGCCAATTGCGCCAAGTAGCCTTTCACCGTGGCGTCCAGTCCGGCGTACAGGGCCTCGCTGATCAGCGCGTGTCCGATCGAGACTTCCAGGACGTCCGGCACCGCCGCGAGGAAGGCGCGCAGGTTGTCCTGCGACAGGTCGTGCCCGGCATTCACGCCCAATCCGGCGGCCTGCGCGCGGCGAGCGGCGTCGGCGAACAGGGCCAACATGTCCCCGGCATCGCCGGCCGCATGCGCTTCGGCGTAAGGGCCGGTATAGAGCTCGATGCGATCGGCACCGATCGCCGCGGCCTGGGCGATGTCCGGGTTGCCGGCATCCACGAACAGGCTGACCCGGCAGCCATACGCCTTCAGGTCGGCGATCAGCGGCCGCAGCCGCTCCGCATCGCGGCCGAAGTCGAAGCCGTGGTCGGAGGTGAGCTGCCCGTCGCCATCGGGCACCAGGGTGGCCTGCGCCGGGCGGGTCTGCGCGCACAGCGGCAGCAGCCCCGGGTAGCCCTCGCGCGGCGGCGCGAACGGGTTGCCCTCGATGTTGAATTCCACGCCGCGTGCCGTGGTCAGCGCCGACAGCGCCAGCACGTCCTCGGCATGGATATGGCGGCGGTCCGGGCGCGGGTGCACGGTGATGCCATGCGCGCCGGCGTCCAGGCAGGCACGGGCGGCCTGCAGCACGTCGGGGTCGGTGCCGCCGCGCGAGTTGCGCAGGACGGCGATCTTGTTGACGTTGACGCTGAGCTGGGTCATGGCACTACGGTGTGTCGGAGTCTTCTTCGGGCTGGCGACGGGCCTGGGCCTGTTCGCGCAGCCGGCGCAGTTCGGTGGGGTCGATCACGCTGGAAATGTCGCGCTGCAGGGTGCCGAAGCGCGCCACGTACAGCCCGCGTACCCACATCAGCAGGAACACCAGCGTACCGAGCAGCGCGAGCAGCATCAGCGACATCTGGGGCACCTTCAGCGCCAGGGCAAAGCAGCCCAGCGCCAGTAGCAGGAACAGCCAATGCATCGTCATTCTCCCCGTTGACCGCGCCAGTGTAGCGCCGCCGGCCGGTGCGGTTCCACGTGCGCGGTCACAACAGCGGTGAGGCCAGCCGGGCGAATGCTTCCGGTACCCGGTGCCGCCAGAGGGAGCGGCGGCGGTCGTTGTGCACGCGCACCGAGGCATCGAATTCGGCGACCAGGATGCGCTCCAGCGCGGCCACCCGGTCTTCGTCCACCAGCATCATCGACAGCTCGAAGTTGAGCCGGAAGCTGCGATGGTCGAAGTTGGCGCTGCCCACGATGCAGACGTCGTGGTCGGCAATGAACGCCTTGGTGTGCAGCATGCGCGGGCCGTATTCGTAGATCTTCACCCCGGCCTGCAGCAGTTCGTCGAAGTAGGAGCGCGCTGCCTGGGTGACGAACCAGGAATCGCTCATCTTCGGCACCAGCAGGCGCACGTCCAGGCCACCGAGTGCGGCCGAGGTCAGCGCCATCCGCGCGGCCTCGCCGGGCACGAAGTAGGGCGTCACCAGCCAGACCCGTTCGCGCGCTTCGTGGATGGCGGCAACCTGCAGGCGGTGGATGGTCTCCCAGGCCGAGTCGGGGCCGGACACCAGCACCTGCGCATCGATACGGCCGTCGGCGCGGCTGGGCATGTCGTTGGGCCACAGCTGGGCGATGGCGAAGCGCTCGGGCGGCTGGGCGGTGGCGTAGATCCAGTCTTCGATGAAGACCAGCTGCAGGCTGCGCACCACATGGCCGACCAGGCGCATGTGCAGGTCGCGGTAGGCATCGGGGCGGCGGCGTTCGTCTTCCTCGTCGGTGATGTTGATCCCGCCGGTAAAGGCGGTGCGCCCATCGATCACCACCAGCTTGCGGTGGGTGCGCATGTTCAACCAGGGGCGCTTGAACGGCTTGAGCAGCTGCCGCGGATGGAACCACGCCACCTCCCCACCCGCGTCCAGCAGCGGCTGCAGGAAGCGCGTGCGGATGGCCGAGGACCCCACCGCATCCAGCAGGAGGCGTACCCGCACACCGTCGCGGGCGCGCTCGACCAGCGCATCGCGCAGCGCGGTGCCGGCATGGTCGGGGTTGAAGATGTAGTACTCCACGTGGACGTGGTCGCGGGCCTGCGCGATGGCGGCCAGCAGCGCGGTGTAGGTGGCCCCGCCATCCACCAGCCATTCGACCTCGGTGGCCGAGGTGGGCGCCAGGCCGGTGGTGGCTTGGGCGATCTTGGCCAGTTCGGTGCAGTCCGCATCCGGCGGGCACACGCTGCTGTAGTGCTCCATGCCCGAGCGCGCCCGACCGCGGCGCAGGCGCTGCCGCTTCACCTTCTGCGGGCCCAGCAGGTAATAGATGAACAACCCCAGGTAGGGCAGGGCGGCCAGCGACAGGATCCAGCTCAACGTGGCAACCGGCTCGCGTTTCTGCAGCATGATCCAGCCGGTCAGCCACAGCAGGTAGAGGATGTAGGCCGCCACCAGCAGGGGACGGAGGTGCGGGATGGCGTCGAGCCAGGCCGCAAGGGCAGGGTAGGTGGCGAGCATGGGCGGATGATAGCGGGCCGCGTGCATTGCGCGCGTACCCGGCGCCGCGGTCGGCACCGACCCATAAAAAAGGTTCTTCTCCCAACGGAGGGGAGCGTCTTTTTGCAAGGGCCGTCGCAGAGTGAGCACGACGGTGCGCGGGTGGCCGGGTGTGCAGGCGCCGTTCGGATCGGCTGGCGTCCCCGATCAGGCCGGTCGCGAGCGTGAGGGCCCCGTAACGGCCGGTAGGCCCCTGGTGCAAATGTCCCCCGGCCGCGGGGCGGCCTCCTCCTTTATTTTGCCCAGAGGCCTACCGGCCGCTACGGGGCTCGGCTT
This sequence comes from Stenotrophomonas sp. GQ19, assembly GCF_059758695.1. Classification (NCBI taxonomy): domain Bacteria; kingdom Pseudomonadati; phylum Pseudomonadota; class Gammaproteobacteria; order Lysobacterales; family Lysobacteraceae; genus Stenotrophomonas; species Stenotrophomonas sp. GQ19. The sequence continues at coordinate 75,341 of NZ_JCAXES010000009.1, read as the reverse complement.
GCGGCAAGCAGGGGGAAGCCAGCTTTTCTGGCGCTGGTCGGTGGGTCGGGTGCTGGGCCCCCATGCCCTTGGAGGCGAAATAAAGGAGGAGGGGGCGGCCGCAGGCCGACGCCGGGGGCGTCGCCGGAAAGGGCATGGGGGCCCAGCGCCCGACCCACCGACGGCCGCGCCGAAGAGCGTCAAGGCCCGTTTTTGCGTGCCCCGCAGATGGGCGAAGAACCAAAAAAAACGCCCCTGTCTCCAGGGGCGTTTTCCAGTCGCGTCATGACTGCGTCGTGCGATTTACTGCTGTACGAAGCCGATCTTCTTCATCTGAGCGTTCTTCGCGGCGGCCAAGACCTTGGCCATCACGTCGTACTCAGAGTCCGGGCTGGCGTCGATGCGCAGTTCCGGCTGGTTCGTCGGGTCCTTCTGGACCTCCTGTTCCATACGCTGCTGCAGCTCGCCGGTTGCCACCGGGCTGTTGTTCCACGAGACCTGGTTGCTGGCGTCGATCTTGAGTTCGATCGGCGGCGGCGGCTCGACCAGCTGCGGCGGTGGGTTGAGCACGCGCTGCGGCAGGTCCACGGCGATCGGGTACGTCATGATCGGCGCGGTGACGATGAAGATGATCAGCAGCACCAGCATCACGTCCACGAGGGGCGTGACGTTGATGTCGGCCATGGGGCCTTTGTTACCACCAGTACTGAACGCCATGGCTTACTGCCCCTTCTCTTTGGTGGCAACGAAGCCAACGTCGAGCATGCCCTGCTCCTGCGCAATCTTGGTCATCTCGTTGATGACACGCATCTTGGTGGTGCGGTCACCACGCAGATTGAGCGGGGGCTGCGGGGTCTGCTGGGCGGCGGTCGACAAGCGCGACTCGAGCGTCTGCTTGTTGATTTCCTCGTCGTTCCAGTAGATCGAGCCGTCTTCCTTGACTGCCAGGGTGATTGGGCCCGAACGCTTCTCAGCGTCTTCCGGGTTCTGCACCAGGTTGGCCTCCGGCAGATCCACCTTGACCTTGTGGGACATCAGGGGCGCCGTGATGATGAAGATGATCAGCAGCACCAGCATCACGTCCACGAGGGGCGTAACGTTGATGTCGGCCATGGGGCCGCCGCTGTTACCACTACTGAAAGCCATAACGGGCTCCGTCTAGATCGTGTTGACTACGTTCTCGCCAGGTAAAGCGCGTCGCAATTAGCGAACGCGCGAACCGGTGGCGAAGAAGTCGTGCAGGTCGTGAGCGAACGTATCGAACTTGCTGATCGTGGCGCTGTTGATCTTGCTGAAGAAGTTGAAGGCGAACACGGCCGGGATAGCCACGAACAGACCGATGGCGGTCATGATCAGTGCTTCACCCACCGGGCCTGCAACGGCGTCGATCGAGGCGGAACCGGTGGCACCGATCTTGATCAGCGCGCCGTAGATGCCCCACACGGTACCCAGCAGACCGACGAACGGAGCGGTTGCACCGACGGTGGCCAGCAGGGTCATGCCCGACTGCAGGTTGTTGCTTTCGCGGGTCACGGCCTGACGCAGGGCGCGATCGACGAACTCCGAACGGCTCAGGTTCTCACCCAGGCCACCGGTTGCGCCGCCTTCGGCACGCTGGTGGTGGGCAGCTGCCTGGGCAGCGTCCAGAGCGATCTTCGAGAAGGGCTCGGAAGCCGGCTGCTCTTCCATCGCACGGATGGCGTCCTGGGCGTTCGGGGTATCCCAGAACAGGCTCACGACCTTGTCGGCAGCGCTCTTCAGGCGGGTAGCACGGAAGATGTTGATGACGGTCCAGTACCAGGACATGGCCGACATGATGATCAGGGTCAGCAGCACGACCCAGGAGACGGCGAAATCACCCGGCTTGGTGGTCATTTCGTGGATCAGATGCTCGAAGCCCATCTGCGAGAGGGCATTCGACGGGTTGCCCCCGGCAGCAGCGGCGATGAAGAGTTCCTGCAGCATGACGCTTACCTTTGTTGTGTGTGGTGATGAATGGTGTAGCTGTAAACGACCGACGGAGCGGTGGCCGGCGGGCCACCGGCGACCATCAGTTCAGCGCAAAGTTGACCGGGACGCGAACGCGACCTGCGACCTTCTTCCCGCCCGACTCCGCAGAACGGAAGCTCCACTTGCGAGCTGCGTCCATTGCGGCGCGGTCGAGGTCACGGTTACGGCTGGACCGTTCGACCGACACATTGGTGACGTTGCCATTGGCGTCGACATCAATGATCAGGATGACTTCACCCTGGATACCTGCACGGAATGCGGCCGGCGGGTAACGCGGGGGGTTCATGTTCTTCGAGGAGATATCGACACTTGCCTCGATCGTGCTCGGCGGCGCGGGCGGCGACGGCGGGCTCGGCGGGGTGACGATGTCGTTGGCGCGCGGTTCCGGCACGTCGACCACGGGGGCCTGCGGCGGTGGCGGCACCGGCGAGGGCTTGGGCGGCGACAGGTTCTTGACCGGCGGCGGCGGGGTGTCCGTCGGCGGCGGCGGCGGCGGCGGCGGTGGGGGCGGCGGCGGAGCGTCGACCAGGGTCACCATGATGTTGCGTTCTTTCTCCGCAGCGGCCTTGGGAGCCACGGCCGGGATCAGAAGCATCATGAAGGCGGCGAGATGCAGTGCGATTACAAAAGCGATACCCACGATTCGCGGCCAGCTTAAGCCGGTGTCATCGCGTTGTTCGTACCTGTGAACGACTAGTTGTTCCGTCATGCGCCAAGAGCTCATTAGTGGGGCCGGGATACCCGGGGACAGGTAGCCCATGATCAGCGGTGCATGACACCGCAGGAACCTCCAAGCTTATACCAATCCTGAGCGCCTGCGCATCACTGTGGCAGGCGTTCAGGCGTTATTCCTACTTACTTCAGGTTGATGATTTTCTTGGCATCCGCCTGATTCTTCACACCCTTGGCCAAGGCCTGCTGGGCAGCCTGCTTGGCTTCGGGGATGCGACCTTCGGCATGCAAAACGCGTGCCAGATTCAAGTAGGTTTCACCGTCCTTGGAGAGCGGAGCGGCCTTCTGCCACGCTTCGATCGCCTTCGGCACCTCGTCGGAATAGTAGTAGGACTGGGCCAGGGCCAGGTAAACCTGGTAATCCGGCTTCAGGATGCCCTTCTGCAACCCCTCGTTGATGACCGCGATGACGTCCTTTTCCTTGTTCTCGGTATTGGCGTAGATCGAGTACAGCTGCTTGTACTCGCGCTCTTCGGTGAGCTGGCCGGCTGCACGCAGCTTGTCCATCACCGCGGCGGCCTTGTCCATCTGATCGGCCTGCATGTACATGCTGGCCAGGTTCAGCTGGGCTTTCTTGTCGTTCGGGTTGCGCGCGACGATGCCTTCGGCCTGCTTGACCGCTTCACCGGTCTGGCCGGCTTCGGCCATGGCGGCCATCAGCAGCTGGTTCCAGTTGTCCTTGGGCTCGGCGGCGCCGGCGATGGCCTGCTGCAGCACCGGGATGGCCTCGGCGTAGCGCTGGGTCTGGTACAGGGCCTGGCCCTTGATCACCAGCTCTTCGGGCTTGGTCGACTTGGTTTCGGCGAAGTACTTGTCCAGCGTGGCCAGGCCGGCGGCGGTTTCGTCGTCCTGCAGCTGGAGCTGGGCCAGCATCAGCAGCGACTGGTAGTGGCCGTTGTTGTCCAGGCCGTTGAACTGCAGCACCTGCTGCAGGTACTTCTTGGCCGCGACGTTGTCTTCGGTCTGGTAGGCCGCCTGCGAGGCCAGCTGCGCGGCCAGCGACTTGTCATAGTCGTTGGCGGCGCTGTTGGCCAGGATTTCATCGGCCAGCGTGCGGGTCTCGGGGAACTTCTGGTCGTTGTAGGTGTCAATCAGCTTCTGCAGCTTGCTGCCAAGCTTGGCCGAGGACTTGCCATCCGGCTCCTGGCGGGTCGCCTGCGGATACAGCGGCTCGGCCTTGGTGGCCTTGTTCTTGCCACCGCGGCGCTCATTGTTGCGTTCAGCCGAACGCGACTGGGCAAACGCATCGGTGACCATGACGCCACCGATGGCGGTCGCGATGAGGACGGAAAGGACGGCGTGCTTTGAATTGCTGAAAATCATCTTTCACCTCGATCGAACCGCCGCAGCGGCATCAAAACGGACTGTCAGAAAAATCTGAGCCGCCAAACGTATCAGAAACTCATGGCGTGAGAAATCGTTTCCGATGCTGCAATACAGCATCTTTTGGTCGTATCAGCCGCACTTCGGCCTGCGTCCTGCGGCCTGGGCCTGCTGGTATACCCCACTCAGGGCCGGCGCGTCACGCTGCAGTTCGCGGATGCGGTTGGCCGGATCGGGGTGGGTGGACAGCCATTGCGGGGATCGCCCGCCACTGGCGGCCATCATGTTCTGCCACAGGTTGACCGCCTGGCCCGGATCAAAGCCGGCCTCGGCCATCAACCGCTGGCCCACCACGTCGGCCTCGCTTTCCTGGGTCCGTGACCCCGGCAGCAGGAAGGCCGTTTGCGCGGTCATGCCGCCCAGCTGGTTGACCGTGCCGGCGGCGCCATCGCCGTAGGCAGCCCCGGCCAGCGCGCCGAGCACGGCCAATCCGGTCTGCGCACCCATCTGGCGCGTCAGGCGCTCCTCGTGGTGCCGCGAGATGACATGGCCAATCTCGTGGCCGATCACGGCCGCCAGCTGGTCCTGGTTCTTGGCCACGGTGAGGATGCCGGTATTGACCCCCACCTTGCCGCCGGGCAGGGCAAAGGCGTTGGGTTCGGCGTCAACGAAGACCGCGGTTTCCCACCGTACGCCTCGGTACTGTGGCGGCAGCTGCGCGACCAGCGCATTGACCACGCACTGCACGTAGCCATTCTGCCGACCGTCGGTACTGACCTTTTCCTTCTGCTTGGTCTCGTTGAATGCCTGCGCGCCCAACTGGTCCAGTTCGGCCTGCGACACACCGCCCACCATCTGCCGGCGGCCGGTGGGTGAGGTGGTGGTGGCACATGCGCTGACCAGCAGCGCCAACGCGACCCCGAACAGCACTGGTTTCATCGAAGCTCCCCCGTGTTCATGTGCCCAGTGTGGAACTGCGCGCCGTAAATTTTCGTCAAGCGAAGCGGTGGATCAGTGAAGACCCAGAAACACCAGTGCGGCCAGGGCGATGGCGTTGTTCAGGCCGTGCGCCACGATCGGCGCCCACAGGGTGCCGGTGCGCTGGTACAGCCATGCGAAGGCCGCGCCCATGCCGCCGTACACCAGCCAAAGCTGCGCGATCTCCAGCGGGCCGTTGGCGCTGGTGCCGGGAATTTCATGCACCAGGGCGAAGGCCAGACTGCTCAGCAGCACGCCCAGCCAGATCCGACCGGCCTTCCACAAGCGCCCGAACAGCACGCGGCGGAACAGCAGTTCTTCGTAGGCGGGGGCGAGCACGATGGCGAACACGGCCAGGAACCACGGGAAACGGCTGAGCGCCTGTTCCATCAAGGCCAGGTTGGTGGGAACCGGTTCAATGCCGGCCTGCTTGGCCAGATAGGCGATCAGGTTGCTGCCGATCACCACGCCGGTGGCCACCAGCAGGGTCCAGCCCCAGGTCGAAGGGCGGCGTGCGGCCTGCATCGAGGCATGCCGTTCGGCGGCGTCGGCACGACGTCGCAGGAAATACAGCAGAAGGGCAGCGCCGCCGGTGGCGATCAACGCCATCAGGATCTGCGCCAGGGCGCCGGGCTGGCCCAGTTGCTGGGAGAGCGCGCCGGTGTCGAGGGGAGTGCCATCGCGTGCTGCCTGTGCACCCACCACGGCACCGCGATACAGGCCCCAGGCCAGTCCACTGATCAGGCTGAGCCCGAACAGCGCGACGACGGCGATGCCCAGGTCGATGAAGAAGCCGGCAACGGGGGAACCGCGCTTGCCGCCGGAGGCCGACGGCGAGGCAGGGGGCAACGGGGGCGTGGCGGTGGACGCCGGTGCGGTAGCAGACATCGGATTCCTGGCAGCAGAAGGCGTTGGCCGGCCCGCCTGCAGTACGCAGGCGGCCGACCGTGCCCCGATTGTGTCAGATATCCAGGTTGGCGACCTTCAACGCGTTGTCTTCGATGAAGTCACGGCGCGGCTCCACCACATCGCCCATCAAGGTGCTGAAGATCTGATCGGCCGCAACGGCGTCTTCGATCCGCACCTGAAGCAGGCGGCGGGTATCCGGGTTGACCGTGGTGTCCCACAGCTGTTCCGGGTTCATTTCGCCCAGGCCCTTGAAGCGCTGGATCTGGCGGCCCTTCTTGCCTTCCTCGAGCAGCCACTCGCGTGCCTGTGCAAAGCTCTCGATCTCGGCCGACTTGGCGCCACGGCTGATCTTCGCACCGGCGCGGACCAGGCCGTGCAGCAGCAGCGAGGACTGGTGCAGGGCACGCAGTTCACCGGTTTCGAAGGCCGACAACGGCAGCACCTGGATCAACGCTTCGCCCATGTGGCGGCGCGTGACCAGCAGCGCGGCCGGACGCTCCTCGGTGGGTTCCTGCAGCTCCAAGCTGAAACGCGGCGAGCCCAGGCTGCTGCGGTTGAGACGCGTCGCCAGCGCACCCAGGCCCTCATCGGCACCGGCCTTGCGCAGGTGTTCCAGGTCCATCGGGGTGAAATCGATCAGGGCTTCAAGCACCTGGCGGTCGTACCGGTGGGCGTTGCGGCTGATCGCTTCCTGCGCCGAGGCGTAGGACAGCAGCAGCTTTTCCAGGGCCACACCTTCGATGCCCGGTTCGCCATCGGCCGGAATCAGCGACGCGTTTTCCACCGCACTGCTGGCCAGGTAGGCATCCAGCGCCGGGTCGTCCTTCAGGTACAGCTCCTGCTTGCCCTGCTTGATCTTGTACAGCGGCGGCAGGCCGATGTAGATGTGGCCGCGCTCGATCAGCTCCGGCATCTGCCGGTAGAAGAAGGTCAACAGCAGCGTACGGATGTGCGCGCCGTCGACGTCGGCGTCGGTCATGATGATGATGCGGTGGTAGCGCAGCTTGTCCGGGTTGTACTCGTCCCGACCGATGCCGGTGCCCAGCGCGGTGATCAGCGTACCGACCTGGTCCGAGGCCAGCATGCGATCGAAGCGGGCACGTTCCACGTTGAGGATCTTGCCGCGCAGCGGCAGTACCGCCTGGTTCTTGCGGTTGCGTCCCTGCTTGGCCGAGCCACCTGCCGAGTCACCCTCGACGATGAACAGTTCGGACAGCGCCGGATCTTTTTCCTGGCAGTCGGCCAGCTTGCCGGGCAGGCCGGCGATATCCAGCGCGCCCTTGCGGCGGGTCAGATCGCGCGCCTTGCGCGCCGCTTCACGGGCACGCGCAGCGTCAACGATCTTGCCGGCAATCGCCTTGGCTTCGTTCGGGTTTTCCTGCAGGAATTCTTCCAGGCGCTGGCCGAAGGCACTTTCCACGGCCGGGCGCACGTCCGAGCTGACCAGCTTTTCCTTGGTCTGGCTGGAGAAGCTCGGGTCCGGCACCTTGACCGACAGCACGGCGATCATGCCTTCGCGCATGTCATCGCCGGTCAGGTTGATCTTGGCCTGCTTGGCGATGCCGTTCTGCTCGATGTAGTTGTTGAGCACGCGGGTCAGCGCGCCGCGGAAGCCGGCGAGGTGGGTACCACCGTCCTTCTGCGGAATGTTGTTGGTGAAGCAGTACATCGTTTCCTGGTAGGAATCGGTCCACTGCAGCGCCACGTCCACGGTGATGCCGTTGGACTCGCCGGTTACCGAGATCACGTTCGGGTGCAGCGGCGTCTTCAACTGCGCCAGATGCTCCACGAAGCTGCGGATGCCGCCTTCGTAATGGAAGTCGTCGCGGCGGCCATCGCCACGCTCGTCCGCCAGCACGATCTTGACGCCGGAATTGAGGAAGGACAGCTCACGCAGGCGACGGGCCAGGATGTCGTAGTGGAATTCCACATTGTCGTGGAACGCCTTCAGCGACGGCCAGAAACGCAGGGTGGTGCCGCGCTTGGTGCTGGCGGCCACCTGCTTCAACGGGTGCAGTGCCGCACCGTCGGCGTATTCCTGCTGGTAGTGGAAGCCGCCCTGGTAGATGTCCAGGACCAGCTTCTGCGACAGCGCGTTGACCACGCTGACGCCCACGCCGTGCAGGCCGCCGGACACCTTGTAGCTGTTGTCATCGAACTTGCCGCCTGCGTGCAGCACGGTCATGACCACTTCGGCAGCAGACACATCGCGGTCGAGCTTCTTGCTCATCTGCTCGTGCTTGCCGGTCGGGATACCGCGACCGTTGTCGGAGACGGAAACCGAGCCATCGGCGTGAATCATCACAGACACGTGGTCGGCGTGGCCGGCCAAGGCTTCATCGATGGAGTTATCGACGACCTCGAACACCATGTGGTGCAGACCGGTGCCGTCATGGACGTCGCCGATGTACATACCAGGACGCTTGCGGACAGCTTCCAGCCCTTCCAGGGCGGTGATGCTGTTGGCGTCGTAGTTGCCGCTGTTTGCCGGGGTGTTCTGTTCTTCAGTCATTGCGCTTGCCGTAGGCTCCGCAGGTCGGGCCGCCGCTTGACGCGGGGCACCGTGGGTAAGGGGTTGCAACAGCAATTATACCAGCCGGGCGCATGCGCCCTCCCGACCACTATGGCACAGGCTGGACATGCCCATGTTCCACGTGGAACCGGGTGATATCGGTTGCGTCGTGCAGCGCCGCCGGGGTCTCGGTGGCGGTGATGAATATCTGCGCGGGCCCGGACTTCAACCGGTCCAGAACCCGGGCCTGGTGGTTGCGATCCAGTTCGGAGGACAAGTCGTCGAGCGCGATCACCGGCCATTCGCCGCGCTGCTCGGCGTAGTCCTCGGCCTGGGCCAACAGGCAGGTCAATGCGGTGAGCTTGGCCTGGCCGCGGGACAAGGCGTCGCGGCCTGGAATGCTGGCGAAGCCCACGCTCCAGTCCGCCCGGTGCGGGCCGACGGAGGTGTAGCCGGCCATGCGGTCGCGTTCCCGGGCGAGCAACAGGGCATCGGACAGGGACACCTCCTGCTTGCGCCAGCCCGGGCTCAGCGTCATCGACTGTATGCCCAGGTTCGGTGCCAGCACCTGGGCCAACGCGGTGGCCCGGTCCTGCAGCCGCTCGAGGTAATGCTGGCGCCGCGTGGTCAGCGGTTCGCCAGCTTCGGCCAGCTCGTGGTCCCAGGCGTCCAGCGCATGAGCGTTGCCCCCTTGCTTGAGCAGGGCGTTGCGCTGCTTCAGTGCCCGCGAGTAGCGCCGCCACAATGCCAAGAAGTCTGGTTCCACGTGGAACAAACCCCAATCGAGGAAGCGACGGCGCGGTTCGCCACCGCCGCTGACGAGGGCGTGGCTGCCGGGCTCGAAGGTCACCACGGCCAGCGCTGCGCAAAGGTTTCCCAGCTGCGCAACGTCTTCGCCATCGAGCCGACCCTTCCATTCCTGCCCGCTGTGACGCAGCCCGGCCTTGCGCCGCGTGGAACTTGGCGCGCCTTCGCGGCATTCGTCCCATTCCACGAAGACTTCCAGCGCGTCCTGTCCTTCGCGCACCAGACCGTCGCGCACCCGGCCGCGGAAGCTGCGCCCATACGCCATCACATGCAGGGCCTCCAGCACGCTGGTCTTGCCGGCGCCGTTGTCACCGGTAATCAGGTTGATGCCCGGCTGGGGGGCCAGTTCCACGTGGTCAAAGCGGCGAACCTGGTGCAGGGACAAGCGGCGGATGTGCATGCAGTCGATCACGGCCGCACAAGGCGGCAGTCGGGTAGGGGCAATCGATCAGCTTACTGCATCGGGTGTGTTTCACGTGGGCCGCGGGGTGAACGCGCTTCCTGCTGCCCCGATCCACGTCGATCCACCAGCGCAGGGCACGGAGCCGCCCGCCACATGGCCACGCAGCACCGTGAATTTCTTGAAATCTGGCGGCCGGGCAGGGCGGCAGGCCTGCAGATTTCAAGAAAATTGATGGGCTTTCGCCTGACCCTTCGCGGGGTTCGATTCCCGCTACGGGTGAATTCTTTGAAATCTGCTGCACTGGACCCGGCATGCCTATTCAGATTTGGCCAAATACGGCACGGCTGAGTTTCGCTGTCCACAGAGGCTCTGTATGACTTATGCACAACTCATGTACGAGCTGTGGATAAAAACAGGCCCAAAACCCGCCTTGAAAGATATCCACAGGATCACCCCCAGCCTCAGGGGGCCTTATGTAGGGGGTTTCAGGCCTGATATTCCCTTGAATTTCAATAAGATAAGGTACTTTTCAACCAAATCTGGCCCTACCACCACCACCTAGCTTTAGATTTATATACAGTTTTTAAAGCATAGAGCAGTGATCCGGGCAGGCAAACGAGCCGTCGGCATGGAACGCGAAAGCAAGGCTTGGGAGCAGGGGAAACCTCTGCGCAATGCGTCGGATCTACCGACCTCGAAACTTGATGCGACCCCCACTGTCGCGAGTCGTTGATCCACGCTTTTGACGGCAGCCACCAACCAGGATCGAAACCGCTGCGTGTTACCTTGAAAACCGCAATGCTCCACGTGGAACAAGAAAAAGCCCGGCACATGGCCGGGCTTCTTCAACACGTCGGTTCCACGTGGAACCATGCGTCGTCAGAGACGCAGCGGCATCACCACATGACGGGACTTCTCGCTGCTGGCCTCACGGACCAGGGCAGAGGAGTTCGAATCACGCAGCTGGATGACGACGTGCTCATCGCGCAGTGCCGACAACGCGTCCAGCAGGTAGTTCACGTTGAAGCCGATGGCCAGATCGCTGACCGTGGTGTCGGCTTCGATCTCTTCCTGGGCTTCTTCCTGCTCCGGGTTGTGCGCACTGATCTTCAGGTTGCCCGGCGAGACTTCCACGCGGATGCCTCGGTACTTCTCGTTGGACAGGATCGCGGCGCGCTGCAGCGAGGCCCGAAGTGCTTCGCGGTCGACCTTCACTTCACGGTCGGCACCGATCGGGATCACTGCCTCGTAATCCGGGAAGCGGCCATCGATGAGCTTCGAGGTGAAGGTCACATCGTCGCGCTTGACCCGCACGTGGCTGCGACCGACTTCCAGCTCGATCTCGCGATCGCCGCTTTCCAGCAGACGCTGCAGTTCGGTCACGCCCTTGCGCGGCACGATGATCTGACGCTTGGCGCCGCTGGCTTTTTCCAGCTCGGTTTCGCACAGCGCCAGGCGGTGTCCGTCAGTGGCGACGGTCCGCAGGGCATCGCCGCGCAGATCGAACAGCAGGCCGTTGAGGTAGTAGCGCACGTCCTGCTGGGCCATCGCGAACGCGGTGCGCTCGATCAGTTCCTTCAGGGTGGCTTCGCCGATGGCCACACGCTCGGTGGCTTCGACTTCGTCCACAGACGGGAAGTCGTTGGCCGGCAGGGTTGCCAGGGTGAAGCGGCTGCGGCCTGCCTGCACGGTGATCTTGTCACCGGTCTGCGAGACGGTGATCCGGCTGCCGTCGGGCAGGGCGCGGATGATCTCGAACAACTTGCGGGCGGGGATGGTGGTCTCGCCGTCCTGGGCATCTTCCACCGCGATCCGCGACACCATTTCCACTTCCAGGTCCGTACCGGTCAGCGACAGCTGCCCGTTCTGCACCTGGACCAGGAAATTTGCCAGAACCGGCAGGGTCTGGCGGCGTTCGACCACGTTGACGACTTGTGCCAACGGCTTGAGAAAGGCTTCGCGCTGCAGTGTGAAACGCATGTGGTTCCGTGCCCCTATGCTTTAAAAAAATATGGAATAAATCAAAAGCTTGGTGGTGATGGTAGGAACAGAATCGCTGGAAAACACAGCTAAGTCTTTGTAAACAAAGAGGTTTCAGAGCCTGAAACCCTCTGCACTACTAACCCTCGGGGGGAGGGTGAAGCTGTGGATAAATCACCAGGGAAATTTACCCGATTTCTTATCCACACCCTGTCCCCTGCTTGCTACCGGATTCTGCACCGTTTTATGCGATGACGCCTGTGCGGCGTGCATGCATCATTCGCTCAACTTCCGGATCAGCTTGTCCCAGTCTTCCCGCAACTTGCCGTCGGCTTCCATCAACGTCCGGATCTGACGGCAGGCATGCAGCACCGTGGTGTGGTCCCGGCCGGCAAAGGCATCGCCGATTTCCGGCAGGCTGTGCTCGGTGAGTTCCTTGGTCAGCGCCATGGCTACCTGGCGCGGACGGGCCAGCGACCGGGTCCGACGCTTGGACAGCAGATCCTTGATCTGCAGCCCGTAGTAGTCGGCCACGGTTTTCTGGATGTTGGGAATGCTGATCGCCTGCTGCTGGGCGCGCAGCAGGTCGCGCAGGGTTTCCTGCGCAAAATCAGTGGTGATCGCACGGCCGGTGAAGTTGGCGCGTGCGGCCAGGGTATTCAGCGCACCCTCGAGGTCGCGGACATTGGAGCGCATCTTCTTGGCAATCAGAAACGCCACATCGTCGGGAATCTCGGTGCCACGCTCACGTGCCTTGGCCAGCACGATCGCGGCGCGGGTCTCGAAGTCCGGCGGTTCGATGGCCACCGACAGGCCCCAGGCCAGGCGCGACTTGAGCCGTGCTTCCAGGCCCTCGACTTCGCGCGGGTACCGGTCGCAGGTCAGGATGATCTGCTGCTTGCCGTCGAACAGGGCGTTGAACGTATGGAAGAACTCTTCCTGGGTGCGGTCCTTGCCGGCGAAGAACTGGATGTCATCGATCAGCAGCGCGTCCACCTGCTGGAACTGGCGCTTGAACTGATCCATGGTTTTTTCCTGCAACGCCCGGATCATCGCGCTGAAGAACTGTTCCGAGCGCAGGTACAGGACCTTGGCAGCCGGATTGGCCTGGCGCATCGCATTGCCGGCCGCGAACATCAGGTGGGTCTTGCCCAGGCCGGTGCCGCCGTACAGCAGCAGCGGGTTGTGCGCCCGGTCACCCGGTTTCTGCGCCGCCTGGAACGCCGCGGCCAGGCCCAGCTGGTTGCTGCGGCCTTCCACGAAGTTGGCGAAGGTGTAGTGCGAATCCAGGTTGCCGGCGAACGGCACCAGCGGTTCGGCCGCCACGGCCGGGGCGCTGAAGCCCGGATTCGGCGCAATCTGCGCCTCCACGGCCCGCGGACGCGAGCCGATTTCAAGAAAAACGTCGCCGAAACCGGCGAAGTGCGCCAGCAGTTCCTTGATGCGCGGCAGGTACAGCTCGCGCACCTGGTCGACAATGAAGGCGTTTGGCGCATAAAGCACCAGGCTGTCCACGCGCAGATCGGCCTGCAGTGGCTTCAACCAGGTGTGAACATCCTCGGGCGGGAACTCCGCTTCGAGGCGTTCGAGACAACGGGACCAGGCATCCATCGGCAATAATCGTCTGGGGCCAGCGTACAGGCGTAGGAAACCGCCGCACCGCAGGCCGGAAGGAGGGAAGAATGGATGGCGCAGACTACCACCGACGAGGGGGGCCGGGAATGGTTGTCCCAAAGTTATTCACAAAATGATCCACAGCTATTGCACAGCCGGATGAAATCCCGTAGTGCCAGACACTTGACGGCACCTTGGTCAGGTCTATAGAATTTCCGGTTCTTTCCGTCCCCTTCATATAGAGGCCCGCATGGCCACCAAGCGCACTTTCCAACCCAGCAACCTCAAGCGTAAGCGCGACCATGGCTTCCGTGCCCGTATGAAGACCGCTGACGGCCGCAAGATCCTGTCGCGTCGCCGCGCCAAGGGCCGTAAAGTCCTGAGCGCTTGATTGCAATGCCGCTTCCCGCGGCAGACGCAATCCTGACTGTGAGCAGTTCCGACCCGCGCAAGCGATTTCCTCGCTCTGCGCGGGTTCGTACGCGTGCCGAATATACAACGGTCTTCAACGGCGCCCGCCGTGTGTCCGATCCGCTGATGACCCTGCACTGGCTGAAGAGCGATACGCCAGCCAGGTTGGGTCTCGCCGTGTCGCGCAAAGTCGATCCCCGAGCCGTGGGTCGCAACCGAGTGAAGCGTGTGCTACGCGATGCCACACGCCACCTACGGCCGTGGATGAGTGCCGGCGATTTTGTCGTCGTTGCCCGTAGCGCCGCCCGTACCGCCAGCAATGCAGACATCCGTCAGGCCTTTGAACGCCTGCTGCGCCGCCTTGGCGCATTGCCCATGCCGGGCGCGGACGGCACAATGCCGCCGCCCCTGGGCGTTGCACCCCTTTCCCAGTCCGAGCCGGCCTCACCTGCCGGCCCCGTCGAGCCTGCCCGCTGATGAACCAGACCCGCGTTTTCCTGATTTTTGCCTGGCTGATGGTGGCCGTGTTGCTGTGGATGGAGTGGGGCCGCGACAAGGCCGCGCCGGCCACCCCGACGGTGGCTGCCCAGACCCAGGCGACCGTGCCGGGTGCCGCCGGGTCGGTCCCGGGCGCGACGGTGCCACAGGCCCCGGGCAGCGCACCGGCCAACCAGCCGGCCGCCCAGGCCCAGGCCGGCGCCGCCCGCGTGACCGTCACCACCGACGTCCTGCGCCTGGTGCTGGACGGTGGCACGGTGCTGGACGCCGAGCTGCTGCAGTTCCCGCAGACCAAGGCCGACGGCAGCCCGCCGGTGCGCCTGCTGACCGAAGAGAGCACGCACCCGTATCGCGCGGTGAGCGGCTGGACCAGCCAGGACAAGAGCATGCCGGTGCCCGAAGCCAATGGCTTCAAGCTGGTCGGCGACAGCCGCGACTTCGTGCTGGGCAAGGACCAGAAGGAACTGCAGATCCCGTTCGTGTGGAACGGTCCCAACGGCGTGACCATTCGCCGTACCTACACCCTGGGCCGCAACGAGTACGCGATCAAGGTGAAGGACGAAGTGGTCAACGGCAGCACCGCGCCGTGGAACGGCTACGTGTACCGCACCCTGGACCGCACCCCGACCATCCTGTCGCGCAGCATGACCAACCCGGACTCGTTCAGCTTCAACGGCGCGACCTGGTTCAGCCCGCAGGACGGCTATGAGCGTCGCGCGTTCAAGGATTACCTGGACGACGGCAACCTCAACCGCACCATCACCGGCGGCTGGCTGGCGATGCTGCAGCACCATTTCTTCACCGCGTGGATCCCGCAGCCGGACCAGGCCGCCAACTACGTGCTGTCCCAGCATGACGGTCGCGACCAGATCCAGGCCACCGGTCCGGCCTTCACCGTGGCCGCCGGGCAGCAGGCCAGCACCGAGGCACGCCTGTGGGTGGGCCCGAAGCTGGTCAACCTGCTCGCCAAGGAAGACGTGAAGGGCCTGGACCGCGTGGTCGACTACAGCCGCTTCTCGCTGATGGCCATCATCGGCCAGGGCCTGTTCTGGGTGTTGAACCAGGTCCACAAGGTCGTCAACAACTGGGGCTGGGCCATCGTCGGCCTGGTGGTGCTGCTGAAGCTGGTGCTGTATCCGCTGTCGGCGGTGCAGTACAAGAGCGGCGCCAAGATGCGTCGCTTCCAGCCGCGCATCGCGCAGCTCAAGGAACGCTATGGCGATGACCGCCAGAAGTTCCAGACCGCGATGATGGAGCTGTACAAGAAGGAAAAGATCAACCCGATGGGCGGCTGCCTGCCGATCCTGATCCAGATGCCGATCTTCTTCGCCCTGTACTGGGTGCTGGTGGAATCGGTGGAACTGCGCCAGGCGCCGTGGCTGGGCTGGATCCAGGATCTGACCGCACGCGACCCGTACTTCATCCTGCCGGTGATCAACGTGGCGGTGATGTGGGCCACGCAGAAGCTGACCCCGGCGCCGGGCATGGACCCGATGCAGGCCAAGATGATGCAGATGATGCCGCTGGTGTTCGGCGTCATGATGGCCTTCATGCCGTCCGGCCTGGTGCTGTACTGGGTGGTCAACGGTGGCCTGGGCCTGCTGCAGCAGTGGTGGATGACCAAGCGCCACGGCAGCGACCCGGTGCCGGCCACCACCGCGCCGATCAAGAAGAAATAAAACCGACCCCTGGTTGGTTGCCCCTGAAAAACCCGCCATCCGGCGGGTTTTTCTTTGGCGGCGATACAATCCCCGCCACCGTTGCCGCGTTTCCCCGAGTCCCCCCATGCCCCCTGCGTCGTCGCTGTTCCGTCTGCCCGTGCCCGTGCTGCTGCTGACCCTGGTGATGGCTGGCTGTGGCCGGCAGGACGCGACCGACTCCCAGACGCCGGCCACCCCCAGCGCGCAGGCGGCCGCCGCCGCCGCGGATCCGGCGGCAGCGCCGCTGTTGGCGGCCTTGCAGAAGCAGCTCGACGGCCACCGCCGCATCATCGTGCTGCTGGCCGACGAGGCGCAGCAGTCGCCGGGCGATCGCGCCACCTCCAGCCGCATCGGCCAGCAGCTGTTCCACGACGGCCTGGCGCAGCGCGCCGCCATCGCCGCCCAGTTCGACACGCTGCTGCGCAGCCCGAGCCCGCAACGCTTCGCCTCCCTGGGCACGGTGCTGGACTACATCGAATCGGCGCCGGACCTGTTCGATGCCGACCGCTTGGCCTTCCGCGAAGTACTGCGCGACCTGCACGAGCGCGTGGGCAAGGATTCCTCGCTGCCTGCGGTGAAGCTGCACCAGCGGATCGGGGAAGACCTGGAGGCGCTGGATGAGATCGAGCGCACCTACAACCAGGAAATCACCCGCATCTTCAGCCGCTTCGACCGCACCCGGGCAATCGCGCTCAAGCGCGAGAAGTGGGACGACTACATCACCCACCTGCACGCGCAGTACCGCCGCGCCGACATCCTGCGCGACTACGGCGTGATCGAGCCGTACCCGATGTCGATGAAGGACAGCGACCGCGAGATCTTCGGCCGCGACCTGCCGCCCAAGACCGTGGTGCTCACCTTCGACGATGGCCCGCACAAGGCCTACACCGACGAAGTGGTGGCCATCCTGGAGCGCTACGACGTGCCCGGTGTGTTCTTCGAAGTGGGCCGCAACCTCGGTCAAGTGCAGGCCGATGGCAAGGTCAAACTGGGCCCGCTGGCCGGCATCAGCCGCAACCTGATGGAACAGGGCTACGCGGTGGGCAACCACAGCCTGACCCACGCGCAGCTGTCGCGTACCACCGGCGATGCGCTGCGCGAGCAGGTGCTGTCCACCGACACGCTGCTCAAGGACGTGGATGACAAGCGCGCGCCGCTGTTCCGCTTCCCGTATGGCGCGCGCAACGCTGAAGGCCTGCAGCTGCTCAACGAGGCCGGGCTGAAGTCGATCATGTGGAACATCGACTCGATGGACTGGGCCGACCCGGTGCCCGAGTCGATCGTGCAGCGCGTGGTCGACCAGGTGCAGAAGGAACAGCGCGGCATCATCCTGTTCCACGACATCCATGACCGCGCGGTCAAGGCGCTGCCGCAGATCCTGGACCGGCTGATTGCCGATGGCTACCAGTTCGCCGGCTGGAATGGCCGCGACTTCAGCGTGGCCCGCCCGCGCAAGGGAGCCGACAGCGCGCCTACGGTCACCACCGGCTACCAGAAGTCCTGGGCGATCGTGATCGGCATCGATGACTACGCCAAGTGGCCGAAGCTGGAGTACGCCAGCCACGATGCACAGGCCATCGCCGACACCCTGACCGGGCAGTTCGGCTTCCCGTCGTCGCAGGTGATCGTGCTGAAGAACCAGCAGGCCACCCGCAACAATATCCTGGCCGCCTTCCATGATCGCCTGGCCGATGACCGCACCGGGCGCGACGACCGGGTGTTCGTGTTCTTCGCCGGGCATGGCGCCACCCGCCGCCTGGCCTCGGGCCGCGACCTGGGCTACATCATCCCGGTGGATTCCAACCCGGATGAGTTCGCCACCGATGCCATCGCGATGACCGACATCCAGAACATCGCCGAGAGCATGCAGGCCAAGCACGTGATGTTCGTGATGGACGCCTGCTACAGCGGCCTCGGCCTGACCCGCGGCGGGCCCTCGTCGTCGGCGTTCCTGCGCGAGAACGCACGCCGCAGCGCGCGCCAGATGCTCACCGCCGGTGGCGCCGACCAGCAGGTGGCCGATGCCGGCCCGAACGGCCATTCGGTGTTCACCTGGGTGTTGCTGCAGGCCCTGGCCGGCAAGGGCGACCTCAACGGCGACGGGCTGATCACCGGTACCGAGCTGGCCGCGTACGTGGCCCCGGCCGTGTCGGCGGTGTCGCAGCAGACGCCCGCCTTTGGCAGCCTGCCGGGGTCGCAGGGCGGCGAGTTCGTGTTCCAGGTGCCCGATAGCCAGGAATACCTCACCGCCGATACCCGCCAGTTGTCGGCCGACGCCATTGCGTTGAACAACAAGGTCGACGCGGCGCAGGACGCCAAGGGCAAGGACGAAGCGCCGGTGACCGTGGCCGACCTGCAGGGCGGTAAGAGCACGCTGGTGGTGCCCGCGGCTGCGCCCACGTCCGACCGCCAGCGCGCGCAGCAGGCCAACGACCGCGGCCTGCAGTTGTACCGCGAGAAGCGCTACGACGAGGCAGTGGCCCAGTTCACCGAAGCGCTGAAGCTGCGTCCGGACTTCGCCCAGGCCGCCAACAACCTGGGCTTCGTGTACTACCGGCAGCAGCGTTATGCCGAAGCGGCACGCTGGCTGGAGAACACCTTGAAGATCGATCCCTCGCGGGCGGTGGCCCACTTCAACCTGGGCGACGCCTACTTCCATGCCGGCGACAAGGCCAAGGCCAAGCAGGCCTACAGCACCTACCTGGCCCTGCAACCGCAGGGCAGCGCCGCGGCCCAGGCCCGCGCCCAGCTGGAGAAGCTCTGAGCGATGACCACCCCGTCCAACATCGACACCGTCGTTGCCATCGCCACCGCGCCCGGTGCCGGCGGCGTCGGCATGCTGCGCCTCAGCGGCCCGCGTGCGCGCGGCATCGCCGACGCCATCGGCGTGCGCACGATGCAGCCGCGACAGGCGCATTACGCCCGCTTCCGCGATGCGCAGGGCGAGGTGATCGACGATGGCATCGCGCTGTGGTTCCCGGCCCCCCACAGCTTCACCGGCGAAGACGTGGTGGAACTGCAGGGCCATGGCAGCCCGGTGGTGTTGCAGCAGCTGGTCGCGCGCTGCATCGCGCTGGGCGCGCGGCAGGCCCGGCCGGGTGAATTCAGCGAACGCGCCTTCCTCAACGGCAAGCTCGACCTGGCCCAGGCCGAAGCCATCGCCGACCTGATCGCGGCCAGCGACACCCGCGCAGCGCGCGCAGCGCGGCGGTCGCTGGACGGGGTGTTCTCGCGCCGCGTGGACGAGGTGGCAGAACAGCTTGTTCTGCTCCGCATCCATGTTGAAGCGGCGATCGACTTCGCCGACGAGCCGCTGGACACGCTGGGCGGCGAACAGGTGCGCGCCGGATTAGGCCAGGCGCTGCGCGCGCTGGGGCAGCTGCGCGACGATGCCGAGCGCGGCCGCAAGCTGCGCGATGGCCTGCATGCGGTGCTGGTGGGCCCGCCGAACGCCGGCAAGAGCTCGCTGCTCAACGCATTGGCCGGCAGCGAGCGCGCCATCGTCACCGACATTGCCGGCACCACCCGCGACACCCTGCGCGAAACCATCCGCATCGATGGCCTCGAACTGACCCTGGTCGACACCGCCGGCCTGCGCGACGGCGGCGACGCGATCGAGCGCGAAGGCATGCGCCGCGCGCACGTGGAGATGCAGCGCACCGACCTGGCCATCATCGTGCTCGACGCCCGCGACCCGCAGGCCGGGCATGCCGCGGTGGCCGACGCCCTGGCCGGCGTGCCGCAGCAGCTGTGGGTCCACAACAAGAGCGACCTGCTGGAGCACCTTCCCGGCGACAGCGATGCGAACGTCGTCCACGTCTCCGCCGCCACCGGCCAGGGCCTGGACCGCCTGCACGCCCGCCTGCGCGAACTCGCCAGTGGCAGCGCCGGCGACAGCGTGGACGGCGAGTTCTCCGCGCGCGCCCGTCATGTTGAAGCCATCGTGCTGGCCATCGGCCACGCCGAGCGCGCCGAAGCCGAGCTGGTCCACGAACACCTGGAGCTGGCCGCCGAGGAACTGCGCCTGGCGCATGAGGCACTGGGCGAGATCACCGGGCGGATGAGCGCCGACGATCTGCTGGGGCGGATCTTTTCCAGCTTCTGCATCGGGAAGTAGGGGCTATGATCGTCAGCGCCGAAAGTGCGTCATCAGACACACCTTGCCGGCGTTAGACCGACCAGACTCCCCGGAGTACGCCCCAGTCGCGTGACAGCCCCTTTGAGGATCCGGTGATGGGCACGACAACATTGATCCGCAACAGTACTGTCGAGTTCCTGATCTTCACCAGCCAGACGGGCGATCAGAGCATCGAGGCCCGTTACGAGGACGATTCGATCTGGCTGTCGCAGAAGCGGATGGCTGCGTTGTTCGGCGTGGACGTGCGGACGGTCAATGAACATCTGAAGAATATCTTTGACAGCGAAGAGCTGACCCCAGCGGCAACCCTCCGGAAATTCCGGATAGTTCAGCAGGAAGGCAGCCGCACGGTGTCCCGAGGCGTGGACCACTACAACCTCGATGCCATCAGCCCGCGATTGTTCGAAAGTGATTTCGACAAGGTGATAAAGGCGGTGGAAGCGGTTGGTAGCGCATCAGGGCAGCCCGGCGAGGATTCCTGAAGCCGGTTCTGCCACGTCCATCGGCCCTTCCGCGTGCCGTTTCTTCCCCCTGTCACACCGCACCACCACAATGCGCCGGTCCATCCACGCCCGGCCGCGTTGGCGCGGGCCGCATCAAACAGGGGTTTGCAGTGTCGAAGTTGTCGTGGGGTTGTGCCTTGCTGTTGTCGCTGACCGTGGCACCATCGGTGGCCATGAGCGCTGAATCCTCCCCTCCCGCGCCGCGCAAGGCAGCGGTGTACGGCCATCGCGGCGCCAGTGCGCTGCTGCCCGAGCACACCTTGGCCGCCTATGCCCAGGCCATCGCCGACGGCGCCGACTACATCGAACCGGACCTGGTGATGACCAAGGACGGCGTGCTGGTGTCCCGCCACGAGAACGAGATCGGCGGCACCACCGACGTGGCCGCGCACCCGGAGTTCGCCAGCCGCAAGACGGTCAAGAGCATCGACGGCGAACGCATGGAGGGTTGGTTCACCGAAGACTTCACCCTGGCCGAGCTGAAGACGCTGTACGCCCGCGAGCGCCTGCCGCAGCTGCGCAGCACCGCCTTCGACGGCCAGTTCCGCATCGCCACCCTGGACGAGATCATCGCCTTCCTGGTCCAGCAGGCCGGCCGCGCCAACCGCGGCATCGGGCTGGTGCCGGAGATCAAGCACGGCACCTACTTCAAGGGCATCGGCCTGCCGATGGAAGACAAGGTGTTGGCCACGCTGCAGGGCAACGCCTATACCCGCGTGGCACCGGTGACGATCCAGTCGTTCGAGGTGGGCAACCTGCGTTACCTGCGCAGCAAGCTGGCACCCGATTCCAACATCCGCCTGCTGCAGTTGATCGGCGACCCGAAGCAGCAGCCCGGCGACGTGCTGGCCGCCAAGGGCAGCCAGCGCTATGCCGACATCATCACCCCGGCCGGGCTGGAGCAGGTGGCCGCCTATGCCGACGGCATCGGCCCGAGCCTGCGTCTGATCATTCCGCTGGACGCCGCCGGCACGCTCGGCACGCCTACGTCGCTGGTGCGCGATGCACATGCGGCAGGGCTGATGGTGGTTCCGTACACGTTCCGCCCGGAGAACCCGTTCCAGGCCGCCGAGTTCCGCAAGGGCGAACCGAACGCGCGCAACGCCGATGGCTCCGTGGCGGAGATGCGCGCCTATCTGGCCACCGGTATCGATGCCTTCTTCACCGATGACCCGGCGCTGGGCCGGCGCGCGGTGGATGGCGATGGCACGGCGGTGGCAAACCCGTAGGTACCAACCGTTGGTCGGTGCGACCGTGATCGGTGCTACCCGCATCGACCAACGGTCGATGCCTGCCGGGGCATGCCCCAACCGCGCTTGCCGACCGCGCGCTGCGCGCGTTACCGTGCCCGGCAGACAAGGAGGTCGCATGCTGATCGGGCATCGCTACGAACACACGCCGGACGGCGATCTACGCATTCGCTCACACAACCATGTGCTCGGTGGCATGGTGCTGCTGTTCCTGGCTATCGGCTTCGGCATCCCCGCGGCGGCGCTGATGGCGGGAATGAAAGCCGGCTCACTGGTGAATACGCTGCTGGCAGGGTTGGCGATGCTGTTGCCGCCCGCGATGAGCCTGCTGGCGCTTTGGTCGTTGGCGCCGCGGGAGATCCTCACCGTGTCCCGGCGCAACGACGTGGTTGAACGCCGCCGCCGGATGCTGCTGGGCCTGCGTGAGCAGGTCGAGCAGTTCGCACTTGGCCGACCCACCGCGTTGGAGTTGCGCGTCCGCAAGGATGCCCGGCCAGCCATCGGTACGCTCTGGATGATCCTGCCCGACGGACGCGAACACTGCCTCAGCCCCGGCAACTTCGCGCTTCTGCCGGGCCGACCGTCGACAGAGCGGTGGCTTGGCGAAGTTGCCGGCTACCTGCAGGTGGCGGTCACCCGCGTTGATCGGGATGCTGCCGGTGCAGACGCCCGCCCGGTGGCCCCACTACCGGCCTGGCGACGGCGCGCAGAGGCCTTCAACGCGGTGCATGCCCCGCCACCCCGCGTGGTGCGGAAAGCGTCCACCCCCAATGCGCCGAATGCGTCCGACCCCAACGACAGGATCGGCCTCCTTGCCCGTGCGGTGGTCGCGCTGTTTGGGCTGTTCCTGGCGGTACTGGAGCTGTCCCAGGCACTGGCCGTGGGAACGGCGCTGTTCACCGGACGCCTGCGTGTCAGCGGATTCCGCACCGGATCGCACAGCTACCTGTGGGACGAGCGCCCCATGGCGTTCTCGGTCCACACGCTGTTCGGCGTGGTGGAAGTGCTGGTGGTGGGCTACATCGCCTGGCAATGCCTGCGCATCAGTGCCACCGGCGTGATCAAGCCCCCGAAGTGAGCCGCCGTTATTCGCGCGGCGCACCCGGATCGCGCGGACGGAACGGGAGGACCACAAAGTCCTGTCCTTCGCGCGGCTGCCACAGCACCGGCACGCGGTGCGGGGAGGGCGGTTCAAGGTCGTTGTCACGCTGCAGCTGCAGGTCGTCCTCGTCGTCTTCCTCTTCCCAGCTGTAGCGCTTGCGCGGGGCCATCGGGTCGGACAGGCGGAACAGCAGCGCGCTGATGATGCCGGCGAAGGCACCGCCCATGTGCGACTGCCAGGACACCCCCGGCTCATGCGGCAGGATAGTGATGAGCATGCTGCCGTAGAACAGGAAGGCGATCAGGCCGGCGGCAATGGCCGGCCGGTCGCGGCGCAGCAGGCCCAGCACGAAGATCAGGAACATCAGGCCATGGGTGATGCCGCTGGCACCGAGATGGCGGCTGCCCAGGTCACCCAGCAGCCAGGCACCCAGTCCGGAGCCGACCCACAGCAGGGGCAGCGCGCGCAGGGTGGCTTTGGGATAGACGCTGCCGGCGAGCGTCCCGAGGATCAGCAAGGCGAAGGCATTGGCCCCCAGGTGCTGTACCGAACCGTGCAGCAGCGGCGCACCGAGGATGCCAAGCAGGCCGGCCTTGTCCAGCGGGGCCACCGCCCACGGGCGCCAGTCGAAATGACCCTGCGCGGTATAGATGGCCACCAGCACCAGCACGAAGGCCAGGCTCAGGTTGAACGCCCGCAGCACGCGACCGCGGTCGTTGCGGGGAGAGGTCGGCGGTTCGCCGGCGGGCAGGGGCAGGTTGGCGTTCATACCCTTAGGGATTGCGTCGCCCGGGCTGAACACAAGGGCAACGCGACGGGAGAGAGTAGTGCCACCGGCGGGACAATCCCGCCGGTGGCACGTCGGTTACGCGTCGCCGGTCTTCGGCGGGTTCTTCAGGCTCAGCACCACGGTGGCGGCGATGATCACGGCCACCACGCCCAGCGAGATCGGGGTGGGGATCTTGAAGATGTCGATCAGCATCATCTTGATGCCGATGAAGGCCAGCACCAGGGCCAAGCCATACGGCAGCAGGTGGAAGCGATCGGCCATGCCGGCCAGCAGGAAGAACATCGCGCGCAGGCCCAGCACCGCGAACACGTTGGAGGTGAGCACGATGAACGGGTCGGTGGTGATGGCGAAGATGGCCGGGATGGAGTCCACCGCGAAGATCACGTCGGTGACCGCAATCAGGATCAGCACCACGAACAGCGGGGTGTACCAGCGCTTGCCATCGCGCATGACGCTCATGGCGTTGCCGGCGTAGTCGGGCAGCAGGCGCAGGTGCTTGCGCATCCAGCGCAGGGCAGGGTTGGTCTCAAGATCCGGCTCGCTACCGGCCGAGAACCACATCTTCCAGCCGGTGAACAGCAGGAACGCACCGAACACGTAGAGCAGCCAGTGGAACTTGGTCAGCAACACGCTACCGGCGAAGATCATGATCGTACGCAGCACGATCGCGCCCAGAATGCCGATGATGAGCACCTTCTGGCGCTGTTCCTCGGGCACCGCGAAGTAGCCCATGATCATCAGGAACACGAAGATGTTGTCCACGGCCAGGGCTTTCTCGACCAGATAACCGGTCAGGAACTCCAAGCCGACCTTGTTGGCCACCACCTGGCCGGCGGTCTCGTTCAGGTAGTACCAAAGGCCGCCGTTGAAGGCCAGGGCCAGGGCGACCCAGCCGATCGACCACCACAGGGCCTCCTTGAAGGTGACCTTGTGCGGCCCGCCATGTCGCATCAATACGAGGTCGACCAGCAGCGCGATGATCACCACCGCGCCGAAGCCGCCCCACAACCACACATTACCGATCGTCTGCATTGGGTTTATCCGTTGGAAAAATGATTGCCTCAAGCCGGACGGCGAGGATCTGCAACGGAGGATCGGGGGGATCCGGGGAACAGAGCTTCGCCATACGGCGAAGGTCTCGCTCGCAGTCCCGATGGGTGGGACTGCCGTTGCACCGGAGCCTGCGGGCTCGAATTGACGGCGACAACGTCTGGGAGCTACTCCCCTTCTGGGGCCGATTCTGCGGGGTGGCCGGGCCGGCGTCAAATCCTTTCCATGCCCCGGTGCTGCTGAACCAAACGCCCCAACCGGTAGTGACGGCCGCTGGCCGTCAACCACGTAGCGGCCGGGGTTACCGCGCTGACGGCCTGCGGCCGTCACTCCCAGAGCGCCGGCGGTGTCGCTCCCAACGCCGAGGGCTGCAGGCTTCCCGTTTACAATACGCCCATGAATACCCCTGCCCCCGTTGTCCGCCTCAAGAACGCCTGGCGCTCCAGCCACCCGTGGATCTTCCAGAAACTGGTCGAAAAGCCGGCCGTCCGTCCCAAACCCGGTGCCATCGTCGACGTTATCGGCGTGGACGGGGAGTGGATCGGCCGGGGCTTCTACAACGGCCATTCGCGCATCGCCGTGCGCATCCTGGAAACCGACCAGGCCGTTCCGGTCGACGCGGGCTGGTTCTCGCGCAAGATCGCCCAGGCCGTCTCGCTGCGCCGCGACGTGCTGAAGCTGGACGCGGTGTCCGACGCCTGGCGCGTGGTGCACAGCGAAGGCGACGGTCTGTCCGGCCTGGTGGTGGACCGCTACAACGACCTGGTGGTGGTGGAGTTCTTCGCCGCCGGCATGTTCCGCCACCGCGAGTGGATCTACGAAGCGCTGCGTGAGCAGTTCCCGGGCTGCCGTTTCCACAGCTTCGCCGACGAACACGTGCAGAAGCAGGAAAGCTTCGACTTCCATGGCAACACCACCACCGAAGCCTCGGTGATCACCGAGTACGGCGTGAAGTTCCGCGCCGACCCGGCCGGAGCGCACAAGACCGGCTTCTTCGCCGACCAGCGCGAGAACCGCCAGTGGCTGAGCGAGCAGGTGGACGGCAAGAGCGTGCTCGACCTGTGCTGCAACACCGGCGGCTTTGCGGTGTACGCCGCTGCTCGCGGTGCGTCGGAAGTGGTCGGCATCGACATCGATGAAGACGTGATCGCCATTGCCAAGGCCAACTCGCGCCTCAACAACGTGCGCCCGAAGTTCATCCAGTCCGACGTGTTCCCGTGGCTGCGCGATGCGGCCAACCGCGGTGAGCAGTTCGACGTGGTGATCCTGGACCCGGCCAAGATGACCCGCGACCGCGACCAGGTCATCACCGCGCTGAAGAAGTATCTGGACATGAACAAACTGGCGCTGGGCGTGGTCAAGCCCGGTGGGCTGTTCGCCACGTTCTCGTGCACCGGCTTGGTGGCCGAGGACCAGTTCCTGGACATGCTGCGCCGCGCGGCGTTCTATTCCGGCCGCACCATCCAGATCCTGAAGGTGGCCGGCGCCGGTCCGGACCACCCGTTCATGGCGCACGTGCAGGAATCGCGCTATCTCAAGGCGGTGTTCTGCCGCGTGCTGGACTGATTCGCAGGATCCCGGCCACGTTCGGCATCAGGTAGTGCCGGCCGCTGGCCGGCTCCTCCTGGTCTCCGATTGTCGCGGGGAGCCGGCCAGCGGCCGGCACTACCGTTTGTTGTCCTCACAGCGCTATGGTCTGACGCTTCCCATCCAAGGTGAGGCGTCATGACGTTGCGCAGTCTGTCATTGCTGGTGTCGCTGGCGTTGTGCACGCCGCTGGCCGCCCACGCCATCGAGTTCACCCCGCAGGAACTGGCCCGGGCCTCGGCCCTGCAGAAGACGCTGCTCACGTTGGACAGCCACCTGGATACGCCGGCCAACTTCCACCGCGCCGGCTTCGACATCCAGCAGCGGCACGACCACAACGCGCTGTCGCAGGTGGATTACCCGCGCATGGTGGAAGGGGCGCTGGATGGCGGCTTCTGGGCGATCTACACCGACCAGGGCGACCGCAGCGAAGCGGCGCATGTGCACGAACGCGACGCGGGGCTGCTGCGGCTGATGGACATCCGCGCGATGCTCGCCGCGCATCCGGACACCTTCCAGCTGGCGCTCACCGCCGCCGATGCGGCCCGGATCAAGGCCGCCGGCAAGCGCGTGGTCTACATCAGCATGGAGAACGCCAGCCCGCTGGTGGACGATCCCTCGCTGCTGAGCTTCTACCACCTGGCGGGCCTGCGCCTGCTGAGCACGGTGCATTTCGCCAACAACGAGTTCGCCGATTCGGCCACCGACAAGAAGGGCGCCGAATGGAAGGGCCTCAGCCCGGCCGGCAAGGCGCTGGTGGACGAAGCGGTGCGGCTGGGCATCGTGATCGACCAGTCACATGCCTCCGACGCGGTGTTCGACGACCTGCTCGAGCGCATGCCGGTGCCGTTCGTGCTGTCGCACAGTTCGGCCAAGGCGATCTACAACCACCCGCGCAACCTCGACGATGCACGCCTGAAGCAGCTGGCCAAGGCCGGCGGGGTGATCCAGGTCAACGCCTATGGCGGTTACCTGATCGACACCGGCAAGACCGAGCAGCGCGCGCAGGCCGAGGAGGCGTTGATGAAGCAGCTCGGCGGCGACTACGACGGGATGACGATCGCCCAGGGCGTGGCACTGAAGCAGGGGCTGGACGCACTCGATCAGCGCTACCCGCTGCGCAAGGCCACGCTGGATGACTTCTTCGCCCACCTCGAGCACATCCTCAAGGTGGTCGGCCCGGAGCATGCCGGGATCGGTCTGGACTGGGACGGCGGTGGCGGCCTGGCGGACCTGCCGGATGTGAGCCAGCTGCCGAAGATCACCGCGTGGCTGCTGCGCAAGGGCTACAGCGAGAAGCAGATCGCCGGCATCTGGGGCGGCAACCTGCTGCGGGTGATGGCCCAGGCGCAGGCGCATGCGGACAAGGTGGCGACGCCGAAGAAGTGACGAGGCGCGAGGGCGCCGCGCAGTCATGGCCAACAGCAGCCGGGCAGAGCCCGGCTCTACGGGAGCGTGGCCGGCAGCACGTAGAGCCGGGCTCTGCCCGGCTTCCCACCGACGCCGTGTTTCCACGGCGGGATGGCCGGCAGCACGTAGAGCCGGGCTTTGCCCGGCTTCCCACCGCCGCCGTGTTTCCACAACGGGGTGGCCGGCAGCGCGTAGAGCCGGGCTCTGCCCGGCCTCCCACCGCCGCCGTGTGCCACACCCGGTAGGTGCCGATCGTTGGTCGGCACGCCCTCGGATCAGGCCTTGTTGATCACCGCGTTACGCCGCCCATAGGCGAAGTAGGCGATCAGGCCGACCACGTTCCACGCCAGGAAATACAGCTGGGTCTTGCTGGGCAGGCTGAAGAACAGGTACACGCAGCCGATCACCGCCAGCGGGCCGACGATGAAGGCCAGCGGGGTGCGGAACTTGCGCACGCGGCCCGGTTCGCGCACGCGCAGCACCACCAGGCACAGGCCCACCGCGGTGAACGCGGCCAGCGTGCCGGCATTGGCCAGGGCGGCGATTTCATCCAGGCGGGCCACGCCGGCCAGCGCGGCGACCAGCACCGCGGTGAACAACGTGGTGGCGATGGGCGTGCCGGTGCGCGCGCTGACCTTGGACAGCCCTCGCGGCAGCAGGCCATCGCGCGACATGACGAAGAAGATGCGGCTCTGCCCGTACAGGAAGGCCAGCAGCACGGTCGGCAGGGCGATCACCGCCGCCGCACCAATCCACTTGGCCGCGCCCGGGCTGCCCAGCTCGCGCAGGATCAGCGCCAGCGGCTCGGCGCTCTGGCCGAAGATGGTGTAGCTCATCGCGCCCACTGCGGCCAGCGCCACCAGCACGTAGATGATGGTGCAGCCCACCATCGACCCGATGATGCCGATGGCCAGGTCACGGTCGGGCTTCTTGGTTTCCTCGGCCGCGGTTGAGATCGCATCGAAGCCGTAGAAGGCGAAGAAGATGATCGCCGCCGCCGCCATCACGCCTTGCTCGACACCGCCGACACCCACCGACTTGGCGAAGCCGAACGGCATGAACGGGTCCATGTGCGCGGTATCGAAGTGCGGCAGCGCGATGGCCACGAACAGGGTCAGCGCGATGATCTTGACCACCACCAGGATGGCGTTGAGCGTGGCGCTTTCCTTGGTGCCCGCCATCAGCATGCCGGCCACCACGAAGGTGATCAGCACCGCGGGCAGGTTGATGAAGCCGCCGGCCACGTGCGGGCCGGCGGTGAGCGCCAGCGGCAGGTCGATGCCCCAGCCATGCAGGAAGCCCACCGCATAGCCGGACCACCCGACCGCCACCGTACTCACCACCAGGGAGTACTCCAGGATCAGACTCCAGCCCACCACCCAGGCGATCATCTCGCCCAATGCGGCGTAGCTGTAGGTGTAGGCGCTGCCGGCGGCCGGCATCATCGTGGCCAGTTCGGCGTAGGACAGCGCCGCGCAGGCACAGACCGCACCGGCAATGGCGAAGGAGATCAGCACGGCCGGGCCGGCCAGGTTGGCGCCCACGCCGATCAGGGTGTAGATGCCGGTGCCGACGATAGCGCCGATGCCCAGTGCGATCAGGTGCGGCCAGCTCAGGGTCGGGACCAGTCGCCTGCCGGCTTCATGGACGGTGACTTGGTCTAGGGACTTGCGCCGGAGCAACGATGACATGGGACCTCGCGGTAAATGACGGCTACTGACTAGTCTGCGAGTTTTACCCAATGCGGTGCAGCATTACTACTGCCGGGCGTCACAGGAGGGCGTAAGTAAATCCTGAGTGCCGGTGAGTGACGAAAACAGCACAAATGCGCCGGCGTCAGTCCCAGCGGCAGCCGGTGTCGGTCAGCGCGCCGATGTCCTCGCTGAAGGTCGTCTGCCGTCCGGTGCGGGCGTTGGTGTAGTCGAACCCGTAGATGCGCGCGCCCTGGGTGGAGATCGCGTAGCGGCCGATCATCGTGCCGTCCAGGTGCTCCTCCCACACCGTGTCGAACTGCCACGGGCGGCCCTCGGCCATCTCGGTGCTGTCCTGGCTCAGCAGGGTCAGGCGCAGCCAGGCGGTCTTGCCGGCATACCGCACGTAGCTGGTGCCTTGCCCCTCGGCCGGCAGTTTCCAGGACAGGTGGATCTGCCCCTGGCTGCCGCCGCTCAGGCAGCGGATCTCATCGGCGTGGGCCACGGCCGGGGCGAACAGCACCAGCAGGGGAAGCAGGGCAGACCAGCGCATCGGGGTTCCTTGGTGTCGGGTGCAGGGGACAGGCGGCGGCCCCGCCCGCGGAGCCACCGTTGGATCAGGCCGGCGGCTGCAGCGCAATGCTGCCGCGGCGCGCGTCCACCACCGGTGCGGCGTGATGGGTCTTGAGCTGTTCAACCACGGTCTCGAAGTCGTGCTGCTGGCCGAAGGCATGTTCGTCCAGGGTCAGGGGCAGCATCTGCAGGAAGCGGAACTGGCCGCTGACCAGGCTCTGGATGTCGCCCAGGTGCTCGGCCGCAACGAACACCAGCGCCTGCAGCTGGCTGTCGGCGTTGTCGATGGGGGTGCCGATGCGCATGCGGTCCCACAGGTCCAGCGGCGCATGGTCGCCCATGCGGCCGGCGGCCAGCAGCAGCTGGTAGGCGCAGAACCGCTGCACCAGGGTCAGTGCCCACGGCGCGCGTTCGGTGGTCTGCAGCAGGAATTCCATGCCCAGGCCGGACACGCTGTCCGGGTCGGCCTCGGTCTCATCCCAGGGGTTGGACAGCCCGGAGCTCACATAGGCCCAACCGGGCCGGTCCGGCGTGGGCGGGCACTCGAACACGCCGATGGTGAGCCAGCGCGGGTCTACGCTGTCCTGGCCGAACACGGTGGAGAACACCGCCGCGTCGAGCGGGTACAGGCCGGGGCCCAGGGCGCCCAGCAGGCGGGGATACAGGGATTCTTCGCGCTCTGCCCAGGCACGGGCCAGCAGGTCGTCGGGGTGGGACATCCGTTTACTCACAGGCGATGGCCCCCCATTGTGGCCCATCGCCTGTTCGTACCGACCAACGGTCGGTACCTACCGGTGGGGAACCGCACCCGGCTTGTTCGTACCGACCGGGGCAGGACGGAACCCGGTAGGTCACGACCGTTGGTCGTGACCGCTCCCTCAGCGGTCCAGCGTGGCCATCGCCGCATCGGCGTAGCGTTGCCCCGCCGCGGCATCGGCCGGGAAGATCGCGTCGATGCGGGCCAGCTCGTCCGGGCTCAGCTGCACCTGCAGCGCGCCCAGGTTCTCTTCCAGGAAGGCGAGGCGCTTGGTGCCGGGGATCGGCACCAGGTCGTCGCCCTGTGCCAGCACCCAGGCCAGTGCCAGTTGTCCGGGCGTGATGCCCTTGGCCTGGGCCATCGCGGTGACCGCATCGACCAGGGCCAGGTTGCGGGCGAAGTTGTCGCCCTGGAAGCGCGGCGACTGGCGGCGGTAGTCATCGGCGTCGAAGTCGTCCGGGCGGCGGATGGCGCCGGTCAGGAAGCCGCGGCCCAGCGGCGAGTAGGGCACGAAGCCGATGCCCAGTTCGCGCACGGTGTCGAGCACGCCGTTGGACTGCGGGTCGCGCGACCACAGCGAGAACTCGGTCTGCACGGCGGTGATCGGATGCACCGCGTGCGCGCGCCGGATGGTGGTCGCCGATGCTTCGGACAGGCCCAGGAAGCGCACCTTGCCCTGTTCAACCAGACGCGCCATCGCGCCCACCGTGTCTTCGATCGGCACGCGGGTATCCACGCGGTGCTGGTAGTACAGGTCGATGTGGTCCACGCCGAGCCGCTGCAGGCTGGCGTCGCAGGCGGCGATCACGTACTCCGGGCGGCCGTCCACGCTGCGTGCGGCGCTGTCGCTGGGCTCCTGCTTGATCCCGAACTTGGTGGCCAGGAACACCTGGTCGCGGCGGTCGGCGATGGCCTTGCCGACCAGCACTTCATTGGTATGCGGGCCGTACATGTCGGCGGTATCGAGCAGGGTGACACCCAGCGCCAGCGCGCGATGGATGACGGCGGTGGCCTCGGCATCGCTGCCGCGACCGCCGTAGAAGGCGCTCATGCCCATGCAGCCCAGGCCGAGCGCGGAAACGGTGGGGCCGTGGTGGCCAAGGGTACGGGTCTGCATGGAAGGCTCCGGAAGCGGGGAAGGGGCGGCGCGGTCGAGCGCCGGTGCCCACAGCATCCTCCGCTGCACCATGTGGATAAACTGGTGTTCGCCACATCGACCTTGAAGGCAGGCTTCACAATGTCCTCCCAGCCCCCGCTGTCTGCCGTGGTTGCCTTTGCCCGGGTGGCCGAGCGTGCCAGCTTCACCCGCGCCGCCGATGACCTGGGCGTCTCGCCGTCGGCGCTGTCTCAGACCGTACGCGCGCTGGAGGCCAGCCTCGGGGTGCGCCTGCTGCACCGGACCACGCGCCGGGTGGCCCTGACCGAACACGGCGCGCGCTTCCTGGCGCGCGTGGGCGAAGGCCTCGCCCAGATCGAGGCCGCCTTCGTGGACCTGGACAGCGTGCGTGCGGTACCGGCGGGCAAACTGCGCATCAACGTGCCGCGCGTGGCCGCCGAACTGCTGGTGCTGCCGCACCTGCCCAGCTTCCTGGCGCGTTATCCCCAGGTGGAGGTGGAGCTGTTCGTGGAGCCGGGGCTGGCCGACCTGGTCGCCGGTGGCTTCGACGCCGGCATCCGGCTGGGCGAATCGCTGGCGCGCGACATGATCGCCGTGCCGATCGGCCCACTGGAGCGGCAGGTCGTGGTGGCCACGCCGGCCTACTTCGCGCGCCACGGCGAACCGCTCACGCCGGCCGCGCTGGTCGACCACGCCTGCATCGTGCACCGGCTCAGCACCGGCCGGCTGATGCCCTGGGAGTTCAGCCGCGACGGCCGCGATTTCGACGTGGCGGTGAGCGGGCCGCTGGTGTTCAACGACACCGCCCTGATCCACGCGGCGGTGCGTGCCGGATTGGGCATGGGCCAGGCCTTCGAGGCCGTGGTGGCCGCCGACGTGGCCGCCGGGCGCCTGCGTTGCGTGCTGCAGGACTGGCAGCAGCCGTTCGCGGGATTCCACCTGTACTACCCGGCGCGCGAGCAGATGGCGCCGAAGCTGCGGGTGTTCATCGACCACCTGCGGGAGGCGTTGGACGCGCGCTGAGGCGGCGCGCGTCAGCCGGCGAGAAGGTCGGGCCGGTCGTCCACCAACGTACGCAGCCACACCGCATCGCCCGGCAACCCGTGGGGAAACACCACCCGGTCGTCGCAGGGGAAGCGCTTGCAGCGCAACACGCCGTGCGCGTCGAATACCCGCCAGCCCTGCGCGGCCTCTTCGGCCTCGCGGATGCGCCGACGCAACGCCAGGTCCAGGCTGGCCTGGCAGTCAAACCGGCACGCGCGCAGGTCGATGCGATCCAGCGGCTGCAGGCCGGTGAGGATGCGGCTGACCGCCGGGTGGGCCAGGTCGACACGGCCGGTGGCCATGCCGAGCAGGCGCTCGCGGTGACCGGCAAGGTGGTGGACGAAATACACGGGCGGCATCGGTTCCTCGCGTGGGGCGCGCGGTCGCACTGGACGGCAACCGTTGGGCGATGGGGCCGATTGGACACCGCGAGGGCGTCGCGGGGAATCTCAAGTTGCTTATCGAAAGCACGCGTTCCGATGACGTTGGCTATTCGCCGCGCGGCACCGGTGCCCGTCGGATCGGCGCATCGGCCCGCAGGGCGGGGCGTCAGCCGCTGACGCCGAGCCGCACGCCAAAACCGATCAGGAAAACACCCGCTACGCGCTTCAGTAGAAGTCCTACACGAGGATGCTGAAGAATCCTACGTCGCAACAGGTTGCCCACCCCGATCAGCACCGAGCAATACGCCAGCCCCATGACGAAGATGATCACCGCCATGGTCGCGAACGTGACCACGCCCTGGTGGCGGGCCGGATCGATGAACAACGGCAGGAAGGCCATGTAGAAGATGATCGCCTTCGGGTTGAGCAGGTTGATCAGCACCGCCTGGCGGAAGTAGTGGCCGGGCTGCAGGCGGATGCCACCTTCTTCGCCCCCGCCGCGCGGCCGGCGCAGCAGGCTGATGCCAACCCACACCAGGTACGCCGCGCCCAGGTACTGCACCGCGTGGAACACGAGCGGGTTGGCCTTGAGCAGCGCGGCCACGCCGGCCACCGCCAGCCACATCAGGATCTGGTCGCCCAGCAGCAGCCCGAACAGCGCCGTGTAGCCGCCGCGTACGCCGCCGCGGCCGGTGGCGGTAAGCAGGGTGAACGTGCCCGGGCCGGGCAGGGCCAGGAACACCAGCACGGCGGCAACGAAGGTCCACAGGTCCTGGATGCCCATCCACGGCATGGCGGCGACTCGACTACGGGGGAGCACCATTGTCCGGCACCACCCCCCATCCCGATAGCGTCAGCCGGCCGTGCGCGGCAGATCCTTCAGCAGCGGTTGCAGGCGCTGTTCGAACATCGCGTGCAGCTGGCGGATGGCCGGGGAGAACTGCTTGCGGTGCGGGCACACCAGGTTCAACGGCAGGCTGTCGCCGGCACCGCCCAGCAGCACCTGCAGGCGCCCGGCGCGCACGTCGGCGCACAGATCCAGCCACGACTTGAACACGATGCCTTCGCCGGCCACGGCCCAGCGCCGCACCACGTCGGCATCGTCGCAGACCATGTTGCCGCGCACCGGCACCACCACCCGGCGCCCGTCCACCTCGAAGTTCCAGCGGTCGTAAGCGCGCCCGGCCAGCTGGTACAGCAGGCAGTGGTGGTCCTTGAGCGCCTCCAGGCTGTCGGGCGTGCCATGCCGGGCCAGGTAGTCCGGCGCCGCCGCCAGCACGCGGCGGTTGCCCGGCAGCAGCGGCAGCGCCACGTAGCTGGCGTTGTCGAACCGGCCCAGGCGGAAGGCGATGTCGACCGGATCGCGGAACACGTCGGCCACCTGGTCGGACAGGTGCAGGCGCAGCTGCAGCTTCGGGTGCGCGCGGCGGAACTCGCTCAGCCACGGCAGCAGCACGTGGCGGCCCAGGTCCGACGGCGCGGCCACCTGCAGCACCCCGCGCAGTTCGGCATCCTCGCCGCGCACCCGCGCCTGGCCCTCGCTCAGGGCGGCCAGCACTTCCTGTGCGTAGGGCAGGTACAGCGCGCCTTCGGCGGTCAGGCGCAGGCTGCGGGTGGAGCGCACGAACAGGCGCAGGTCCAGCTCGCGCTCCAGCCGCGCCACCGCCGCGGCCACCTGCCCGGGCAGCAGGTCGGCTTCACGTGCGGCGTTGGAAAAGCTGCCCAGCGCGGCGGTACGCACGAACAGGCCGAGATCGTCGACGCGGACCATTTTCATTCCCACAGTGAAAGTGCTGCCCGATTCTGCGCCTTTCCGGCGCGCGGCGTGAAGCGCAGGCTGTGCGTCTTCCCGAACGGACCTGCCCCGATGAAAGCTGTTGCCTATACCGAACATGGCCTGCCGATCAGCGACCCGCGCGCGCTGCAGGACGTCACCCTGCCGATCCCGCAGCCGGGCCCGCGCGACCTGCGCGTGGCGGTCCGTGCGATCTCGGTCAACCCGGTGGACACCAAGGTGCGCAACGGCGTGGCCGTGACCGAGCCGCGGGTGCTGGGCTGGGATGCGGTGGGTATCGTCGATGCCGTGGGCGATGAGGTCACCCTGTTCCAGCCGGGTGACGCGGTCTTCTATGCCGGCGCCATCGGTCGCCCGGGCAGCAATGCCGAGTACCAGCTGGTGGACGAACGCATCGTCGGCCACAAGCCCGCCAGCCTGGATGACGCCGCTGCGGCCGCCCTGCCGCTCACCGCGATCACCGCCTGGGAACTGCTGTTCGACCGTCTGCGCATCGCCGAGGGCGGTGGCGAGGGCCAGACCCTGCTGGTGGTGGGCGCGGCCGGCGGCGTGGGCTCGATCCTGGTCCAGCTGGCCCGCCAGCTGACCCGGCTGACGGTGATCGGCACCGCCTCGCGCCCGGACACCCAGGACTGGGTGTATGGCCTGGGCGCGCACCATGTGATCGACCATTCGCAGCCGCTCACCGACGGCCTGCAGCGGCTGGGCATCGCCGAGGTCAGCCATGTGGCCAGCCTGACCCACACCGACCAGCACTACGACCAGATC
Source organism: Stenotrophomonas sp. GQ19 (assembly GCF_059758695.1). Classification (NCBI taxonomy): domain Bacteria; kingdom Pseudomonadati; phylum Pseudomonadota; class Gammaproteobacteria; order Lysobacterales; family Lysobacteraceae; genus Stenotrophomonas; species Stenotrophomonas sp. GQ19. The sequence continues at coordinate 39,527 of NZ_JCAXES010000009.1, read as the reverse complement.
GTGGCCGTGCTCGCCCCGCAGGGCCAGCTGGCGCTGATCGACGACCCCGGCCAGCTCGACGTGATGGCGCTCAAGCGCAAGAGCCTGTCGCTGCACTGGGAGTCGATGTTCACCCGCTCCAGTTTCAACACGCCGGACCTGCAGCGCCAGCACGACCTGCTGGAACGGGTCGCCGCGCTGGTCGACGCCGGCGTGCTCCGCACCACCCTGGGCGAGCACTACGGCCGCATCAACGCCGCCAACCTGCGCCAGGCCCACGCCCTGATCGAGAGCCACCGCGCGCGCGGCAAGCTGGTCCTCGAAGGCTTCTGAACCCCTTACTGAATCCCCCCAACTGAACCCGCAATGGACTTTGTTCCCATGACCCTCGCTCCGGTGGCTCTGCGCCGCCACACCACCAAGGCCTACGACCCCACCCGCACGCTGCCGCCCGCGGTGCTGGAGGACCTGCTGGAGGTGCTGCACAACGCCCCCTCGTCGGTGAATTCGCAGCCGTGGCACTTCCTGGTGGCCGGCACTCCCGAGGCACGGGCGCGCATCGCCCGCGCCACGCAACCCGACCAGCCCTACAACACCGCCAAGATCACCGACGCCTCGCACGTGATCGTGTTCGCCACCCGCACCGGTATCGATGACGCGTACCTGGCCCAGGTGATCGACCAGGAAACCGCTGACGGCCGCTATCCCAGCCCTGAGGCGCGCGAAGGCCAGCGCGGCGCGCTGCACCACTATGTGGACCTGCACCGCCACACCCTGGGCGACGTGCAGCACTGGATGCAGAAGCAGACCTACCTGGCCGTGGGCACGCTGCTGCTCGCGGCGGGCGTGCACGGCATCGACGCCACCCCCATGGAAGGCTTCGACGCCGAGGTGCTGGACGCCGAACTGGGCCTGCGTGCGCGCGGCTTCACCAGCGTGGTGCTGGTGGCGCTGGGCTACGGCAGCGCGGCCAACTTCAATGCCGGCCTGCCCAAGTCGCGGCTGCCGCGCGAGCAGGTGTTCACCCAGCTCTGAACGGCGTCAGGGCACGCCGTTGTCCACGTGCAGGGCAAAGCCCGCACGTGGACCCAGCCGTGCGAACCACGCCTGCACCGCCGGAAATAGCGGCTTTTCGCCCGGGGTCATGCGCCAGCGCTGGGTCGACAGTCCCAGCACGATGTCGGCCAGGCTGAAGTGGTTGCCGACCACATGCGCGCCGGTCTGCGCCAGCTGCCGGTCCAGCACGCCCATCAGGCGATTCCAGTGCGCCAGGCTGGTTGCCGCTGCTGCGGCATCGGTGTATTCGGGATGCCGGCGTACACCCGACATGAAGGCATAGCGCCATGCGGTATTGAGATCGGTGGCCTGCCAGTCCATCCATTGCTCCACCTGCGCCCGACCCTGCGGCGCCTGCGGCAGGAGGTCATGCCGGTTCTCGCGTGCCGCCAGGTAGCGGCAGATGCTGTTGGACTCCCACAGCACGAAGTCGCCATCCCGCAGCACCGGGACCTGCGCGTTGGGATTGAACCGGCGCACGCAGGCATCCAGGTCCGCGTCGGCCGCCCCGGCGTCGGCGCCGATGTGCCGGTAATCGAGCTCCAGCTCGGCGCATAGCCACAGCACCTTGCGTACGTTGATCGAGGTCGACTTCCCATACAACTCCAGCATGTACCCGCCCGACGCAGCCAATGAGACCGGCTCAGCCTACACTTGCGTGCATGCAAACCGAATTCCTGATCCTTGGCGGCCTTGTCTGCGTCGTCCTCGTCCTGCAGCTGCTGGTCCTGCTGCGGCGTTCCCAGCATGGCGGTCTTGAACAGGCCCTGCGTGACGAAGCGCGGGTGGGCCGCGGCGAACTGCGCGAGCAGCTGGAAGGGCTGGGCCGGCAGCAGGACGCGCGGCTGGAATCCTTCGCGCGCGCGCTGACCGACCTGTCCACCCGCACCGACCAGCGCCTGGATCTGCTGCGCGATGCGCTGGGCGAAGATGCGCGCAAGGCGCGCGAAGAGAGCGCGCTGGCCCAGCAGCGCACCGGCGAACTGCTGGCCCAGCGCCTGCACGACATGCGCGCGCAGCTGGACGTGTTCGGCCAGCAGCAACAGGCCCGCATCGAGGCCTTCGGCCAGCAGCTGGTGGAACTGACCACGCGCACCGACAGCCACATGGTCGCGCTGCGCCAGGCCCTGGGCGAGGACGCCCGCAAGGGTCGCGAGGAAACCGCGCAGTCGCAGCAGCGCCTGGCCGAATCGCTGGGCCTGCGCCTGCAGGAGATGACCCAGCGCAACGAGGCCCGCATCGGCGAGATGCGCGCCACGCTGGAGCAGCAGCTCAAGAGCCTGCAGACCGACAACGCCGAAAAACTCGACCAGATGCGCGTCACCGTGGACGAGAAGCTGCAGACCACGCTGGAAGCACGCCTGGGCGCCTCGTTCCAGCTGGTCTCCGACCGCCTGGAGCAGGTCCAGCGCGGGCTCGGCGAAATGCAGCAGCTGGCCACCGGCGTGGGCGACCTCAAGCGCGTGCTGACCAACGTCAAGAACCGCGGCAGCTGGGGCGAAGTGCAGCTGGACAACATCCTGGAGCAGACCCTGACCCAGGAGCAGTACGCACGCGGGGTAAAGGTGCGCCCGGACAGTGGGGAAATGGTCGACATCGCCGTGCGTCTGCCGGGCCGTGGCCACGAGGACACGCCGGTGTGGCTGCCGATCGATTCCAAGTTCCCGCGCGAGGATTACGAGCGCCTGCTCGATGCGCAGGAACAGGGCGACGCCGACGGCGTGCGCGTGCAGGGCGCGCAGCTGGAACGCGCCATCCGCATCCAGGCCAAGTCGATCTGCGACAAGTACATCGTGCCGCCGCACACCACGGATTTCGCAGTGATGTTCCTGCCCACCGAGGGCCTGTACGCCGAAGTGATCCGCCGCCCCGGCCTGGTCGACCTGCTGCAGCGCGAGCATCGCGTGGTGGTAGCCGGGCCGACCACCGTCACCGCGTTGCTCAACAGCCTGCAGATGGGCTTCCGCACGCTGGCCATCGAGCAGCGCTCCAGCGAGGTGTGGAGCCTGCTGGGCGCGGTCAAGAGCGAGTTCGGCAAGTTCGCCGGCATCCTGGAAAAGGCCGAAAAGCAGATCAGCACGGTGGGCCGCAGCCTGGGCGAGGCCAGCCGCAAGACCCGCACCATCGAGCGCCGCCTGCGCGGCGTGGAGTCGCTCACCGCCGAGCAAAGCCAGGACCTGCTGGACGACACCACCGGCGAAGACGACGACAGCGGCATGGACGAGAGCAGCGGCGCGCAGGACTGACACCTGGCGTACATGCCCCGCATGCACGTGATCGCGCATGCTGTGCACCTGTCGATCGTTCAAGGAATGTCCGCATGCGCCTGACTCTGTTGTTGTCCCTGCTGCTGGCCGTGGCCGGTTGCGCCAGCACCACCACCCCGGATGGCCCCGTGCCTGCCGACGGTGCCGCTACCGCGACCCCGGCAACCCTGGACGCGGCCGCGTGCCGGCAGGCCGGTGGCGCGCTCACGCCGCTGGGCCGGCTGCAACGCGTGCAGTGCGTGGTGCCCTACGCCGATGCCGGCAAGGCGTGCAGCGCCAAGGCCGACTGCACCGGCCAGTGCCTGGCGCAGGGCGAAGTAGCCCCGGGTGCCAAGGCCCAAGGCCTCTGTCAGACCGACATCAGCCAGAACTTCGGCTGCCGCCAGCGCATCGACGGTGGTGTGGCATTGGGCACGATCTGCGTTGATTGATGCTTTCCCGCCATGGGCCCGCCCGTGGCGTCCCTGTCCCAACCCAAGGAACTGTAGTGAGCCAGACTGTCTACGACATCCCCGTCACCACCATCGAAGGCCAGCCGTCGTCGCTGGCCGACTACCGCGGCAAGGTGCTGCTGGTGGTCAATGTGGCCTCCAAGTGTGGCCTGACCACGCAGTACGAAGGCCTGCAGCAGCTGTATGCAGCCAAGCACGATGCCGGCCTGGAAGTGCTGGGTTTCCCGGCCAACAACTTCCTGGGCCAGGAGCCGGGCAGCGAGTCGGAGATCCAGCAGTTCTGCCAGCTGGAATACAACGTGGCCTTCCCGCTGTTCGCCAAGATCAGCGTGGCCGGCGATGACGTGCACCCGCTGTACCGCGCGCTGACCGACGCACAGCCGGCCGCCACCGGCGAAGGCCCGATGCGCGAGAAGCTGGAAGGCCTGGTCACCAAGTACCCCGAGCTGGTGGTCAACCCGGCGCCGGGCGTGCTGTGGAACTTCGAGAAGTTCCTGATCGGTCGCGATGGCCAGGTCATCGCCCGCTTCGCCCCGGACGTGGCCGTCGACGACGCCCGCTTGGTGGCCGCGATCGACGCCGCGCTGGCCGCCTGAGTCACGGCGGGGCGCAGGCCCAGAAAAAAACCCCGCCTTGGCGGGGTTTTTTTTGTCCGGTCAGTTGCCCCAGTTGGGCATCGGCATCGCATCGATCGGGATCGGGGCGGTGTCGTCGGCGTCCTTGCCGCGCGCATGCTTGCCGCGCAGGTCGTTTTCGATCTGGTAGTTGCGGCGCTGCAGCCAGGCATCACGCACCAGCGTGTACTCGTCCACGGCGTTGTCGCGCATGTCGTCGATGGCCAGCAACTGCGAGCGCATATCGACGAGCTGCAGGCCCTGCAGGCCGATGCGCACCTTGTCTTCCTCGATGGTGCGGATCGGCGAGAGCGGCATGTCGCCGGCCAGGCCGAACACGTCGCGCACGGTACGCGGGCCGAAGAACGGCAGTTCCACGTAGCGCGAACGGCGCCAGCCCCAGGCACCCAGGGTCTGGCCGAAATCTTCCTTGCGGCTGGGCACCAGCGCCTTGCTGGCCGGGTCGAACAGCCCGCCCACGCCCAGCGTGGAGTTCATCAGGAACCGGCCCAGGCTGTCCCAGGCATCGTCCGGACGGCCCTGCAGCAGCTGGTTGGTGATGGTCACCGGGGCGCGCAGGTTGTTGAAGAAGTTGCTGACGCCGGTGCGCGCGAAGCGGGGCACCACGTGGGTGTAGGCGGTGGCCAGCGGACGGGCGATGGCGCGGTCGACCACGTTGTTGAAGCTGTGCACGCGGCGGTTGAGCGGCTCCCACGGATCGTAGGTGGCGCGGTTGGGCTCGGTGCCGTCAACGCTTGGCGCCGGGCCGCCGTACAACGCGGCGAAGTCATCTTCGGCGTTGGTCGGGGCAGCATCACCGCTGGCCGGCGGCGTGCCGGCATCGGTGGGCGCCGCGACATCGGCAACGGGGGCCGGGACGTCAGTGCTGGCGCTGTCGGTTGCGGCAACCGCGGTGTCGGTCGTGGCTGCAGCAGCGCTGCTGTCCACGGCAACACTGGCCGGGGCACTGTCGCGCGCGGGCTTGCCGGCACAGGCGGTCAGCGCCAGCGCCAACACGAGAAGGGGGAGGGTGCGTATGACGTTCATGTCAGCTCGCCGCAGAAAGGGCATGGAAATCCAGGGTCGGTGCGAGCCGGTAGGCGGCACTGAGTTCGTTGTAACCGGTGGGGCTGCCGATGATCTCCGCGGTGCCGCCGGCCGCGCGCGCACGCGCCGCCAGTTCGGCCAGCAGCGCCAGGCCGGCGCTGTCCACCCGCGTCACCGCCGTCAGGTCGAGCTCGCGCACGCCCTCCTGCGATGACAGCGACGGCCACAGGGCGGTCGCCGCCGCGCGGTCGAGCACGCCGCTGAAGACCAGCGCCGTGCCGTTGCGCTGCACGCTGGCGCTGTTACTTGCCACGGGGCGCCTGACCGGCCTGCATGGTGCCGTTGCGCAGTTCGGTGGCCACCTGCTGGATCGACTTCTGGCGCAGCGGTGCATCGAACTGGGTCTTGAAGGTCTGCACGTAGGAGATGCCTTCGATCATCACGTCGAAGATCTTCCACTGGCCGTTGACGTTGCGCATCAGGTAGTCGACCGGGGTCGGCTCGTTGCCGGCGCGCATCAGTTCGGTGGACACGCGCACGCCGCGGTTGCCCGGCAGCGGCGACTGGCCCTTCAGGCGGAAGGTCGGCTTGCCCTGGATTTCCAGCAGGGCCGCGCCGTAGCGCTGCATCAGGTTGTCGGCCATGGCATCGGCGAACAGCTTGACGTCGGCATCGGAGGCACCACGGCCGTGCACGCCCAGCACCAGGCGGGCGGCGTAGTCACGGTCGAAGGTCTTGTTGAGCTCGCTGTTGATGAAGCTGCGCAGCACCGTCGGGTTGGCGCGGAACTCGCTGCGACGCTGCTGCAGCGTGCTCAGGATGCGCGTGCTGGCGTCGAGCACAGCCTTGCCGGCGTCGTTCTGCGCGGCAGCGGCCGGAGCCGGGGCCGCCTGGGCGAAGCCCAGCGAGGGAAGGCTGGCGAGCAGGGCCGAGGCAAGCAGGGCCGGAATCAGTTTACGGGTCATTTCTGCGGTTCCGTTGCAGGCGCTTCAGCGCCGTGGGCGTCCTGGGACTCAGTGCCACCGGCGTTGGCCGGGCCACTGAACATATATTTGCCAACCAACTGCAGCAGGTCTACCGCCGGCTGGGTGAAGGCGATCTCATCGCCGGACTTGAGCACGTCCGGATCACCGCCCGGCTGCAGTCCGATATAGCTCTCGCCAAGCAAACCGCTGGTGAATATGCCCGCCGAGGTGTCGGCCGGCAGATCCTTGAACTTCGGGTCCAGCTTCAGGGTGACGATGGAATCGAACTTGAGCGGGTCCAGTTCGATGGCGCCGACCTGGCCGACGGTCACGCCGCCAATCTTGACCGGGGCCTGCTTGCGCAGCTGCCCGATCTGGGTGAAACGCGCCTTCAGTTCGTAGCCGTCGCTGCCAAAGCCCCAGCGTTGGTTGGTGGAGGCGACGGCCAGCACCAGCAGCGAGGCCAGCGCCAGCAGCAGGAATGCGCCGACGGAAAATTCGAGTCTGGGACCGCGGATGGCCATGGTTGTCTCACTGTTCGTTTGTCAGGTGCCCAGGCGTGCCCGGGCGGGTTTCATGGATCGGTGTTCAGCGGAACATCATTGCCGACAGCACGAAGTTGAACATCAGTACCAGCAGCGAGGCGTTGACCACCGCGCGGGTGGTCGCCACCGAGGTGCCTTCAATGGTGGGTTCGGCGTGGAAGCCCACGTAGGACGCCACCAGCGCGGCGGTACCGCCGAAAATCGCCGACTTCAGCATTGCCACGCCGAAGTCGTCCCAGAAGTCCACGCTGTTGCTCAGCGCCGACCAGAACACCCCGTTGTCCAGGCCCAGCACGTGGACCGCTTCGAAGTAGCTGGCGCTGATGGCCAGCGAGCAGAAGATGCCGGTGAGCAGGGGCACGGTGAGCACCGCCGCCCAGAAGCGCGGGGCCACCACCTTGGCGATCGGGTCGATGGCCATCAGCTCCAGCGCCTTGATCTGGTCGGTGGCACGCATCAGGCCCAGTTCGGCGGCGATCGAGCTGCCGGCGCGGCCGATGAACAGCAGCGCGGTCAGCACCGGCGCCAGTTCGCGGTACAGCGACAGCCCCAGCAGCGTGGACAGCGCATCGGCGGCGCCGAAGGTGGTCAGCGTGCGGTAGCCCTGCAGGGTCAGCACCAGGCCGACGAAGGCACCGCCCACGGCGATGATCGGCAGCGAGCGGGCGCCCACCTTGTAGATCTCGCGGGTGAGCTCGGCCAGGAAGTCGGCAGTGGGCAGTGAACCGCGCAGCACCGTCAGCGAGAACAGGCCGGCGCGGCCCAGCGAGCGGGTGGCGTCAACAAACGGCATCAGGCAACCCTCGCGCGCGGCGCGGCATCGAACGGAATCGGGCCATCGGGCTGGCCGTGCAGGAACTGGCGCAGCAGCGGGTCCTGGCTGGCGTCCAGGTCGGCCGGGCTGCCCTGGAACACCACGCCGCCATTGGCGATCGCGATCACCTGGTCGCAGATCGGCAGGGTCTCGTGCACATGGTGGCTGACGATGATGCTGGTCAGGCCCAGGCTGTGGTTGAGGCGCTGGATCAGGCTCATGATCACCCCCGAGGCGATCGGGTCCAGCCCGGTCAGCGGCTCGTCGTAGATCATCAGCGGCGGGTCCAGGGCCAGCGCGCGGGCCAGCGCCACGCGCCGGGCCATGCCGCCGGACAGCTCGCGCGGCCAGGCATCGGCGGCGGCCAGCAGGCCCACCGCGTGCAGCTTCATGTCCACCAGGCGGCGCAGCACCGGGGCCGGCAGGCGGGTGTGGGTGCGCAGCGGCAGGGCGACGTTCTCGGCCACGGTCAGGTCGGTGAGCAGGCCATTGCCCTGCAGCAGCACGCCCACGCTGCGGCGCATCTCGCGCAGCGCACTGCTGCGCTCGGGGATCGGCTGGCCGAACAGGGTGATCGTGCCGGCCACCGGGCGCAGTTCGCCGGTCAGCGCCGCCAGCAGGGTGGACTTGCCGCTGCCCGACGGGCCCAGCACGGCGGTGATGCTGCCGCGCGGCACCTGCAGCGAAACGTCGCGCAGGATGCTGCGACCGCCGCGATCGATACGCACGTTGGACAACTGCACCAGCGGGACTTCGGAAGCCGTCATGGACGCCATTAACAAAATTCCAACGTTGTAAGATCGTGGTGAACGGCTGAACATAACCGAACTGGACCGTGCAGTATTGTGGCACGACCCTGCCGCCCGGCCTGCGACGCCGCTCGCAACACACCGTGCCGGTACGCGGCATGCCGGGTTTTTCATGCGGATCCGAGCCCGGCCACCCTCGTGATCGCGCGGCCGCTGCGGCACACTGGCGCGATGACTGATGCTGCGTCCGACTTCCGCCTGTACCACTCCAACTCACTCGACGTGCTGGCTGCGCTGCTGGCCACGGCCGTGCGTGAGCCGGTACCGGGCCAGTCCGTGCTGGTGCCGGAGGTGGTGCTGATCCCGCAGGTCGCGATGCGGCGCTGGCTGCAGTCCACCCTGGCGGTCGAGTATGGCATTGCCGCCAACCTGGAGTTCCTCACCCCGGGCGAGTTCGTCGCCCGCGCGCTCAACGCCAACGTGCCGGGTGAGCATGACGACCTCACCGCGGCGGCGCTGCGCTGGAAACTGTATGCCGCGCTGACCGACCCCGCAGTGCTGGCGCAGGCACCCATGCAGGCGCTGCAGGCCTACCTGTCGGTGGCCGACCCGCTCAAGCCGTGGGCGTTGGCCGGCGAGCTGGCGGCGGTGTACGAGAAGTACCAGGCCTGGCGTCGCGACTGGCTGCTGCGCTGGGAGGCCGGGGCCGACGCGCAGGACCCGCAGGCCATCCTGTGGCGGCACATCGCCCGTGGCCACCAGTACCGCGCGCGCCGCATCGATGCCTACCTGTCGCGCTTCGAAGGCCCCGGCCAGCCATTGCCGCAGGGCCTGCCGGCGCGGGTGTTCGCCTTTGCCACGCTCAACATCTCCCCCGACGTGCTGCGGGTGATGGCCACCCAGGCCCGGGTCGGCACGATGCACTTCTACCTGCCCACGCCCACCCAGGCCTACTGGGGCGACCTGCAGACGCTCGGCGAGAAGCTGCGCAGCGGCGCGCCGGACCCGTTCGGCGACGCGGCCGGCGAGAACCGCCTGCTGCAGGCCTGGGGCGCGGCCGGCCGCGACTTCATGGCAGTGCTGGGCAGTTATGAAGTGGTGCATCCGTCGGGCGAGATCGCCGCCTATGACGATCCCGAAGACGATGCGCGCCCGGACATGGACGCCGGCGGACTGTCCGACAGCCTGCTGCACCGGCTGCAGCGCGACCTGTTCCATCGCCGCGGCCAGCCGGCCGGCGCGCGCCGCGAGGGCCTGCGCCACGACGACCCCAGCCTGCAGGTGCACGCCTGCCACACCCGCCTGCGCGAGTTGCAGGTGCTGCACGACCAGCTGCGCGCGCTGTTGCAGGACCCGCGCTTCGACCCGCCGCTGCAGGCCCGCGACATCGCGGTGCTGGCCCCGGACATCGATCCCTACGTGCCTTACCTGGAAGCGGTGTTCGGCGGGCGCAGCGGCGGCGAGGACCATATTCCCTACGCGCTGGCCGACACCAGCCCGCTGGCCGGCGAACCGCTGGCCGACGTGTTCGTGCACCTGCTGGGCCTGCCGGTGTCGCGCTTCGGCTTGAACGAAGTACTGGACCTGCTGGCCAGCGCGCCGCTGGCCGAGGCCGCCGGTCTGGATGCGGCCGCCTTTGATCGCCTGCACGACTGGCTGCAGGCCGCCGGCGCGCGCTGGGGCCTGGATGCCCAGCACCGCCACCAGCACCAGGCCCCGCGCGACGATGCCTTCACCTGGCAGTTCGCGCTGGACCGGCTGCTGCTCGGTCATGCCAGTGGCAGCGACGGCGATATCGCCGGGGTGGCGCCCTGGCCGGAACTGGAAGGCAGCGCGCTCGACGCGCTGGATCGCCTGCTGGGCCTGCTGCGGGTGCTGGCCCGCTACCAGCGCGTGCTGGGCGAGGCGATGCCGCCGGCGCACTGGCGCCAGCGCCTGCTGGCGTTGCTGGACGCGCTGCTGCCGGTTCCCCCGCAGGCGGCCAGCAGCCAACGTGCGCTGGAGCGCCTGCGCAAGCTGATCAACGAATTCGCCCGCGACGCTCACCAGGCCGAGTTCCAGGGTGAGGTGGCCCCGGAAGTGGTGCGCGCGCATTTCGCCGGCGTGCTGGCCGAAGCGGACACCCGCGCGCCGCTGCTCACCGGCGGGATCAGTTTCGGCCGCATGGTGCCGATGCGCCTGCTGCCGTTCCGGGTGATCTGCGTGCTGGGCCTCAACGACGGCGATTTCCCGCGCCGCGATCCAGCCGCCGGGCTCAACCAGCTCACCGCCGAACTGGGCACCGACAAGCGCCGCTACGGCGACCGCTCGCTGCGCGAGGACGACCGCTTTCTGTTCCTGCAGCTGTTCGCCTCGGCGCAGGACGTGTTCTACCTGAGCTACCTGGGCGCCGATCCGCGCGATGGCAGCGTGCGCGAGCCATCGGTGCTGGTCAGTGAGCTGATCGATGCGGCGGCCGAGTACCACCAGGTGCCGGCCACCGCTGCCCGCCAGCTCACCGTGCGCCACGCGCTGCAGCCGTTCGCGCCGGCCGCGTTCGGCGGCGGCGACGAGCCGCGCCGCTTCAGCTATCGCCAGCAGTGGCATCCGGCCGCGGGATCGCTGGGCGGGCGGCGGCGTCCGCTGGGCGCGTGGTTCGACCAGCCGTTGCCGCCGGCCGACACGCTGCCGGGCGAGACCGAACTCAGCCTGGATGCGCTGCGCCGCTTCCTGACCGATCCGGCCAGCCAGTTCCTGTCGCAACGGCTGGGCCTGCGCCTGCCCGAAGACCTGGCCGACGCCGACGACGTGGAGCCGCTGGTGATGGCCGCGCGCGGCACCGACACCCTGCGGCTGCAGCAGGCGGTGATCGACGCCACCCTGGGCCAGGACGAGGCGCCGCTGTATCCGCGGCTGCGCGCACGTGCGCTGCTGCCGTCCGGTGCGTTGGGCGAGCGCCAGTTCGAGGTGCTGCAGGCACAGACCCGGCCCTACGCGCAGGCGTTGGCGCAGTGGCAGGCCGGCAGCGTGGCCGACAGCCGCCGGCATGAGGTCGTCATCGATGGCGTGCGCCTGCACGGGCGCATCAACGACGTGCATGCGCAGGGCATCGTGCGCCTGCGCCCGGGGCCGCTCAACGGCCGCGCCGCGATCCGCAACGGCCTGGACTGGCTGCTGGCCAACGCCGCCGGCGACACGCTGCCGCTGGTGCAGTTCCACGACAGTGGCGAGGATGGCCTGGGCCCGCATGTGCTGCCGCCGCTGCCGCCCGAACAGGCGCAGCAGGTGCTGCGGCGGCTGCTGCAGCTGCGCAACGAGGGGCTGCGCGCGCCGCTCTTGTATGCGCCGTCCACCGGTTGGGCGCTGTATACGGCCCTGCCGGCCAAGCGCGAGGCCGAGGGTCGCGCGCGGTGGTATGGCAGTGACCGCAGCTGGGCCGAGTCCAGTGGCGCCGGCTACCAGCTGGCGCTGCGCGGCCACGATCCCTTCGCCAGCGCCGACAGCTACCGGCAGCTGCTGCACAACAGCTTCGTGGTGTTCACCGCGGTGCGCGAAGGCCGGGTGTTTGCCGGCTTCGACGAACAAGGCGCCGCGCGATGACCGCTCCCGACCTGCTTCATGACCCCTACCTGGCGCTGCCGCTGGACGGCGTGCGCCTGATCGAGGCCAGTGCCGGCACCGGCAAGACCTTCACCCTGGCCACCCTGTTCACCCGGCTGGTGGTGGAAAAAGGCTGGCGCATCGGCCAGATCCTGGCGGTGACCTTCACCGACGCGGCCACCCAGGAACTGCGCAAGCGCATCCGCGAACGCCTGGCCCTGGCCGCGCAGCTGGTGGAACGCGCGCCGAGCGAGGATGACAGCCCGGAGGTGGTGCTGACCCGGTGGATCCTGCAGCGCCAGCTGGCGTTGGGCGAGGAAACCCCGGCCGCGCTGGCGCGCCGGCTGCAGACCGCCGCCGATGAAATCGACCTGGCCTCCATCTTCACCATCCATGGCTTCTGCACCCGGGTGCTGCGCGAGCATGCGCTGGAAAGTGGCCACACCTTTGACCCGCCCGCGCTGCTGCCCAGCGAACGCGCGCTGCACGACGAACTGGCCGCCGACCTGTGGCGGGTCCACGCCAACGATGCGGCCACCGTCGATGCGCTGACCCGCCTGTGGTCGTCGCCGGAGGCGCTGGCCGGCGACCTGGCCACGCTGATCAAGCCTTTGCCGTTGTTGCCGCCGGTGCCCGCTGTGGAGAACGAGGATCCGCGCCCGGCGCATGCGCTGGCCGCGCGCCAGTTCGCCGAGGCCTACCGCCAGCACGGCGATACGTTCATGGGCGAGGTCTGTGCCGCGGTCGATAGCAAGGTGCTCAATGGCACCAGCTACAAGCTGGCCTGGCTGGAGCCGCTGAGCGTGCAGCTGCACCGCTGGGCCGGGGCGGACGATCCGGGGGCGCCGCTGGACGCCGATCCGGAGCGGCTGCGCCGGCTGACCCCCGAAGAACTCAGCGCGCGCACCAACAAGGCGCACGCCGGCAAGGCGCCGCACTCGCCGCTGCAGCACGCGCTGGCGCTGTACCTGGCTGCCACCGATGCGCTGGCGCAGTGGCAGCGCGGCCAGGCCATCGCCTTCCTGCACGCCCTGCGCGACCAGGCCCGGGCACGCCTGGCCGAGCTCAAGCGGATCGGCCGGGTACAGACCTATGACGACCTGATCGACGGCGTTGCCGACGCGCTCGACGGGCCCCATCGCGCCGTGCTGGTGCAACAGCTGCGCGCGCAGTACGCGATCGCGCTGGTGGACGAATTCCAGGACACCGATGACCGCCAGTGGAGCATCTTCCAGCGCGTGTTCGGCGATTCGGAGGAAACCCGTGCGGCGGGCCTGGCCCCGGCTCTTTTCCTGATCGGCGACCCGAAGCAGGCCATCTACGGGTTCCGCGGCGGCGACATCCACACTTACCTCAAGGCCAAGCACCAGGCCGATCCCGCGCCGCCGCTGGACCGCAACTTCCGCTCGCGGCCGGCCGTGCTGCAGGCCATCCAGGCGCTGTATGCCAACGCCGGCGACACCGCCTTCCTGGAAGCAGACATCCGCTTCGAGCCGGTGCACCCGGGCAGCACCCGGCTGGATACCGACTTCCTGCGCGACGGCACGCCGGCGCCCGGCCTGACCCTGCGCCTGCTGGACAACCCCGAGGGCGGCGCGCTCAAGGCCGATGCCTCGCGACAACAGGCCAGCGATGCCTGCGTGGCGGCCATCCACCAGTTGCTCAGCGAGGCCCGCCAGGGCCGCGCGCTGCTGCGCGGGCAGCCGTTGCAGCCCGGCGACATCGCCGTGCTGGTGCGCTCGCACAAGGAAGCCACGCGCATCCAGCAGGCGTTGAGCGCGGTGGGCATTCCGGCTGTCGCCGCCGGCAAGCAGAGCCTGTATGCCACGGCCGAGGCGCAGGACCTGCGCGTGCTGTTGCTGGCTCTGCTGCAGCCGGCCGACGAAGGCCGCCTGCGCGCGGCGTTGTCCACCGTGCTGCTGGGCGAAGATGCCGCCGCCATCGATGCGCTGGAACGCGAGGGCGACGCACAGCGCAGCTTCCAGGTTCGCCTGCTGCTGTGGCGCGAACGCTGGCAGCGCGGTGGTCCGTTCGCGGTGATCGCCGACCTGTGCGCCGAGCACGCCGAGCGCCTGCTCGGCCTGATCGACGGCGAACGCCGCCTCACCAACTACCTGCAGCTGGGCGAACTGCTGCAGCAGGCCGCTGCGCAGACGCTGGGCATGCACGGCCTGCTGGACTGGCTGCAGGTGCAGATGGCCCACGCCGACCAGAATGACGAGGCGCAGCTGCTGCGGCTGGAGTCGGACGCACGCCGGGTGCAGATCATCACCCTGCACAAGAGCAAGGGCTTGGAGTATCCGCTGGTGTTCCTGCCGTTCGTGGGCATCGGCGGCAGCGCGCCCAATACAGACACTCATTGCACCGTGCACGCCAACGCGCGCCGCGAACTGCATTGGAAGCTGGACAAGGACGAGGCCTGGAGCGCGGCCAGCACGCGCAGCGCGCAGGAACAGGAGGCCGAAGACGCGCGCCTGTTGTACGTCGGCCTGACCCGTGCCGAGCACGCGCTGTGGATCGCCGCGGGCGACCTGGCCGGCGCCGCGAAAACCCGGCTGGCCCCGATGCTGTCCGACCTGGAGGCGCTGCGCGCGCATCCGGACATCGTCGTGATCCAGGCACCGCTGGAACCGCGCCCGGCGCAGCTGGCCAGCGAACGCGACGGCGATCTGCCGCCGGTGCGCGCGCTGACCCGGCGCATCCCGCACGACTGGTGGGTGTACAGCTTCACCCAGCTGGCGCATGCCGATGCCGGCCACGACACCGATGCGGCCGCCACCGAAGTTCCGGCGCCCGCCGCCGACGAACCCAGCGGCGAGGATCTCACCCTGGACACCACGCAGGCCGTGCCGCTCCGCGACGACGAGGTCGACCCCCGCTTCATGGGCAGCCGTTTCGGCAACGTGCTGCACGACGCGCTGGAGAACACCGACTTCGCGCGCTGGGCACACTGGCAGGCCGGGCAACCGGCGCCGGATGACGAGGCGGACGTACTGCGCACCTCGCTGGGCGAGGAAGGCTATGCCGACGAAGACCTCGACGATGGCGTGGCGGTGCTGACCGCCCTGGTCGGCCAGACCCTGACCGTGCCGCTGCCGGAAGGCGGCGCACTGCACGACCTGCCGGCCACCGACCGGCGGGCGGAGATCGAGTTCCACTTCGCCATGCAGCCCACCGCCGTGCCGCTGCTGCTCGACCTGCTGCACGCGCATGGGCTGGTCCGCGAACGGCGCGGCTTCGGCACGCGGCGCAAGCTGGAGGGCCTGATGACCGGCAAGATCGATCTCACCTACGTGCGCGCCGATCGCTGGTACGTGCTCGACTACAAATCCAACCGGCTGCCCGGCTACGACCCGGTGCGGCTGCAGGGTGCCATGCAGCACAGCGAATACGACCTGCAGGCGTTGATCTACACGGTGGCACTGCATCGCTGGCTGCGCTTCCGCCTGGGCGCACAGTACGACTACGCGCGCGACATGGGCGGCATCCGCTACCTGTTCTGCCGTGGCCTGGATGCCTCGCGCGCCGACAGCCCCGGCGTGTATGCGCACCGCTTCGACCCGGTCCTGGTGGATGCACTGGATGCCTTGTTCGCCGGTGGCGAGCACGCCCAGGCGCGCATGGCGGCCCGCGCGCGGGGTGAAGCATGAGCCTGCTGACGACACTGAAGAACAGCGGTGCGCTGCGCACCCTCGACCACGCGCTGGCGCAGAGCCTGCGCCGGTTGCGCCCGGACACGCCCGATACGGTGCTGGCCGCGGCCGCGCTGGCCTCGCTGGCCGTGTCGCAGGGGCATGCCGGGCTGGACCTGCGCCAGCCGCAGCGGTTGGTCGAGATGGACACCCCCTGGCCCGACGCCGACACATGGCGGGAGCAGCTACAGGCCTCGCCGTGGGTGGACGTGCCCGACACCGACAACGCCCCGGCGACCGACGTCCCGCTGGTACTGGAAAACGGCCTGCTCTACCTGCGCCGCTACCGTGAGTACGAGCGCCGCCTGGCCGATGGCCTGCAGCGCATCGCCACGCATGCATCGGGGCAGGCCGATCCAGCGGCGCTGGCGTCGCTGTTCGCGCAGTTGTTCCCGCAGGCGCGCGAGGGCATTGACCACCAGGCCCGCGCGGCAGGCGTGGCACTGCGCCATCCGCTGGTGCTGGTCACCGGCGGGCCGGGCACCGGCAAGACCACCACCATCGCGCGGCTGTTGGTGCTGCTGGCGGCCCAGGCCGTGCAGGCCGACCAGCCGTTGCCGCGGGTGGCGCTGGCCGCGCCTACCGGCCGCGCCGCCGAACGCATGGCCGAAAGCCTGCGCCTGGCGGTGCAGCGGCTGCGCCTGCTCGGCATTGCCCCCGCGCTGTGCGACGCCATGCCCAGCACCGGGACCACCCTGCACCGGTTGCTCGGGGTGATCCCCGATTCGCCGCGCTTCCGTCACCACGGCGACAACCCGTTGCCGTTCGACGTGGTGGTGGTGGACGAAGCGTCGATGATCGACCTGCCGCTGATGACCAAGCTGGTGGAAGCGATCGCCGCCGGCACCCGGCTGGTGTTGCTGGGCGACCCGGACCAGTTGCCGTCGGTGGAAGCGGGCGATGTGCTCAGTGCGATCCTGCGTGCCAGCGGCGATGGCTTGGGCACCCAGGCCGACGATCACGCCGCGCTGCACACGCTGCTGGCCCCGGCCGCCCTGCAGCCGCTGGCGGCGTCCACGCGGTTCGGCGGTCGAAGGGTGCAGCTGCAGCGCGGCTATCGCCAGACCGATGCGTTGGACCTGGCACCGCTGGCGCATGCCGTGCGCGAAGGCGACCCTGCCACTGCGCTGGCCCTGCTGCGGGGCGGCCAGCTGGCCGGCGTGCACTTCCACGAAGACCAGGTCGACCCGTTCCAGCAGCACCGCGACCACCTGCTGTCGCACTGGCGCGGGCTCGGCGATGCCGTCGACCCGGGCCAGGCATTGGCCAACGCCGGTCGCATCCGCCTGCTCACCGCCGTGCGCGAAGGTCCGCAGGGCGCGCGCGGGCTCAACGCACGCATCGAAGCGCTGCTGGCCGGCGTGCCACGCGCGGGCATGGCCCCGGGCTACTTCCACGGACGGTTGCTGCTGGTCACCGAGAACAGCTACCGCCACCGCCTGTTCAACGGCGACATCGGCATCTGCCTGGCCGACCGCCACGGTGCGGTCACCGCCTGGTTCCCCGGCGACACGCCCGATCAACCCCGCGGCTTCCACCCGGGCGCGTTGCCCGCGCACGAAAGCGCATTCGCGATGACCGTGCACAAGGCGCAGGGGTCCGAATTCGATGAGGTCTGGCTGCAGCTGCCGTGGCGCGACAACCGGGTGCTGTCGCGCGAGCTGCTCTATACCGGCATGACCCGCGCACGCCAGTCACTGCATGTGCTGGGCAGCGCGCCGGTGCTGGAGGCCGCATTGAAGCGGCATGCCAGCCGCGTATCCGGGCTGGCGACGCGGCTGGCGGGCAACACGGCTGCATCCGGTGATGCAGCCGTGGCCGAACCTGCGGTGCAGGCGCCGACGCCGGCCCAGGGCCAGCTGTTCTAGCGCCGCGCCGGGCTTACTCGGGAACTACCACGGTGCCGTCGGGGAATACGATGGCGCCGTCGCCGCTGGCGTCGAAGAAGCCCACCTGGTGGGCATTGGCCAGTACCTGCACCAGGCCATGCGCGTTCTCGGCCACCGAATCGGCGAACGAGGCATAGATCACGTGCTGGCCGACGCTGTAGTCGGTCACTTCGGGACGGTCATCTTCGTCATCGGCCAGCGGGCCGTTCATCGGCGGGAAGTGCTCGACGATGGCGGCGAACCAGGCCTGCAGCGCCGGCACCGACACGGCCGGGTCATCGTACTCGTGCTTCTCGCTCCACTCGGTCTGCGCGTCGTACCACTCCAGGAAGGCCGCCGCATCGCGCGGGGCCACGGCCGGGTCGAACACCATCATGTCGTAACTCATCCAGGATCACCTTTTTCAATGCAGAAATGCAGGGGTCAGGATAGCGTTGATCGGCACGGGCTGGCGCGCCCACACCCGGCCGGTTCAGCGCGGCGCGGGCAGGGCGGGCTGTGCGGCAGCGGGGCTGTCCACCACCGGCGCGTCCGGGAACAGCGCAAAACGCAGCCCCATCACGCCCATCAGCGCCTCATCGCGGGCCTTGCCGGCGTCCACGGTCTGCACCCGCCGCAGCGAGGCCTCCAGCTTGGCCTGCAACCCGGCCGGGGCCGCCAGCGGCCGGCGCTGGGCCACCTGCGCGCGGTAGTGCGCGGCCACCTCGTCAAGGATCGCCTCGATCGCCTCCGCGCTGGTCGGCGGCAGCCCATGCCGGGCGCGCCGCAGCTGCAGGATGTTCAGCCCGATGCGTGCTTCGGTGAGCATGTCCACCGAGGCGATGTCGCTGCCTTCGGGGGTGGCCGCCAGCCGCGGCGCCAGCAGGCCCAGCAGGTCCAGCATGCGTGCGGCGAACTGCTGGCGGCCCTGCTGGCCGCGGCCCTGCGCGGCGTCGGCCAGCGTGGTCCAGCCTTGGCGGACCAGCCGGCGCGCGGTCCATTCGGCGCCCACCGAGCGGAACAGCCGGGTCATCACCACCGCAAACCCGATCCCGATGAACATCGCCACCGAGGAATTGATGAAGCTCTGGATGTTGGCGTTGTAGGTGTTCTGCACGTTCAGCAGCGCCACCAGGTTGACCATCAGCGGCAGCCCGATCAACGCGTTCTTCGGCGTGTGCAGCAGCAGCCCCACCGGCAGGAACACCACCGCCAGCACCAGCGCCAGGCTGCCGAAGTCGTGCACGGCGGGGAACACGCCGAACAGGTACACGCCGGCCACTACGCTGGCCACGATGGCCCACAGCAGGAAGGACAGCATGCTCGGCGCCGGATCGTCCTGCGCGGCGAAGAACGCGGCGGCCACCGCGGCCATCATCGCGCCGTTGCCACCGCCTTCCCAGCCGAGCGTGATCCACAGCGCGCAGTACGTCATCAACGCCACCCCGGCGCTGGCCGCCGAGAACAGCGCCATGCCGTAATCCACGTGGCGGGCATCGGCGCTGCGCGTGGTGCGGATCCGGTAGTGGGCGGTATCGCGCGGCGCGTCGCCGTCCTCGATCGCCGCCTGCAGGGTGGTGCAGTCCTGCCACAGGTCCACCAGCTCTTCCAACCGCAGCAGCAGCGTCACCAGCAGCAGGTGGTCCAGCTCGCCATCCACGGCCGGCTTCAGCGCCAGGATGCGCGCGCGCAGTGCGGCGTATTCAGTGGCCGTGGACCGGCCGGGCGTGTCCAGCCACGCGGCAATGTCGGCCACCAGCGGCTCCAGCCCGGGCGGCAGCGCGCGTCCGCCCGCGCGCAGGGCGCCCAGCCGGTCGGCAATGGACGACAGCACCGGCAGCATCAGCAGCATGCGTTCGCGCAGCCGCTGCATCGACACCGCCGCACCGGCATGGCGCGGGTCGTCGCGGCGCAGGAACTCGATCAGTGCCTCGAACTGCACCAGGTCGGCCGCCAGCCGGTTGCGCGGGGCGTGCGCCTGGCCACGCAGCAGGATCTGCCGGCACCACTGCGCCGCATCGCCCATCCAGTTGCCGATCCGCGCGCGCAGCATTGGCTGCACCGAGGTCGGGAAGAACAGCGAGGCGAACAGCACCGCCACCACCGTGCCCAGGATGATCTCCTCGCTGCGTGCCACCACCGTATCGAAGATGGTGTCCGGCGAGGTCACCGCCGGGAAGCCGATGAACGCGGTGGTGTAACCGGCCAGCAGGAACGCGTAGCCGCGCGGGCCACGGTTGAGCAGGGCGATGAACAGGCAGGCCGACAACCACAGCGACATCGCCGCGCTGAGCAGGAACGGGGTTTCCACCAGGTGCGGCAGCATCCACAGCGTGGCCGCCCCGGCGATGATCGTGCCCAGGATGCGGTACACGCCCTTGGCGCGGGTGGGGCCCAGCATCGGCTGGGTCACGATGTACACGGTGGCCATCGCCCAGTACGGGCGCGACAGGTTGCCGGCCAGGCCGATGTACAGCGCGGCCAGTGCGGCCAGGAAGGTCTTGACCGAAAACAGCCACGCCTGGCGGTCCAGCAGCAACATGGGGTTACCTCGTGGCCGTGCGCGGGGCCACGGCGTCGGCATTCCAGCCGCCGCCGAGCGCCAGGAACAGCTGGATCTGGTCGCGCGATACCTGCGCCTGCGCGTCGGCCAGGGTGGCATCGGCCGACACCAGCGTGCGGTCGGCATCCAGGCTGGACAGGTACGGGGTGCGCCCGCCCTGGTACAGGCGGCGGTTCTGGCTGGCCGCCAGCGCGGCCTGCTGCTGGGCCAGCTGCAGCGACTGCAACCGCTGCAGGTCCTGCGCATAGCGGCTCAGCGCGGTCTGGGTTTCGCGCAGCGCCTGCAGCACGCTGTGGTCGAACTCGGCCAGCGCCGCGTCGGCCCCGGCCTCGGTGGCGTGGATGCGCGCATGCGTGCCCGAGGACGGCAGCGTCCAGGAGATCAGCGGGCCGATCGACCACTGCTGGGTCAGCGGCTGGCCGAAATCCTCAAGCAGGCCGGCCGCGCCGACCGACGCCCCCAGGCGGATGTCCGGGTACAGCTCGGCGGTGGCCACGCCGATGCGCGCGGTGGCGGCGGCCAGCCGGCGTTCGGCTTGGCGCACGTCCGGGCGGCGTGCCAGCAGCGCACGGCCATCGCCCACCGGCAGCGGCTGGGCCAGGGTCGGGGCCTGGCTGCAGTCGGCTACGCCGTCGGGCAGTCGCCCCGGCGTGCGGCCGAGCAGGGCGGCCAGCTGGTATTCGGCGGCCTGGCGGTGCGCGTGCAGCGGCGGCAGCGCGGCCTGCAGCATCGCCACCTGGGCGTTGGCGCGGGCCAGTTCCGGCGGGGTGCCACGGCCGGCGTTGATCAGCCGCTGGGTCACCTCGCGGCTGCGGTGCTGCAGCTGCAGCGAGTGCTCGGCCACGTGCAGCTCATGGTTGGCGTGGCAGATCTCCACGTAGCTGCCGGCCACCTGGGCCACCAGCGACACGCGGGCCAAGTCGAGCGCGGCGGCCACGCTTTGTTCGTCGGCGTGCGCGGCCTCGGAGGCGCGCTTGAGCTTGCCGAACAGATCGAACTGGTAGGACACCGCGAACTTGCCGTCGGCCAGATTGATCGGCGGCAGTTCGTGTTCCAGCAGGAACGACTCGGCCGACAGCTGCGCGCGGCTCACCCCGGCGTCGGCCTCGTATTCGAAGCCACCGGCGTCCAGCGCCTGTTCGTACACGGCGGCGGCGCGGCGCAGGTTGGCATCGGCCACCTTCAGTTCCACGTTGTCGCGCAGCGCCTGCTGCACCAGAGCGTTGAGGGTGTCGTCCTGGTACAGCTCCCACCAGCGCGCGGGCAGTTCGGCGCCGGCGGCCACCTGCGGGTTGCCGGTGTCGATGAAGGCGGCATTGGCCTCCGGCCGCTGGAACACCGACCCTGCAGGCACGGCGTAGTCCGGGCCCACGGTCGTGCACGCCGCCAGCGTGGTCAGCGCCAGCCCCAGTGCGATGCGGTGCAGGGCAGGGCGGCTCACAACGCCGCCTGTGCCGGTCGTGCCGGCGTCGGCTGGGCCGCATCGGGCTGGATGGTGACGGTGGCGGTGCGCCCGGCAATCAGGTTCACGCCGGCCGGGATGTGGTCGATATGGATGCGCACCGGGATGCGCTGGGCCAGCCGCACCCAGTCGAAGGCCGGGGTCACGTTGGGCAGCAGGCTGCTGCCCTCGCTGCGGTAGCGGTCCTCGATGCCGGCGGCGATGCTCTGCACGTGGCCCTGCAGCGGCTGCGCCTCGCCCATCAGGCGGATGTCCACCTTCTGCCCGGCATGCACGCCGCGCAGGCGGGTTTCCTCGAAGTAGCCATCGACCCGGAACGAGCCGGTATCGAGCACCGCGATGACCGGGCGCCCGGCCGTGACGTAGTCGCCGACGCGCACGGTGCGGTCGTTGACGTGGCCATCGCTGGGGCTGCGCACTTCGGTGCGGGCCAGATTGAGCTTGGCCAGGTCCACGGCAGCCTGCGCGGTGGCCATCGAGGCCTGCGCGGCCTGCAGCTTGGCCCGGCGCACTTCGGCGTCCTCGGCGGCCACCAGGTCGGACAGGCTGCGGTCGCGGGCGATCTCGCGGCGCAGCTGCTCCAGCGTGGCGCGGCGTTCGCCCAGTGCGGCCTGGGCCTGCTCCAGCGCGATCTGGTAACGGGCGCGGTCCACCACGAACAGCACCTGCCCGCGCGTGACCGGCTGGTTGTCGGCCACCTTCACTGCCTCCACCAGCCCGGACACGTCCGGCGCCACCTGCACCACGTCGGCGCTGACATGCGCATCGCGCGTCCACGGCTCGTCCATGTAGTACGCCCACAGGTGGCGCAGCACCAGCACGGCGGCGAGCACCGCCACGACGGTCAACACGACCGGGAATGTCTGCTTGAGGATCTTGTTCACGATTGCATCCAACGCATCAGGGAAAACAACCCGCCGAGCACGATCACGTACACGGCCAGGTTGAACAGGGCGGGGTGCCAGATGTGGCGGTAGGCGCCGGTGCGCTGCAGGACCAGGCGCAGCCCGCTCTTGAGCAGGTAGGCCAGCAGCATCAGCCCGAGCAGGGTCGGGACAAACACACCATAGAGACTGAATTCACCGTACATCGAGGCAAAGGGTTCACTGGAGAAAGGTAGGCGACGACCGTTGGTCGTCGTACGTCATGCCGTCGCAGCACGACACCGGGCGGTACAACGGGGCAACGCTTACGTCACGCGGTCGGCAGCGTCGGCCAGCAGCTGCCACAGCTTCAGCACGGTGCGCAGTTCGTCCACGGACAGTTCACCGAACACGTCCTGGCGCAGCCCGATCAGCTGGGTCTCCAGCTGGCTTACCAGCGCTTCGCCCTTGTCGGTAAGCCACAGCAGGTTGGCGCGGCGGTCGCTGGCATCGCACTCGCGGCGGACCAGGTCGCTGGCCGAGAGCTTGTCCAGCAGGCGCACCAGGGACGGACCTTCCATGCCCAGCTGCTGGGCCAGGGTCACCTGGCGGATACCCCCGCCGGCGCGCCCGATCATCAGCAGCGGCATGGTGCACGCCGCGGAAATGCCGTAGCTGCCCAAGGCCTGGTCGGCCAGGCGCTGCCACTGCCGCCCTGCGTAAAGCAGGCCGGAGCTGAGCTGCATCTGCAGCTGGGTACGTTCGTCGAGGGTACGTTTCATGGCAGATCGATAGGATACTACTAATTTCCATCCTATCAATACCCCCAGCCCAACCGCGGCCCAACGCCGGGCCCGCCGGGGCGCGTCCCGGGCCGGTGGCGTGGGACGCCCGAGGGCTCTGTCGGGTACGATGCTCGCCCCCCTTCGGGTGCTGTATGTAATGAGCAAGAAAGACAACGACGCCACCCCGGTCACCCAGGCCGATGCCGAATCGGCCGTGCGCACCCTGCTGCGCTGGGCCGGTGAAGACCCCACCCGCGAAGGCCTGCTGGATACCCCGCGGCGCGTGGCCGAAGCCTACGGCGACTGGTTCAGCGGCTACCGCGACGACCCGCGCGCCTACATGGAGCGCACCTTCGAGGAAGTGGCCGGCTACGACGAACTGATCGTGCTGCGCGACATCGAGTACGAAAGCCACTGCGAGCACCACATGGCCCCGATCATCGGCCGCGTGCACGTGGGCTACCTGCCGGCCGGCAAGGTGGTGGGCATCAGCAAGCTGGCCCGCGTGGTCGAAGCCTACGCACGCCGCTTCCAGGTGCAGGAAAAGATGACCGCGCAGATCGCCCAGTGCATCCAGGACGTGCTGCAGCCGGTGGGCGTGGGCGTGGTGGTGGAAGGTGCGCACGAGTGCATGACCACCCGCGGCATCCACAAGCGCGGCGTCAGCATGGTCACCTCCAAGATGCTGGGTAGCTTCCGCGAGGACGCCCGCACCCGCGCCGAGTTCCTGCGCTTCATCGAAGTGGGCGGCAAGCGCTGAACCTGCCGCGCGCCCGGCACCATCGTGCCGGGCCGGTTCCCTTCCTGCTGCGCGGCGTCCGGCCGCGCGGTGTTCTTCCGGATGTCCTGGCTGCATGAAGCACCGCGAACGCATCACCCGTTACCGCACCCTGCGCGAACAGCCCCAGTGGAAGCTGCTGGCCGCGGCCAACGCCCCGGAAATCATCGGCCTGCTGCAGAGCCTGCTGATGGACGGCGAGCGCACGCTGCCGGCCGCCGCCCTGCATGAACGCCTGCAGCGCGCGCTGGACCAGCTCAACGGCGAGGAACTCTCGCGTGAGCTGCCGCGCACCGCCCAGGCCTACATCGCCCACTGGCTGGCCCAGGGCTGGCTGGAGCGGCGCCTGCCCGACGGCGCCGACCAGGAGCAGTACGAGCTGTCCACCCAGGCGCTGCAGGCCATCCGGTTCGCCGACAGCCTGGAGCAGAGCCGCGTGGCCGCTACCGAAAGCCGCCTGGCGCTGGTGATCGAGCAGCTCTCGCAGCTGGCCGCGCAGACCGAATCCAACCCGGATGCGCGGCTGTCGGCACTGCGCGACGAACGCGACCGCATCGACGCGGAGATCGCGCGGGTGGGCGAGGGCCGGGTGGTGGCGCTGGATGGCAAGCGCGCGCTGGAACGTGCGCGCCAGATCATCGGCCTGGCCGACGACCTCACCGAAGACTTCCGCCGCGTGCGCGACGACTTCGAGCGCCTCAACCGCGAATTCCGCGAACGCATCATCGACGACGAAAGCGAGCGCGGCGACGTACTCTCCCGGTTGTTCGAGGGCGTGGATGTGATCGGCGACAGCGATGCCGGGCGCAGCTTCCAGGCGTTCTGGCGCCTGCTCAACGATGCCGAGCAGAGCGCCCAGCTCGACGCCGCGCTGGAGGCCGTGCTGGCACGTGGCTTCGCGCGCAAGCTGGACCGCAACGAGCGCGCCTTCCTGCGCGGCTTCACCGGCACCATGCTCGACCGCGGCGGCCAGGTCCACGACGTGCTGCAGCACTTCGCGCGCAGCCTGCGCGGGTTCGTGCAGAGCCGGGGCTACCTGGAACAGCGCCGGCTCAACCAGCTGCTCAAGCAGGCCCAGTCCGAAGCGCTGGCGCTGCGCGACGAATTCTCCGCCCAGCGCCCGATCGGCCGCGACCTGCAGCTCACCACCAGCCGCCTGCGCTCGTGGTCGCAGTGGAAGCTGCACGACCCGCGCAGCGCGCAGGTGGACGGCAGCGTGCAGCGCAACGACGCGGCCAGCATCAGCCTGGAAAGCGTCGGCGACCTGGTGGCGTCGTCGGAAATCGACTTCCGCACCCTGCGCCGCGACCTGCACGAACTGCTGGGCGCGCAACCGAAATTGAGCATCGCCCAGGCCCTGTCGCAGCGCGAAGCGCCGCAGGGGTTGGGCAGCGTGATCGGCTACCTGTCGCTGGGCACCCGCCACGGCACCGTGGTGGACGGCGAACAGGAAACCGCCCATTGGCGTGGCGGCGATGGACAGTGGCGACGCGCCCGCATCCCGCTGGTTTGGTTCACCCAGGAGAAACGCCATGAACTGGCATGAAGATTCCCATGACGTCGCCCCCACCGATGGCGCCGCAGACGATCACGACGCCGAACCGGTGGTGGTAACGCCTCTGCCGCGGCGGAGCAATGACGTGTTCTACCTGGGCGACACCGGGCGGCTGCCGCTGGATGGGCGCCGCGCGCTGTGCCAGCTGCTGATCGGCCCCAGCATCGACCAGCTGCGCCACGCCAAGCTGTGGCCGGCCCTGATCCGCAGCGAGGCGGCCATCCGCTCGGCGCTGGCCGACCTGTTCCTGGAACTGGTGCTGGACCGCGACAGCGGCGTGGCCTTCACCCGCCAGGCCGACACCGAAGACATCGACGCACCGGTGCTCCTGCGCAGCTCGCCGTTGACCTTCATCGACTCGGTGCTGCTGCTGTACCTGCGCCAGCAGCTGGCCGAGGCCGATGCGCGCGGCAACCGCGCAGTGGTGGCTGACACCGAGATGGCCGAGGCCCTGGCCATCTACGAAAAGAACCTCTCCACCGACCGCGCCGGCTTCAATCGTCGCGTGGCCGCGGCGGTGCAGAAGATGAAGGAAAACCACATCCTGACCCGCCTTGCCGGCCAGGACGACCGCCACGAAGTGTCGCCGGCATTGAAGCTGCTGTTCTCCGCCGAAGACGTCTCCGCGCTGTCCAACGTGTACCGCCAGTTGCGCGACACCCCCGCAGCAAAAGCCTGAACGGACCACCGATAACGCATGGCCATTTCCAAGCACACCCCCGCCCTGTTCAACGACGGGCTGCCCGATCCGCGGCTGCAGCAGTTCCGCATGCGCCGCCTGCAGGTGCACAACTGGGGCACCTTCAACGGCCTGACCGAAGTGCCGATCGCCGAGCGCGGCTTCCTGTTCGTCGGCCGCTCGGGCTCGGGCAAGTCGACCCTGCTCGATGCCATGTCGGCCATGCTGGTACCGCCGTCGATCGTCGATTTCAACGCCGCCGCGCGCGAAGCCGAACGCAGTGGCCGCGACCGCAACCTGGTGTCCTACGTGCGCGGCGCGTGGGCCGACCAGCAGGACCGGGGCACCGGTGAAATCGCCACCCAGTACCTGCGCAAGGGTGCCACCTGGACCGCGCTGGTGCTCGAGTACCGCGCCGGCGATGGCCGCGTGGTCAGCCTGGTGCGCCTGTTCTGGATCGCCGGCAACGGCGCGGCCGCCGCTGACGTGCGCAAGCACTACCTGATCGCCGAGCGGCCGTTCGACATCGCCAAGGACCTGGGCGGCTTCGACCTGGACCTGCGCAAGCTCAAGCAGCGCCTGGGCGACGTGCATCACTTCGACAGCTTCGTCGGCTACGCCGAGCGCTTCCGGCACCTGCTGGGCATCGACAATGAAATGGCGCTGCGCCTGCTGCACAAGACGCAGTCGGCCAAGAACCTGGGCGACCTCAACGTCTTCCTGCGCGACTTCATGCTGGACACGCCCAAGACGTTCGACGCCTCCGAACGGCTGGTCAGCGACTTCGCCGAACTCGATGGCGCCCATAAGTCGGTGGTTACCGCCCGCCGCCAGGTGGAAACCCTGCTGCCCGCGCGTGCGCTGCACGCCGAGCTGAAGGCGATGAACCTGCAGCGCGCCGATGAGGAAACCCTGAAGCTCGGGCTGGACAGCTTCCGCGAATCGCGCCTGCAGCAGCTGCTGGAAAAGCGCCTGCACGACATCGACGTGCGCCACCGCGGGCTGCTGGGCGAAGAAACCCAGCGCCGCCAGACGCTGGGCAACCACGAAGAACACCTGGCCGGGCTGGAGCTGCAGCGGCGCCAGCAGGGCGGCGAGCGCATCGAAGAACTGGAACGCGAGCAAGGCCGTGCCCAGGCCGAGCGCGACCGCCGCCAGGCCAAGCATGACCAGGCCCGGCAGGCGGCAGAGAAGCTGCAGGAGACGGTGCCCGATGATGCGCACGGCTTCGCCCAGCTGATCGCCCGCGCCCAGGGCGAGCTGGACAATCGCCAGCAGGCCGCGGCCGCGCTGGACGATGCCATCACCGAACGCCTGGCCGGCAAGCAGGACGATACGCGCCGCTTCGGCGATGTCCGCGCCGAACTGGAGGCGATGGAGCGCAATCCGTCGAGCATTCCCGCCCCGCTGCAGAAACTGCGCAGCCGCCTGGCCGAAGAAACCGGCGTGCCCGAAGCGGCGCTGCCGTTCGTGGGCGAACTGATCCAGGTCCGCCAGGAGCAGGGCGCGTGGCAGGGTGCGATCGAGCGCGTGCTGTTTGGCTTCGCGCAGTCGCTGCTGGTGGAAGACAAGCACTACAACGAGGTCAACGCGTGGGTGAATCGCACCCACCTTGGCATGCGGTTGACCTACTACCGCGTGCGCCGCAATGACGATGCCATCGCCCGCGAACCCTCCGCGCGTTCGTTGCTGCACAAGCTGGAGTTCCGCGACAGCGTGTTCGAATCGTGGCTGCGCCGCGAGCTGGGCAAGCGCTACGACTACGAGTGCGTGGAGGCCAAGCAGCTGCGCGATGTCGATCGCGGCATCTCCCGCGAAGGCCAGGTCAAGCACCCCGGCGACCGCTTCGAGAAGGACGACCGCAATTCCATCAGCGACCGTCGCCGTTGGCTGCTGGGCTTCAGCAACACCGAAAAGCTGGCGCTGTTCCGCAAGGAAGCGCAGGAACTGGCGCAACGCATCGCCGCGTGCGACGAAGACGTTGTCCGGCTGCGCAGCCAGCGCG
The DNA here is from genome assembly GCF_059758695.1 of Stenotrophomonas sp. GQ19. Lineage (NCBI taxonomy): Bacteria > Pseudomonadati > Pseudomonadota > Gammaproteobacteria > Lysobacterales > Lysobacteraceae > Stenotrophomonas > Stenotrophomonas sp. GQ19. The sequence goes on along the minus strand of NZ_JCAXES010000009.1, from coordinate 11,210 downwards.
ACCGCGACAACGACCGTCGCCTGGCCTGCAACCAGCTGGTCAACTTCGTGTGGGAGGAAGTGGACGTCGCAACCGCGACCCAGCGCCTGGACGACATTGCCGCTTCGCTGCACGAGCTGAAGGAAGGCAACGCCGACCTGGCCCGCCTGGCCCAGCAGATCGACCAGGCCCGCGCGGACATCGCGCAGGCCCGCCGCACCTACGAAGACACCCGCGTCGAACTTGCCCAGCACGCCCGCGAACGCGACAAGCTCGACGCCCAGCGCCAGCGCAGCCGCGCCCTGGTACTGCCGGCACTCGGGGCGACCCAGGAAGCCGGGTTGCAGCGCCGTCTGGACGCGCTGGGTGGGCTGAGCCTGGAAACGCTGGAAGCGCACATGCGCGAGATCAGCAAGGGCATCAACGAAAGCCTCGCCGCCTCACAGCACGACGTCCACCGTGTCGAGACGCAGCTGGTGGCCTGTTTCCGGCGCTTCGCCCAGGCATGGCCGGAGGAATCCGGCGACTTCACCGCGTCGGTCGCCTCGGCCGACGATTTCCTGGCCCGCCTGCAGCGCCTGGAACGCGATGGCCTGCCGCAGCACGAAGAGCGCTTCTTCGACCTGCTGCAGAACCAGAGCAAGAACAACCTGCTGGCCCTGCAGCGGCACAGCGCCGAGGCCCGCAAGTCGATCGGCCAGCGCCTGGACGAGGTCAACGCCTCGCTGGAGCAGGTGCCGTTCAACCGCGGCACCCTGCTCACCATCGAGCTCAGCGACCGGCGCCTGCCGGAGGTCCTGGAGTTCCACCAGCAGCTGCGCGAAGTGCTGTCGCACCACCAGACCGAAGAACGCGACGTGGCCGAGGCACAGTTCGCCGTGTTGCGCGAACTGGTCAAGCGGCTGGGCTCGCAGGAAGGCGAGGACCGGCGCTGGCGCGAGAACGTGCTCGACGTGCGCCTGCATGTGGAGTTCATCGGCGTCGAGCTGGATGCGGCCACCCGCCAGCAGGTGGAGATCTACCGCAGTGGCGCCGGCAAGTCCGGCGGCCAGCGGCAGAAGCTGGCCACCACCTGCCTGGCCGCGGCACTGCGCTACCAGCTGGGCGGCGCCGAAAGCCAGCTGCCCAGCTATGCCGCCGTGGTGCTGGACGAAGCGTTCGACAAGGCCGACAACGAGTTCACCGCGCTGGCGATGAACATCTTCGAGAACTTCGGCTTCCAGATGGTGGTGGCCACGCCGTTGAAGTCGGTGATGACGCTCGAGCCGTTCATCGGCGGCGCCTGCTTCGTCGAAATCAGCGGCCGCCACGACTCCGGCGTACTGCTGATCGAGTACGACGAAGAGGCCAAGCGCCTGAAGCTGCCCGAACGCAGCCGCCAGCAGGACGCCTAAGCGCACCCCGGTAGAGCCGACCGTTGGTCGGCTGCGCGCACCCCTGGTAGAGCCGACCGTTGGTCGGCTGCTCCCGGACCACGTCCGCACCAACCGCAGCGGGGCAGAGCCCCGCTCTACGCGATCCCCCAACGCCACGCGTCACCCGCCGAACGTATCCCACCCCATCCGCGCGATCAGCACCACCACCAGGCCCACGAACAGCTTGCGGATGAACGGCGTGCCGCCACGCAGCGCCAGTCGCGTGCCCACCACCGAGCCGATGATGTTGGCTGCGGCCATCGGCAGGGCGAACAGCCACAGGATGTTGCCGGTCGGCACGAAGAACGAGATGGCCGCCACGTTGGTGGCCAGGTTCACCACCTTCGACGCCGCCGAGGCGCGCAGGAAGTCCAGCCCGAAGAAGCGGACGAACAGGAAGATCAGGAAACTGCCGGTGCCCGGGCCGAAGAAGCCGTCGTAGAAGCCGATCACCGCCCCGATCGCCAGCGCCGTGCCCAGCTCCTTGCGGCCGATCTCGCGCGGCCGGTGCAGGGCGCCGAAGTCCTTCTTCCACAACGTGTAGCCCAGCATCGCCACCAGCAGTACCAGCACCAGCGGGCGCACCGCGTCCTTGGGCAACAGGCTTACCGCCGTGGCCCCGGCGAAGGAAAACACGAACGCCGTGCCCGCCGCGAACAGCACCGGCCGCCACGGGAAGCGCACATTGCGCGCATAGCGCCACGCGGCCGCACCGGTCCCGAACATCGAACTGAACTTGTTGGTGCCAAACAGCATCGCCGGCGTGTGCTGCGGCAGCACCGTGAACAGACCCGGCAACTGCACCAGCCCACCGCCACCGACCGCGGCATCGACCAGACCGGCGATGAAGGCGATCGCCACCAACCACAACAGCTCAGGGGGAACCAGCTCGAGCACGGCAGCAACTTCGCGACACAAGGCGCGCAAGCATACGCCCGCCCCCCCACACCGGGTAGAGCCGACCGTTGGTCGGCTGCCTTACCGACCGCCCCGACACCACCTAGAGCCGACCGTTGGTCGGCTGCCGTCCACCGCCGCGCGCACGTACCGACCAACGGTCGGCACCCACGGTGAATCCACCGCCCCAACCCCCACGGCGTACCCACCCAAACGCGCGACAATACCGCCATGACCACACCCGACCCCTGTCCCTGCGGCCGCCCGCTGGCCTACACCGCCTGCTGCGGCCTCTACCACGCAGGCGCCGCCGCACCCGATGCCGAAGCCCTGATGCGTTCGCGCTACAGCGCCTACGTAAAGCAGCTGCCGGACTACCTGCTGGCCAGCTGGCATCGGTCCACGCGCCCGGAAGAACTGTCGCTGGACGAAGCGCCCGCCCAGCGCACCCGCTGGCTGGGCCTCACAATCCATACGCACACCACCCCCGACCCGGACCACGCCCAGGTCAAGTTCACCGCCCGCTACAAGGTGGGCGGCGGCAGTGCGGTCAAAATGTTGGAACACAGCCGCTTCGTCCGCGAAGACGGCCGCTGGTTCTACCTCGACGCGCTGCCCTGAGCCGCCTCGCGGCTGCGCACCGCCACCGGCCGTTGCTGGCCGTGCGCGCGTACGCAGTTGCGCCCGGCGTCCTTGGCCGCGTACAGCGCCTGGTCGGCCGCCTTCAGCACCGCCTGCGGGCTGTCGCCCACCCGGCTGTCGGCCATGCCGATGCTCACCGTCACCTGCACCACCGTGCCGGCGCCGCCGCGGCCGCGCTGCAAGCGTCCGACCGCATCGTCGCGGACCCGCGCGGCGCGGTCGCGCAGCTGCAGGCGCGTACCTTCCACGGTGGCCCTGACCGCTTCCACCGCGTCCACGCACGCCGGGGCAGGGCGGTCCAGGAACACCAGCGCGAACTCTTCGCCACCGTAGCGGAACGCCCGCCCGCCACCGCCCACGCCGGCCAGTCGCGCGGCCACCAGCTTCAGCACGTCATCGCCGTTGTCGTGGCCATGGGTATCGTTGAAGCGCTTGAAGTGGTCCACGTCCACCATCGCGATCGTGTAGGTGGCGCCCACCCGCTGCAGGCACTCGTTCAGCGCCCGCCGCCCGGGCAGGCCGGTGAGTTCATCGCGGTAGGCCATGTGGAAGGACTCCTGCAGCATCGCCGACACCAGCAGCAGCAAGGCCGTGCTAGCCAACGCCGGTAGCAGGGCGGGCGACAGGAACACCCGCGGCAGCATCGCCCAGACCACCAGCAGGGCCACCAGCATCGCCGTATGCAGCGGGCGTGGTTGACGCAGCGCCTGCACCGCCAGCCCAAGCAGGGCCACCACGAAGGCAACCGTCGGCACCTGGGCCAGGCGGCTCCAGCCGGTCGGCAACCAGGGCCAGTGATGGTTCGACAGCAGGTCGTGCATGCCCTGCGGGCCCTGCGCCGCCAGCAGCGCGAAGACGCCCACGGCCATGCCACTGACGATGCCGCGCAGCAGCAGGTCCTGGCGCATCCTGCCGCGCTCGGGCCACAGCCCGTGCAACGCAAACAGCAGCGGCAGCCACAGCGACACCGCATGGAACACCAGCGGCGTCAGCGCACTGACCGCGCCGGTATTGAGGAAGCTGCCCACCAGCCCGTGCAGCACGGCAAAGGCCAGCGCGATCGCCAGCAGCAGGCACACCGCACGCACCCGGTTGTAGACCAGGCCCAGGCCGGTGCCCAGGCAGGTCAGCACCAGCGGCAGGATGCGGTGCATCGCACTGCCCACCTCGTCGGCCGGCGTGGCCGACCACACCCCGACGCCTACCAGCAGGGCAGGCAACAGGAACAGGTAATGGCCGGGCTGGCGTAGCGGGTGACTGGGCAAGAACGGTTCCACGAAAGCAGGCCGGCGCGCCAGGGCTGCAGGTGCAAACCGGGCCACGCAGGCAATGGTCTTCCCGGTAGCGGCCGCTGCGTATTCAACTTGAGCGTGTCACGCCACGTGAGCCTTCCCATGACGTCCCGCTCACCAGCGCTGGTCGATCCTGACCGCGATGAACACCGCCGTCGCCTCGCCACCGCCCGCCGCCACATCCCCTGCCGCTGCACTTGCGGCGCGTTACGCCGGCATCCGCGCGCGCAGCGTTGCGCTGGCGGCACCGCTGAGCGCCGAGGATGCGATGGTGCAGAGCATGCCCGACGCCAGCCCCAGCAAATGGCACCTGGCCCATACCACCTGGTTTTTCGAACGCTTCGTGCTGGCCAGCCAGCCCGGCCACGTCCCGTTCAATGCCGAGTGGCATTATCTGTTCAACAGCTACTACCAGAGCATCGGTCCGGCGCACGCGCGTCCGCAGCGCGGGTTGCTCTCGCGTCCCTCGCTGGAGCAGGTGCTGCACTACCGTGCCCGGGTCGATGCGCAGGTGATCGCCCTGCTGCAGGCCGACGCGCTCGCGCCGCAGGCCTGCCACCAGCTGCTGCTGGGCCTGCATCACGAGCAGCAGCACCAGGAGCTGCTGCTCACCGACATCAAGCACGCGCTGTGGTGCAACCCGTTGCAGCCGGCGTACCGCGACGACCTCGCCCACGCGCAGGCCACCGCCACGCCGCTGCGTTGGCAGGACAGCCCCGAGCAGATCGTCGAGATCGGTGCGCCCGCCTGGCCCGCCCATGCCGCGTTCGCCTATGACAACGAATCGCCCGTGCATCGCGTTCTGGTCCCGGCCCATGCCCTGGCCAACCGCCCGGTCAGCAATGCCGAGTACCGGCAGTTCATCGCGGCCGGCGGCTATGCCGAGGTGGGCCTGTGGATGAGCGAGGGCTGGGCGCTGTGCCAGGCCGAAGGCTGGCAGCACCCGCTGTACTGGGATGACGCGCTGGAGCGCGAGTTCACCCTGGGCGGCTGGCGCCCGCTGGACCCGCATGCACCGGTCTGCCACCTCAGCTATTTCGAAGCCGACGCCTACGCCCGCTGGCAGGGCGCGCGGCTGCCCACCGAGTTCGAATGGGAAGCGGCCGCCGCCGGCGTCCCGTCCCACGGCCACTTCGCCGACGCCGACCACCTCCACCCGCGCGGCGCCCCGGCAGGCGACCACGCCCTCCTGCAGCTGTTCGGCGATGTCTGGGAATGGACCAGCAGCGCCTACGGTGCCTATCCGGGCTTTCGCCCCTTCGCCGGCAACCTCGGCGAGTACAACGGTAAATTCATGAACGGCCAATGGATCCTGCGTGGCGGCAGCTGCGCCACCCCCGACGCGCACGTACGCGCCAGCTACCGCAACTTCTTCGCGCCCTCGGCGCGCTGGCAGTTCTCCGGCGTGCGCCTGGCGCGGGACCCGGCATGAGCACCGTCACCGACGCGCTCGAGGCGCTCACCGACCTGCAGCCCGATCGCGCCCGGATCACCGCCGACATCCTGCAGGGCCTGTCCACCCGGCCCCGGCAGCTGCCCTCCAAGTACTTCTACGACGCCCGCGGCTCGGCGCTGTTCGAGCAGATCACCCGCCAGCCCGAGTACTACCCCACGCGCACCGAACTGCAGCTGCTGCAGGACTGCGCCGCCGACATCGCCGGCGTGGTCGGCCCGCGCCTGCACGTGGTCGAACTGGGCAGCGGCAGCGGCCGCAAGACCGAATTGCTGCTGCACGCGCTCGCCGACCCGGTGGCCTACACGCCCATCGAAATCTCGCGCGCCGCCCTGCTGGCCAGCATCGCGCGGCTGGCCGTGGCCCTGCCGGACATCGAAATGCTGCCGGTCTGCGCCGACTTCACCCGCCCGGTGCAGCTGCCCGAGCCGCAGCGCGAACCCGCACGCCGGCTGCTGTTCTTCCCGGGTTCCACGCTGGGCAACTTCGCCGAACCCGACGCGGTCGCGCTGCTGCAGGCGATGCGCCAGACCATGGGCACGCAGGGGCTGGCCCTGATCGGCATCGACCTGCACAAGGACCCCGCGTTGATCGAAGCGGCCTACAACGACGCCGCCGGTGTCACGGCCGCCTTCACCATGAACCTGCTCGCCCGGCTCAACCGCGAGATCGGCAGCACCTTCGATCTCGACGGCTTCCAGCATCGCGCGCGTTACAGCGTGGAACGGCTGCGCATCGAAACCGATCTGGTCAGTACCCGTGCGCAGCGGGTTGAGGTGGCCGGCCGCACATTCGATTTCGCCGAAGGCGAAGCGATGACCGTGGAATACAGCCACAAGTACACCGAGGCCTCGTTCGCGGCACTGGCCGCCCGGGCCGGGTTGCGCGTGTGTGCCGGCTGGACCGCCAGCGCGCCGGCGTTCGGTCTGCGCCTGCTGCAGGCTGCCTGAAACGACCGTTCCCCGCCGGCACACCGCAGCGTGCCGCTATGATGTTGCTTCACTTGGCTGCAAGGATTCCCGCCAATGAGGTCTTCCCTCCGCTGGCTGCTCGGCGCGCTCTGCCTGGCCAGTGCTTCGGTCGCGGCCGCACCGCAGGACGATTTCGACCGCTGCTTGGCCACCCTGCAGCCGCAGGCGACCAAGCAGGGCATCAGCGCGGCGGGTTTTGCGCGCTTCACTGCCGGCCTGACCCCCGACCTGAGCGTGCTGCCGCTGCTCGACGCGCAACCGGAATTCACCACGCCGCTGTGGGACTACCTGGCCGCGCTGGTCGACAGTCAGCGCGTCGACGACGGACGCGCGCGTCTGCTCGAGCACCGTGACCTGTTGAACCGGGTGTCCACCCAGTACGGCGTCGACCCGGCCACCATCGTGGCGGTGTGGGGCGTGGAGAGCGATTACGGCCGCGTGTTCGGCAAGCGCCCGCTGCTGCAGTCGCTGGCCACGCTGTCATGCAATGGGCGCCGCCAGCCGTTCTTCCGCGGCGAACTGCTCGCCCTGCTCAAGCTGCTCGACGCCGGCGACCTGCAGGCTGAAGGCCTCACCGGCTCCTGGGCCGGTGCCTTCGGCCACACCCAGTTCATGCCGTCCACCTACGCGCGTATCGCCGTGGACGGGGACGGCGATGGTCGGCGTGACCTGGTGGCCAGCATTCCCGATGCCCTGGCCTCCACCGCCAACTACCTGGCCAAGGCCGGCTGGCGCACCGGCCAGCCGTGGGGCATCGAAGTCCGCCTTCCCGCCGGGTTCAACCCGGCGTTGGCCGGGCGCACCCAGCGCAAACCGCTGGCCAGCTGGCGCGCACTGGGCATCGCCCCGGTCGGCGGCGGTGCGCTGGCCCCGGCCGGCCTGCCCGACGACAGCAACGCCGCGCTGCTGCTGCCTACCGGCGCCAAAGGGCCGGCCTGGCTGGTGTTCCGCAACTACGACGCGATCTACGCCTACAACGCCGCCGAAAGCTATGCACTGGCCATCGCCACCCTGGCCGACCGCCTGCGCGGCGGTGCGGGCACCGTGGCGGCGTGGCCCACCGACGACCCCGGCATCGGCCGCCGCGAGCGTCGCGAACTGCAGAGCCTGCTGCTGGCCCGCGGCCACGACATCGGTGCCGCCGACGGCATGGTGGGCACCGCTACCCGCCGCGCCATCCAGGTCGAGCAGCAGCGCCTCGGCTGGGCCACCACCGATGGCCGTGCCGGCCAACGCATCCTCACTGCCTTGCGCAGTGCGCCTCCCACCTCCATCTCCCCGACTGCCATGCCCGCATCCACCGTGTTCACCCTGCCGCCCAACCACGCCCGCCTGGTGCAGTCCCCGGCCGGCCCCAGCGCCGCCCTGCCCAAGGTCGAGGGCCTGAGCCTGGGCACCGTGCAGGGCTTCCCTGCCTGGAAGGTGGACACCCCGTTTGCCAGCGCGGCCATCGCGGTGTTCGGCGGGCAGCTGTTGTCCTATGTCCCCAAGGGCGGCCAGGACCTCCTGTGGCTGTCACCCAGCGCGCAGGCGCTGCCCACCCCGATCCGCGGCGGCAGCCCGGTGTGCTGGCCGTACTTCGGGCGACAGGGGCAGGGCACCGACGTGCCCTCGCATGGGTTCGTGCGCAACGTGGCATGGACACTGAAGGAGGCGCGCCGCGAGGCCGACGGCACTGTGCTGCTCACCCTGGCCCCGCCGCCGCTGGACAACCTGGCCCTGCGCCTGACCATGCAGCTGCGCATCGGCCGCACGCTTGAGCAGCGCCTGATCACCGAGAACACCGGCAGCCAAGCGGTCAGCTTCACCCAGGCCCTGCACAATTACTTCCGGGTGGACGACGCCACGGCCGTGGACGTACAGGGGCTGGACGGCCTCACCTATCTGGACAAGTTCGAGAACTACGCCACCCCGCGCGTGCAGCAGGGCGACTGGAACCTGCGCGACCCGCGCGATCCCGGCCGCAGCGACCGCATCTATACCGGCGCCGCCGGCCGTTACGTACTCAAGGATCCGGGCCTGAAGCGGCGCATCGAAATCACCACCCAGGGCAGCCGCTCGCTGGTGGCCTGGAACCCGGGCCAGGCGGGGGCGGCCGGCATGGCCGACGTCGGTGCAGGCTGGCGCAACTACGTCTGCCTGGAGGCCGCCAACGCCGGCCCGGACGTGGTCACCCTGCCTGCCGGCGCCAGCCACACGCTCACCCAGACCTTCCGCGTACTCCCCCTGTAATCCGTCAGCCGGACGCCCGGACGGGCGAACCGGTGCCTTTCCCTCAAGGAACGAGTCATGTCCGATACCCCGTGGTACTACGCCGATCACCAGCAGCAGCGTCAGGGACCGGTGCCCGCCGCGCAGCTGCAGCAGCTGCTTGCGCAGGGCCAGATCACCGCCGACACGCTGGTCTGGCGCCAGGGCATGGCCCAGTGGCAGCCCCTGCATGGCGTGGCCGATCTGGCGGTGCCCGCGCCGACGCCGGTCGAGCGGCCGCAGGATCCCTACGCTGCGCCGGCGTCGGCCTTCGATTCCACCGCCCTGCCTGTGCAGGAACCCCTGGCGGCGGGCCAACAGGCGTATGCCGCCTTCGTCGGCGCCAACTTCCCGGTGTATCGCCGCAAGTGGCGCCTGGACCTCACAGCCGACGGCACGGCGGCCAGCACCACCGCCTGGAACTGGCCCGCCTTCCTGTTTGGCGCGTTCTGGATGCTGTACCGCCGCATGTATGCGGTGGCGGCCATGTGGATCGGCGCGCTCACCGTCCTGTCCATCCTGGAAACCCTGATCGATGTCAGCGACAGCGTATCGCTGGTGATCACCCTGGGGGCCAGCGTCGCGGCCGGTTCGGTGGGCAATCACCTGTATCTGCGGCATACCCAGCGGATGATCGCGCTGGCCGAGGCACGCCATCCCGGTGACGCGCCCGCGCAGCACGCCGCACTGGCTGGCCTGGGCGGTACCCGCTGGTCGGCGGTACTGGTCGGCATGGCCATTTACATCGTGGTGATCGGTGCGTTGTCCTTCCTGTTGGATCCCTGAGCCGGCTCAGGCGCGCGCGGGTCGCAGCACCAGCAGGCAGATGCCACCGGCCACCAGCCCCCAGAAGGCCGAACCGATCCCGGCCAGTGACAGCCCCGAGGCGGTAACCAGGAAGGTCACCAGGGCCGCCTCGCGGTCGGCTTCTTCCCGCAGCGCCATCGACAGGCTGTTGGCGATCGTGCCGAACAGGGCAATGCCGGCCACGCAGGCCACCAGTTCCTTGGGGAAGGCCGCGAACACCGCCGCCACCGTCGCCCCGAACAGGCCCACCACGATATAGAAGCCGCCGGCGGCCACCGCGGCGGTGTACCGGCGCGCGGGATCCTCGTGCGCCTCGCGGCCCATGCAGATCGCGGCGGTGATCGCCGCCAGGTTGAGTCCGAACGCACCGAAGGGGGCCAGCAGCGTGTTGGCCACGCCGATCCAGCCAATCACCGGGGACACCGGTGTGTCGTAGCCGGAGGCACGGATCACCGCCACCCCCGGGATGTTCTGCGACGCCATGGTCACCACGAACAAGGGCAGGGCAACGCCGATCACTGCCGCCCACGACAGCGTGGGCCAGGTGAACACCGGCGTGGCCAGCTGCAGGCGAACCTCCTGCATATGCAGCAGCCCCTGGCCGGCAGCCACGGCGATACCCACCAGCAGCGTGGCGATCACCGCATAGCGTGGGAACAGCCGGCGTCCGATCAGCCAAGTGGCGAACATTGCCAGTGCCATGCCCAGCTGCGTCTGCATGGACACAAACACCTCCAGCCCGAAGCGCAGCAGTACGCCGGCCAGCATGCCCGCAGCCAACGCCATCGGTACCCGCTGCATCAGCCGGGCGAAGATCCCCGAGAAGCCGGCGATCATGCCCAGCACTGCGGCCAGCACGAACGCACCGATCGCATCGCTGTAGCCCACCGCACCGGCGCCCACCACCAGCATGGCCGCGCCCGGCGTCGACCATGCCGTCACCACCGGCACGCGGTAGCGCAGCGACAGGCCGATACAGGTGATGCCCATGCCCAGTCCAAGCGCCCACATCCACGAGGCGATCTGCGCCTGCGATGCGCCCATCGCGCGTGCGGCCTGGAACACGATCACCGCCGAACTGGCAAAGCCCACCAACACGGTGATGAAGCCGGCCATCAACGAAGGCAACGACATATCGCGCAACAACGAACGCTTGGCTACTGCAGACATCACATGCATCCCTGACGACAAGACATGCATTGTTAGCAAGCCTGCGGCAGCACGCGCAACGCGCGTGCTGCCGCGCTTGTAGATGAGCAGCACGCATTGATGACGCGTCGATGAAAAAGATCGAAGAAAAGCCTTGACGAATTTTCAGAAGTCTTTAGTATTCGCTCCCTCGCTGCGACGCGGTCTTCACCCCGGTGAACACCCACCCGCAGCGACGGCAACATCCTTCGAAAGAAGGTGTTGACGGAAACGAAAAGCCTGACATAATAGGCGGCTCGCAACGACGAAAGCCTCTCGGGGCAAACGACGAAGCGGCATCGGCAACAACGTTTCG
>NZ_JCAXES010000008.1:0-252420 GCF_059758695.1 Stenotrophomonas sp. GQ19 | reverse complement strand
GAACTCCCACGCCCCCATCCAACCAGCGCATGCGTCACACATAACGCTTTTGATCCACCGCAATCGAAATAAAAAAAGCGGCGACGCTTTCGCGCCGCCGCTTCCCTACCACCCGACTGTTGTGATGCGTTACAGGATGTAGCGGCTCAGGTCCGGGTCCTGCACCAGCTCGCCCAGATGCGCATCCACGTAAGCCTTGTCGATGCTGATGGTCTCGCCATCGCGGTCCGGGGCTTCGTAGCTGAGCGTGTCCAGCAGGCGCTCCAGCACCGTGTGCAGGCGGCGGGCGCCGATGTTTTCCTGGCGCTCGTTGACCTGGAACGCGATCTCCGCCAGACGGTCCACCGCGTCCTCGGTGAACTTCATCGACACGCCTTCGGTCTGCAGCAGCGCTTCGTACTGCTTGGTCAGCGCCGCCTTCGGCTCGGTCAGGATGCGCACGAAATCGTTCTTGCTCAGTGCGCCCAGCTCCACCCGGATCGGGAAACGACCCTGCAACTCCGGAATCAGATCGCTCGGCTTGGCCAGGTGGAACGCACCGGAAGCAATGAACAGAATGTGGTCGGTCTTGATCGTGCCGTACTTGGTGGACACGTTGGAGCCTTCCACCAGCGGCAGCAGATCGCGCTGCACGCCCTCGCGCGACACATCGCCGCCCGATGAGCCTGCCTCACCGCGCTTGGCCACCTTGTCGATCTCATCGATGAACACGATGCCGTGCTGCTCGCAGGCCTCGATCGCCGCGCTGCGGATATCGTCTTCGTTGACCAGCTTGCCCGCCTCTTCCTCGATCAGCAGCGGACGCGCGGCCTTGATGCTCAGCGTGCGCTTCTGCGCCTTCGCCCCGCCCATGCTCGAGAACATCTGGCGCAGCTGCTGGCCCATTTCCTCCATGCCCGGCGGGGTCATGATGTCCATGCTGACGTTGGCCGACACTTCCAGCTCGATCTCGCGCTCGTCCAGCTCACCGTTGCGCAGCATGCGGCGGAACTTGATGCGGGTTTCGTTGTCCTGCGCCGACGGCTCGTTGCGCGCGGCCTCGGCATCGAAACCGATACCCGCGCTGCGACGCGGCAGCAGCGCGTCCAGGATGCGGTCTTCGGCGCGCTCTTCGGCCTGGGTGCGCACGCGCACCTTGGCCTGCTCGCGGTACAGCTTGACCGCGGTATCGGCCAGGTCGCGGATGATCTGCTCCACGTCCTTGCCGACATAGCCGACCTCGGTGAAACGGGTGGCTTCCACCTTCACGAACGGCGCGTTGGCCAGCGTGGCCAGGCGACGCGCGATCTCGGTCTTGCCGACGCCGGTCGGCCCGATCATCAGGATGTTCTTGGGCATCACTTCATTGCGCAGCTCGGCCGGCAGCTGCATGCGGCGCCAGCGGTTGCGCAATGCGATGGCCACCGCGCGCTTGGCGTCGTGCTGGCCCACGATGTGCCGGTCCAGTTCCTGCACGATCTCGCGCGGGGTCATGGTGGCGGAAGAAACTTCAATCTTGTGCGGCATGGGTGTGCTCACGAATGAATGTGGTGGGTCGGGGTTGCCGGCCAGCGGCCGGCACTACGCTTACAATTCCTCGACCACCACGTTGCGATTGGTGTAGATGCAGATGTCGCCGGCGATGTTGATCGACTCGGTGGCGATGGTGCGGGCGTCCAGTTCGGTGTGTGCCATCAGCGCGCGTGCGGCCGACAACGCGTACGAACCGCCGGAACCGATCGCGATGATGCCGTCTTCCGGCTCGATCACATCGCCGGTGCCGCTGATGATCAGCGAGGTGTCCTTGTCGGCCACGGCCAGCAGCGCTTCGAGCTTGCCCAGGCGGCGCTCGGTGCGCCAGTCCTTGGCCAGTTCCACTGCGGCGCGCTGCAGCTGGCCGTGCTTCTCAAGCTTGGCCTCGAACAGTTCGAACAGGGTGAAGGCGTCGGCGGCGGCACCGGCGAAACCGGCCAGGACCTGGCCCTCGCGACCCAGCCGGCGCACCTTGCGGGCGTTGCCCTTCATCACCGTGTGGCCAAGGGTGACCTGACCATCGCCGGCAACCGCGACATGACCGTTGCGGCGCACCGAAATGATGGTGGTGGCGTGAAATACGTTGGGGTTCTGACTGGGGTCCATGGAGCCTCCGGGGTGACAGAGACTGAGGTGGGGTCGTTGCCGGGGGCTTCAACCCACCCTGCCCTGCGGCCCGGTGACGCAGTGGATCGATTCAGCTTTCGTTGCCGCTCTTGCGCCGCTTTGCGCGCGGGTGCGCGGCGTCGTAGACCTTGGCCAGGTACTGGAAATCCAGGTGGGTGTAGATCTGCGTGGTGGCGATATCGGCATGCCCGAGCAGTTCCTGCACGCCGCGCAGGTCGCCGGAGGATTCCAGGATGTGGCTGGCGAAACTGTGCCGCAGCATGTGCGGGTGTACATGCTTGAACAGGCCCTGGCGCTGGGCCAGCTGGCGGATGCGGATCTGGATCGCCCGCTGGCTGATCGGCCCGCCCTTGCGCCCCGGGAACACCGGTTGGGCGTCGCGGCCGCCGCTTTCGCCGCGCCAGCCTTCCAGCGCGGTGCGCGCGTGCGAGCCGAACGGCACGCGCCGCTCGCGGTTGCCCTTGCCCAGCACGTTGACCAGCCCGGTGGCGAAATCCAGGTCACGCCAGACCAGCGCGCACAGCTCGCTCAGGCGCAGCCCGGAGGAATAAAACAGTTCCAGCAGCGCGCGGTCGCGCAGGCCCAGCGGCCCATCGGTGGGCAGTTCCACCAGCTGCACGGCTTCGTCGGCATCGAGCACCTGCGGCAGCTTGCGCGGCGCCTTCGGGGCTTTGAGCCCCGCGGCGGGGCTGGCCTCGATGCGGCGGTGCTTGAGCAGCCACGCGTAAAAACTACGGCACGCCGACAGGCGGCGCTGCAGCGACGTGGCCGAGAGCCCGCGGCGGTGTTCGGCGGCGATGAACTGGCGCAACTGCTCGCCATCGAGCACATCGATGCGCGCGTCGTGGTCGTTGGCCCAGCCGGTCAAGGCATCCAGATCGCGGCGGTAGGCATCGAGGGTATGCACCGACATGCGCCGCTCCACCTCCAGGTGCGCGAGGAATTCCGCAGCGGCCCCCATGCCAGCGCCCACGTCGGCCTCAGTCGTGCGTGAAGCGGGCCAGGCCGACCGCCAGCGCTTCGCCCATCATGCGCAGGAACAGCGTGCCCATGCCGGGGTAGAAACGGTTGGGATCGTGGCTGCCCACGGCGATCAGGCCGACACCCGGCAGCGGCAGCAATGCGCTGGACTGCACCGTGTCGGCGAGCGCGCCGTACAGCACGGTGTTCTTCTCGGCCTGCAGGCGGCCGCAGATCGGCTCGCCATCGGCCAGGCAATCGCGGAACGACCCGAGCAGCGGGCTGTCGGCCGGGATCACCTGCAGCCACGGCGCCTGCTCCAGCCCGGCAACCGGCTGCAGCATCACCAGGCGCACCTTGTCGCCGGCGAAGTCTTCTTCCAGCGAGGCGGCCATGGCGCGCAGGGTATCGGCGGCCGTGGTCTGCTTCATCAGCGCCAGGGTCAGCTGATGGGTGCGCACGGCCAGGCGTTCGTTGACCTGCGCGTTGGCGGCCAGGTCGGCGAGCCGTCGCGACAGCTCGCGGTTCTTGTCGCGCAGCACGTCCAGCTGGTAGCTGGCCAGCGACGCGGTGGGGCCGTCATCGCGCGGCACCACCATGGTCAGTGCCAGGTCCGGGAACTGCTTGAGGAACGCCGGATGCCGCCGCAACCAGGCGGCGACTTCGTGCGCACCGATCTTTTCGACCGTCTCGTTCATGCGTGCCACTCCCCTTCAAAGACGAAGGCTGCCGGGCCGGACATCACCACCTGGGCGTCGTCGGCCGGCCAGCGCAGGCGCAGCTCGCCGCCGGGCAGCGACAGTGTGGCGTCGCGCTCCAGCCGGCCACGCTGCATCATCACCACCGCCGCCGCGCAGGCGCCGCTGCCGCAGGCCAGGGTTTCCCCCACACCGCGTTCGTACACGCGCAGGCGCGCATGGCGGGGGTCGATCACCTGCACGAAGCCGACATTCACCGACTGCGGGAAGGTGGCGTGCTGTTGCAGCAGGTTGCCCAGGCGTTCAACCGGGGCGGCATCGATCAGGCCCACTTCGATCACCGCATGCGGGTTGCCCATCGACACCGCGCCGAAGCGCACCGTGTCGCCCTGCAACGGCAGCAGGTATTCATCGCGCGCACGGGCAAAGCCCAGCAGCGGCACCTGCGCCGGCTCGAAGCGCGGCACGCCCATCGCCACCGCGTACTGGTCGTTGCCCAGGCGCTCGATGGTGTGGGTGGCCAGCGGGCTGTCGATGGCGAAGCTGTCCTCACCGGCCGCGCCATCGCGCACCAGCCAGGCGGCCACGCACCGGGCGCCATTGCCGCACTGCTCGGACTGCGAGCCGTCGGCGTTCCAGATGCGGTAAGACGCCACCGACCCTTCCGCGCGCGGTGGTTCGATGGTGAGGATCTGGTCGCAGCCCACGCCGGTATGGCGGTCGGCCAGGCGGGCCGCCAGGGCCGGGGTGGGTGCAGGCGTACCGTCACGCAGGTCCAGGACGACGAAATCATTGCCGGCGCCGTGCATCTTGCTGAAGCGCAGCGCCGTGGAGGCGGCCTTAGTCATTACCATTTTCGGACTTCAGCGGCGCGTCGACCGGATCGGGTACCACCGGCGGGTTGTCGGTGTCATCCACGGCCGCCGGGGTGGTCTCATCGACGGCCGGCTCGGCGACTTCTTCGACCGGCACCGGCTTCTGCGGCAGCACCAGCGGGCCTTTGTTGCCGCAGGCGGCAAGGAGAAGCAGCGAGGCCGCTGCCAACGGAATCAGGATTCGGTTGCGATGGGGGATGCTCATGGCCTGAGTATAGCCGTGCGGCGCGTCAGCGCATGTGGGCTGACGCCCCACGCGTTGCTGCGCAAAACGCGGGCCCCGCGTTACCACTACCCACCCCCGGCCACTTCGCGGCCGCCCCCTGACTCAGGGGGCTCGTTACCCCATCATTCAGGGAGTTTCGTCCGGTGGGAGTGGGCGGCTCCACAGCCAGATCGCCACCGCCGCCATGCTGCCGATGGAGAACCACTTCACCCACGCGATCGGCACGCACCAGAGCATGATGCCGGCGCAGACCGCCATGGTCAGGGTGGCCATCCACTTGGCGTAGCGGCTGACCGCACCGTGGGCCTGCCAGTTGCGGATGGAGGGGCCAAAGCGCGGATGCTGCAGCAGCCAGGTGTGCAGACGCTCGGAGCCGCGCGAGGCGGCCCAGGCCGAGATCAGGATGAACACGGTGGTGGGCAGGCCCGGCACGAAGATGCCGACGATGCCGGTGGCCAGGCTGGCGTAGGCCAGCAGCCACCAGGCCCAGCGGAACCGCACCGGCGGCCGCGTGGCAGGGGCATCAGCTACGTCAGGGCGCTCGGGCACGGTCATGCGCCCAGCATAGCGAGGCCGGACGGCGACCGCGATGGTCGCCGTCCGGAAAGCGGGTTGCCGGCCAGAGGCCGGCCTTACGGGGCGGCGGTCACGCCCAGCTGGTCGAGCACGAACGCATACGATTCGGCCAGCTCGTGGTAGCGCTGGAAACGCCCGGACTTGCCGCCGTGCCCGGCCTCCATGTTGGTGCGGAACACGATCGGATGGGTGCCGGTGTTGTCATCCCGCAGCTTGGCCACCCACTTGGCCGGCTCCCAGTACTGCACCTGCGAATCCCACAGCCCGGTGCCGACGAACAGCGCCGGGTAGGCCTGCTTCTTGACGTTGTCGTAGGGCGAGTAGCCGAGCATGTAGTCGTAGTACGCGCGCTGCTCCGGGTTGCCCCACTCGTCGTACTCGTTGGTGGTCAGCGGGATGCTGGCGTCGAGCATGGTGGTGACCACGTCCACGAACGGCACCTGCGCCACCATCACCCGGTAGTCCTGCGGGGCCTGGTTGGCCACCGCGCCCATCAGCAGGCCGCCGGCGCTGCCGCCGGACGCGGCCACGCGGTCCTTGGACGCATAGCCCAGGCGCACCAGTTCGCGGGTGACGTCGACGAAGTCGTTGAAGGTGTTCTGCTTCTTCAGCAGCTTGCCGTCCTCGTACCACGCACGGCCCATTTCCTCGCCGCCGCGGATATGCGCGATGGCATAGACCACGCCGCGGTCAAGCAGGCTCACCACGGTCTGGTTGAAACCGGGGTCCATCGACATGCCGTAGCTGCCGTAGGCGTACTGGTAAAGCGCCGCGGTGCCGTCCTTCTTGAAACCGTTGCGGTACACCAGCGACACCGGCACCTTGGCCCCGTCACGCGCGGTCACCCAGACCCGCTCGGTGGTGTACTTGCCCGGGTCGTAGCCGATCACCGGCTGCTGCTTGAGCTGGCGGCGCTCACCGGTAACGGTGTTGAGCTCGTAGGTGGTGGTCGGGGTGGTCAGCGAGTTGTAGGCGTAGCGCAGCCACGGGCTGTCCGGCTCGGGGTTGGCGGCCAGGCCCATCGAGTAGGCCGGCTCGTCGGCCTTGACGTAGTCCTGGCGACCATCGGGATACAGCAGGCGAATCCGCTCGAGGCCATTGGAACGCTCGGCGATGGCACTGAAGCCGTCGAACAGCTCGAACCCTTCCACCAGTACCGCATCGTCATGGGCCACCCAGTCGGTCCACTGCGTGCGCGCGGTGGCATCGGTGGGGGCGGTGACGATCTTGAAGTTCTTCGCGCCGGCATCGTTGGTGCGGATCACCCAGCGGCCATTGAAGTGGTCGGCGTCGTACTCCACATCGCGCGCACGCGGCGCCAGCAGGGTGAATGCCTGCGGGTTGGCGGCCGGGGCATAACGGGTTTCCGAGCTGACCGTGCTGTGCAGTTCGATGGTGAGGAACTTGTCGTCGCGGGTGCGGCCGACGCCCATGTAGAAGCTGTCGTCCTTCTCTTCGTACACCAGCACGTCGCTGCTGGCCGGGGTGCCCAGCACGTGCTTTTTGACGCGCACGGTGAGCAGGGTTTCCGGATCATTCTCGACGTAGAACAGGGTGCGGTTGTCGTCGGCCCAGACCACGTTGGGCGACACGTTCTCGATACGGTCCGGCAGCACCTGGCCGGTGCGCAGGTCCTTGAAGCGGATCACGTACTGGCGGCGGCCGACATCGTCTTCGGCCCAGGCCAGCAGGTGGTTGTCCTGGCTGACGTCGGCATCGCCGACATCGAAGTAGTTCTTGCCCTCGGCCATCACGTTGATGTCCAGCAGGATCTCTTCGGGCGCCTCCATGCTGCCCTTGCGCCGTGCCTGGATCGGGTAATCCTTGCCGGTCTCGAAGCGGGTGTAATACCAGTAGCCGCGATCACGCGCGGGCACGCTGGCATCGTCCTGCTTGATGCGCGCCACGATTTCCTTGTACAGGGTGTCCTCGAGCGGCTTGAGCGGTGCCACCACCTGGTCGGTGTAGGCGTTTTCCGCATTCAGGTAGGCCAGCATCTTGGGATCTTCGCGCTTGTCGTCGCGCAGCCAGTAGTAGTCGTCGTTGCGGGTCGCGCCGAACGGCGCCTTGACCGTGTGCGGCTGCTTCTCGGCGTCGGGCGGGGTGAGCGCGGGGGCGGCATGCACGTTGGAGGTCATCAGGCTGGCAACCAGTAAACAAAGGGCGGGTTTCACGAGATAAGGCTCCTTACGGGGGAATGCAATGGCGTCCATGGTCGGCCCCAGTCTGGGCGGGCGTTGGGGCAGCGGCAAGCCTGCCGATGGTCACTGCACCTATCATCGGCAGGATGAGCACCCCTACCCCCACGGCCGGCTACAGCCGCCGCAGCCAGGAAATCGAACCCTTCCACGTGATGTCGCTGCTGGCCCGCGCGCAGGCGCTGGAGCAGGCCGGGCACGACGTGATCCACTTGGAGATCGGCGAGCCGGATTTCACCACCGCCGCACCGATCGTGCAGGCCGGCCAGGCCGCCCTGGCCGCCGGCCACACCCGCTACACCGCCGCGCGCGGGCTGCCCGCGCTGCGCGAGGCCATCGCCGGGTTCTACCAGCAGCGGTACCAGCTGCAGATCGACCCCGAGCGCATCCTGGTCACGCCCGGCGGCTCAGGCGCGCTGCTGCTGGCCAGCAGCCTGCTGGTGGACCCGGACAAGCACTGGCTGCTGGCCGACCCCGGCTATCCGTGCAACCGCCACTTCCTGCGCCTGGTCGAGGGCGCCGCGCAACTGGTGCCGGTGGGCCCGCAGACGGCCTACCAGCTCACCCCCGCGCTGATCGAGCAGCACTGGAACGCGGCCAGCGTGGGCGCGCTGGTGGCCTCGCCGGCCAACCCGACCGGCACGGTGCTGTCGGCGCCGCAGCTGGCCGGGTTGTCGCAGTCGTTGAAGGCGCGCGGCGGCCACCTGGTGGTGGACGAGATCTACCACGGCCTCACCTACGGGATGGACGCGGCCAGCGTGCTGCAGGTGGACGACGAGGCCTTCGTGCTCAACAGCTTCTCCAAGTACTACGGCATGACCGGCTGGCGGCTGGGCTGGCTGGTCGCCCCACCACAGGCGGTACCGGACCTGGAGAAGCTGGCGCAGAACCTGTACATCAGCGCCTCCAGCATTGCCCAGCATGCAGCACTGGCCTGCTTCACCCCGGAAAGCATGGCCATCTTCGAACACCGCCGCGCGGCCTTCCGCGAGCGCCGCGACTACCTGCTGCCGGCGCTGCGCGCCCTGGGCTTCCGCATCGAGGTGGAGCCCGAAGGCGCCTTCTACCTGTACTGCGACGTCAGCGCGTTTACCGATGACGCGCAGGCGTTCTGCGCGCACTTCCTGGAAACCCAGCACGTGGCCTTTACGCCGGGGCTGGATTTCGGACACTACCGCGCCAACGCGCACGTGCGACTGGCCTACACACAGGAAGTACCGCGCCTGGAAGAAGCCGTGGCACGGATCCGGCGTGGGTTGGAGACGTGGGTGCGGTGACCGCGCTACGGCCCTCAACTACTTCAGCCGTCGCTTTGCCAACGCACTCACCACTACCGCCAATGGCCTCCCCACACTGCTCCAGCGCGCGAGCGCGGCGGCGCAGTTGGAGCCATTAGCGTCAATGAGGCGCAACGCATGAAGCTGCTGCACAATCTCACCCTGGTCGCCGCGCTGCTTGTGTCTGCCTGCACCGCTGAGTTGGCTACAGCGGGTCCCGCACCAACGCCACCAGAAACGCAGGTGGTTCGCTACAGGCTGGTCACGGTACCGCTGGCCGAGCCGCCTCCTCACCCTCCGAAGCGCGAGACACCACCACTCAGGCTTCTTGCGCCTAACTCATCGCGCGCGCACATTGTCGACAAGGGCGGGAACGAGATCAGACGAGCGCCCAAAGGCCGATCAATCGCTGAGATGAAGGTTAGCCCCAAGCGGCAATGGGTCCTGCTCTATTTCGGCGATGCGGACTATACGGTCGCCTCTGTCGACAGCCTCAAGGACATTGCCAAGCCACCGATGCAGCCAGCTGCAGCCGCCGATGCCACTGGTTTCAGATGGCTCCCACTCGATGATGATCGCCTGATCGGTTACGCACAGTTGCCTTCGCTCAAGCCGACGAAAGGTTTGACCGCGTCCGAGGCAGACGGGCTGCCACCCAGGGGCACACTGGTCTACATCTACACCATCGCCACCGGCGCCATGAGTTCCGTCGAAATCGACGAGTCGGTGCCACAGCCCTTCAGCATCTCCGACGATTCGGATGGGAACCTTGCCATTGAGCCTCATTCTGGGCTGACCGCCTTCGGGCTGAAGATCCTTCAGATCCCGTAGCCATGACACGAGGAGTGTGAATCAGGCGCGCGCTCCCGGCTGATCCGGGGTATCCATTGACGTAGACGGGAAGACGTTCATGGCGCTTTTCGCCTTGTCGCGCACGGCGGCACAGGTGGATCGGGCGCAGGACCGTTGCCAGTGCATTGCTTGAAGATCTGAGGCGCAACTCATGAAGCTGCTGCACAATCTCACCCTGGTCGGCGCGCTGCTCGTGTTTTCCTGCACCCCTGAGTTGGCGGCTTGCTCAACGGTATCAGCGGAACAAAAAGCAGGACACTACAAGCTTATTGCGCTGCCGCTGGAGCAAACATCGTCGCCAATCGGGAAGCGCGAGCCGCTGCCGTTCAGGCTGCGCGCGCCGGGTTCAGCGGAAGCACGCATTGTGGACGCAAGCGGTCAGTTGATCAGACCGGCGCCGGTCAATGGAACGATCTTCGGCTTTCGAGCGAGTCCGAATCGGCAGTGGGTCTTGCTCGATCTCAGCAACGCGGCGTATGTGGTCGCCTCCGTCGACAGACTCAAGGACATCGCCAGGCCACCCCAACGGCCGCATGCACCCGCCGACGCGACCGTCATCGAATGGCGCATCCTCGATGATGACCGCTTGATCGGTTACGCCGAGCTGCCTTCACTGGAGCCAACGAAAGGTTTGACCGCGTCCGAGGCAGACGGGCTGCCACCCAGGGGCACGCTGGTTTACATCTACACCATCGCCACCGGTGCCATGAGTTCCGTCGAAATCGACGAGTCGGTGCCACAGCCCTTCAGCATCTCCGACGATTCGTATGGGAACCTTGCCATTGAGCCTCATTCTGGGCTGGCCGCCTTCGGGCTGAAGATCCTTCAGATCCCGCAGCCATGACGCGAAGAGCGTGAATCAGGCACACGCTCCCGACTTCTTCGGGTGAAGGGGGCACGGCGGTACAGGCGGGTCGGGCGCGGGACCGTTGCCAAGGTGCCTCCCGGTGGCCAGGGGCGCCCGTACAGCCGTGCGCGCGTGCTGTTGTTTTGGAAGTGAAACGTCCCCGCCAATGGCACAACAACCAAAAAAACGCCGCGCATCTCTGCGCGGCGTCGAAATGGGGTGGAGCCAACCTGACGCCCCACCACCCGGAGGCGGACCGAAGCGGCCTTCGTTGAATTCCTGCGGCTACCGGGCCGATGGGCCATCCCAGCAGTCGAGCAACGCCCGACTCTACCGCAACTGCTCCCACAGGAAGCTATAGGCCAATGCCGACATGTGCGCGGCCTGCGCATTGTTGGCCGCGCCGCCGTGACCGCCCTCGATATTCTCGTAGTAGGTCACGTCCTTGCCGGCCTCGATCATCTTCGCGGCCATCTTGCGAGCATGGCCCGGATGCACCCGATCGTCACGGGTGGATGTCGTGAACAGCACCGGCGGGTAGGTCTTCTTCGAATCGAACAGGTGGTACGGCGAGAAGGTCTTGATGAACGCCCAGTCGGCCGTGTCCGGATTGCCGTATTCGGCCATCCAGGATGCGCCGGCCAACAGGTGGCTGTAACGCTTCATGTCCAGCAGCGGCACCTGCACCACCACCGCCCCGAACAGCTCCGGGTACTGGGTGAGCATGTTGCCGGTGAGCAGGCCACCGTTGCTGCCGCCCTGCACGCCCAGATGCTTGGCCGAGGTGAACTTGCGGCTCACCAGGTCGCGGGCGACCGCGGCCATGTCTTCATAAGCCTTGTGGCGGTTCTGTTTCAGCGCTGCCTGGTGCCAGCGCGGGCCATACTCGCCACCGCCGCGGATGTTGGCCACCACGTACACGCCGCCCTTCTCCAGCCACGCCCGGCCCATGCCACCCGAGTACGACGGGGTCAGCGAGATCTCGAAGCCACCGTAGCCATACAGCAGCGTCGGGTTGGAACCATCTAGCTTCATGTCCTTGGCATGCACCACGAAGTACGGCACGCGGGTGCCGTCCTTGCTGGTGGCGAAGTGCTGCTCGATCACCTTGCCCTCGGCATTGAAGAACGCCGGCATGGTCTTGAGCACTTCCGGCTGCTTGCCGATCTCGGCAATGGCCAGCGTGGTCGGGGTCAGGTAGTCGGTGACGGTCATCCACACCGCGTCGCTGTCATCGGCATCCACCGCACCCACGGCCACGGTGCCGAACGACGGCGCGCCGGTGAAGTCGCTCTTCTTCCAGCCGCTGTCGGTCGGGGTGAGCACGCTCAGGCGGCTCTTGACGTCATCCAGCACGTTGAGCACCAGATGGTTCTTCGTCCAGCTGCTGCCGGCCAGTGAGGTGGTGTCGGTGGGCGCGAACAGCACTTCAAAGTCCCGCTTGCCGGCCAGGTAGTCGTCCAGCTTGGTGACCAGCAACGAACCGGCGGTGTAGGTCTTGCCACCCACGGTCCACGCATCGCGCAGCTCCAGGGTCAGCCACTGCTTGCGCAGGCCTTTCTCGGCCGAGTTCGGCGCGTCGATCTTGGTCAGCGTGCCGTCGTCGCCGCGCAGGTAGATCTCGTTGTTGTAGAAGGCCAGCGTGCGGCTGACCAGGTTGCGCTCGTAACCGGGGGTGTCGTCGTGCATGGCCGCGATGTACATGTCATCGGGCTTGCCTTCGTACACCACGCTGGCGCTGGCCATCGGCGTGCCGCGCTTCCACAGCTTGGCCACGCGCGGGTAGCCGGAGGTGGTCATGGTGCCGGTGCCGAAATCGGTGTAGACGAACACCGTGTCGCGGTCGACCCAGTTCAGCCCGCCCTTGGATTCGGGGCGGAAGAAGCCGTCCTTGATCCAGGTCTTGTTGGCCAGGTCGAACTCGCGGGTGACATCGGCATCGGCGCCGCCGCGCGACAGCGCGATCAGGCAACGCGAATAGTCCGGGCGCAGGCAGTCGGCGCCGTGCCAGACCCAGTTCTCACCCTCGGCCTTGTTCAGGGCATCGAGGTCGAGCACGGTTTCCCAGCTCGGCGAGGCCTTGCGGTACTCGGCCAGCGTGGTGCGACGCCACAGGCCGCGCTCGTGCTGCTTGTCCTTCCAGAAGTTGTAGTAGTAGTCACCGATCTTCTGCACGCCGGGAATCTTGGCGTCCGAATCGAGCACCTCGCGGATGCTGGCTTCCATCTGCTTGAACGCCGGGGTCTGGGCCAGGCGGCCCTCCGACTTGGCGTTCTGCTGTTTGACCCAGTCCAGCGACTTGTCGCCGGTCACGTCTTCGAGCCACGCGTAGGGGTCGGCGGGGGTCTCAGCAGCCATGGCAGTACCTACCGCACCGGCGGTGATCAGGCCTGCCATCAGGCAGGCGGAAGCGATTTTGGACATTGCAGCTCCAAGCGGACATAAGCCCCGGACGCTATCACACCGCCCGGCCGGCGCTCCCGTGTCGAAGGTCAGGGCGCGCCACGCGGGTGCGGCGGCGGGCCTGCGGGCCACGGCGACGGCCACTGCTGCGGCGGCGCAGCAGCGCCATTGGCAGGCGGAACCGGTACAGGCTCCACCAGGCCAGCCACGGCATGCCCACCAGCCACAGGGGCAGCCAGCCCAGCCATTCGCTGCTGCCGCGTGCCGCCGGCCACACCAGCACCAGGGCCAGCCCGGCCAGGGCGGCCTGCCGGACCCCGCGCAGTACCTGCGGATCGGGGGTGCTGGCCAGGCGTGCGGCGGCCTGTGAACGCGGGGAATGACGCGACGACGACAAGGGCATGACACGACTCCGTGCGAAAGTGATGCGTCACCTTGCCGTGCCACCATCTCACCGGCTGCGACCTGTTGCCGCAACCGGCACGGCAAGCATGAACGCCACCATTGACGTTCTCCGCTGTCCCACCCACCATGCCCGTGCCAGCCACTGGAGCCTTCTGCCGCATGTCTCTGAACCGCCCGCTTCGCGCTGTCCTGTTGCTGTCGACGCTGTCGCTGCTGTCCGCCTGCGCCTTCCGCCACGAGGCCAAGCCGAGCCCGGCACCGGTGGCCACCGAAGCGACTGGCGCCCCCATCGACCTGCAGAAGTTCATGGGCACCTGGTATGTGATCGGCCGGGTTCCCAACCCGATCGAACGCGGCCATGTGGCCAGCGTCAACGAGTTCAGCCTGCGCGGCGACCAGAAGGTGTCCATCACCTATCGGTACCGCAACGGGTTCTCCGAACCGCTCCAGGAGCTGACCGTGCGCGCCTCGGTGGATGAGGAAAGCGGCAACCACAACTGGCGCACCTGGTTCTACAAGATCGTGCCGACCCACACCCGCGTGCTGGAAGTGGCCCCGGACTATTCGTGGGCGATGCTGGGCTACCCCGGCCGCGAGATGGCCTGGATCTTCGCGCGCCAGCCGGACATGGACAAAGAGCTCTACAAGGAACTGGCCACCCGCCTGCGCGACGAGTACGGGGTCAATACCGACAAGCTCAAGCGCGTGCCGCAGCACCCCGAGCAGGTGGACCGGCTGGGGTATGAGGTGCCGAACGTCCGGTAAGCGTGGCGGTCAGGCTGCCTCGCGCGGCTGCACCCTGCGCTCGATTTCCTCGCGGGTCGGCAGCGTCTTCAGATCGTACTCGGCCTGGAGGGCCAGCCACGACGCGGCGTCCCCACCGAAATGACGTGCCAGGCGCACCGCGGTATCCGCCGTGACGCCGCGGGTTTCATGCACGATGGCATGCAATCGCGTAGGCGGCACATCCAGCGCCCGTGCCAGCGCAGTAATGCTCAGCTGCAACGGCAGCAGAAACTCCTCGCGCAGGATTTCGCCCGGATGGACGGCCCTGAGGTTGTTGGTGGGGCGGCTCATGGATGGCACCTCAGTGGTAATCGACGATCTCGACATCACGCGGACCGTTGTCGGTCCAGACAAAACAAAGTCGCCACTGCGCGTTGACGCGGATGCTGTGCTGCCCGCGTCGGTCGCCGTACAGCGCTTCGAGCTGATTTCCGGGCGGGCTGCGCAGGAACTGCAGCGTCTGTGCAGCATCCAGCATCTGCAGTTTGCGCTCGGCCAGTGACTGGAACGCACGAAATTGTCGAGGGCATCGTCCCGCAAACAGCGCGAGCGTGTGACGGCATCGGAAGGATTGAATCATTCCGCGCAGCGTATTACGCGAAACGGAATATAACACAGGTGCCCGTCACGCAATGATGCGCTGGTCGAGCACCTGATCAATCGAATCTGTGCAGGCTGCCGCCCTGGCATTCCAATGGGCGGCACGACCTGGGGCCTGGCCCAGCCGCCGCTGAAGGTGGCGTACCGACCAACGGTCGGTACCTACCGGTTACTTCCGGCTGTAGTGGGACACCAGCCAGTCGCCCAGCATCTGCAGGATCTGCACCAGTACCAGCAGCAGCACCACGGTGACCAGGGCCACGTCGGTGTGCGAGCGCTGGTAGCCGTCGCGGAACGCCAGGTCACCCAGGCCGCCCGAGCCGATCGCGCCGCCCATCGCGGTGAAGCCGATCAGCGCGATCACCGTGACCGTGGCACCGGCAATCAGGCCGGGCCGCGCTTCGGGCAGCAACACCCGGGTGACCAGCTGCCAGGTGGTGGCGCCCATCGACTGGCTCGCTTCGATCACGCCACGGTCCACTTCGCGCAGCGCGGTTTCCACCAGGCGTGCGTAGAACGGCGCCGCGCCGATCACCAGCGGCACGATCGCACCGCGCACACCCAGTGAGGTGCCCATCATCCACAAGGTGAGCGGAATCAGCACGATCATCAGGATGATGAAAGGGACCGAGCGGAGCAGGTTCACCAGCACCGCCAGTGCGCCGTACAGTACCGGCTTGCGGTGCAGCTGCGGCGAGCCGGTCAGAAACAGCAGCACGCCCAGCGGCAGGCCGATGGCCAGCGTCAGCGGCAGCGAGCCGCCGAGCATCAGCAGGGTATCCAGCGTGGCCTGGCCGATATCGGCCCACTTGCCCGCATCCAGATGGCGGAAGAACCCGCCGGCAGTACCCAGCATCATCGACGCAGCTCCTCAAGGTGGACACCGGCGGCCACGAAGCCGGCCTGCGCGGCCTGCACGTCGCCGCCCACCAGCGATACCGTCAGCTGGCCGTAGGGGGTGTCCTTGATCCGGTCGATACGGCCGGACAGGATGTTGTAGTCCACGCCGGTTTCGCGCGCGATGCGGCCCAGCAGCGGTTCGTAGGTGTCCGCGCCGAGGAAGGTCAGGCGCACGATACGCCCGGCGACCGCCTCGAAGTCCTTGTGCAGCTCGCCCTCGTCCACCTGCTCCGATTCGCTCACGAAGCGGCGCGTGGTCGGGTGCTGCGGGTGCAGGAACACCTCGGTAACCGGGCCGGTTTCCACCAGGTGGCCGGCATCGAGCACGGCCACGCGGTCGCAGACCCGGCGGATCACGTCCATCTCGTGGGTGATCAGCACGATGGTCAGGCCCAGCTCGCGGTTGATCTTGCCCAGCAGCTTCAGCACCGAAGCGGTGGTCTGCGGGTCCAGTGCACTGGTGGCTTCATCGCACAGCAGGATCTGCGGGCGGGTGGCCAGGGCGCGGGCGATACCGACGCGCTGCTTCTGTCCGCCGGACAACTGCGCCGGGTACTTGGTCGCGTGTGCTTCCAGGCCAACGGTATGCAGCAGTTCGTCCACGCGCGCGTCGATCTCGGCGCGCGGGGTACCGGCCAGCTCCAGCGGGAAGGCGACGTTGGCCGCCACCGTGCGCGAGGACAGCAGGTTGAAGTGCTGGAAGATCATGCCGATGCGACGGCGCAGCGTACGCAGGCCGTCGGCGTCGAGCGCGGTGACGTCTTCGCCGCTGATCAGCAGGCGGCCGCCGGTGGGTTCCTCGAGCCGGTTGATCAGGCGGATCAGGGTCGACTTGCCTGCCCCGGAGTGGCCGATGATGCCGAATACCTCGCCGGCCTCGATGGTCAGGTCCAGCGGCTGCAGCGCGGCGATCGCGCGTCCGCCGACGGCATAGGATTTGTGCAGGCGCTGGAACTCGATCACTTCGCGGTCAACCGGGCATCGACGGGAGGGGGCGTGCAGCCTACCAGCGCGGGGCGGCCCTGGCCCGCGCGGCTGTGCGGAATGATATTCCGTTTGGTTCTAAGCCGGCGTGATCGGGGCCAGGGACGGCCCTGCCCGGCTCAGGGATGGTCCAGCGGCGCGGGCGCCTGGACCTGGCGGACCCGCTCCCGGTGCAGCAGGTACAGGCCGGAGGCGACGATGATGGCCGCACCCAGCCAGGTGAAGCGGTCCGGCAGCGCGCCCCAGAACAGCAGGTCCCAGCCGATCACCCAGACCAGCCCGGTGTATTCCAGCGGCGCGATCAGCGAGGCCTCGCCCAGCTGGAACGCGCGGGTCAGGGCCACCTGCCCGCCGGCCCCGGCCAGGCCCATGCCGGCGATCAACGCGGCGTGGCCCAGCTGCAACGGCTGCCAGTCGGGGATGGCCAGCAGGCCGGCGCCCACGGCCATGATCACCAGGAACCAGACCACCATTGACTGCGGGGTGTCGGTGCGGGTGAGCATGCTGACCGTGATGGCAGCCACGGCATAGGCGGTGGCGGCCAGCAGCACCATCAGGCCCGGCACCGAGATGAAGCCCCCCACGCCCGGCCGCAACACCACCAGCACCCCGACCAGGCCGATGCCGATGGCGATCCAGCGCCGCGGGCCGACGTGTTCGCCCAGCAGCGGCACCGACAACGCGGCGATCAGCAGCGGGGCCACGAAGTAGATGGTGTACGCGGTAGACAGCGGCAGGCTGCGCAGGGCGTAGACGAAGCAGCCGATCATCGCCATGCCCAGCGCCCCGCGCAGCAGGTGCAGGGCCCAGCGCTTGGGCACCAGCGAGCGCGGGCCGGCGGTGGCCAGCACCCAGACCAGCACGAACGGCAGCGAGGCCGCGCCGCGCAGGAAGGTCACCTGCAGGGTGGGATAGCTGCTGGCAAGCTGCTTCATGCCGGCATCCATCAGCGAGAAGCAGGCCACGGCCATCAACATCCAGGCGACGGCGCGGGAGGGGGATTTCTGGGTGATCATTGCCCATTATCGCCACGATCGGCGGGCCGTCCATGCCGGGGTGGTTAGAATGACGGCATTCACCCGTTGGAGTTTCCCCATGCCTTCCTTTGACGTCGTTTCCGAAGTCAACACCCACGAACTGACCAACGCGGTCGACCAGGCCAACCGCGAGCTGTCGACCCGCTTCGATTTCAAGGGCGTGGAGGCCAAGTTCGTGCTGGAAGACAGCGTGATCAGCCAGTCCGCGCCGAGCGATTTCCAGCTGCAGCAGATGACCGACATCCTGCGTGCGCGCCTGATCGCGCGCGGCATCGACGTGCGCTGCCTGGAGTTCGGCGACGTCGAGACCAACCTGGCCGGTGCGCGCCAGAAGGTGACCGTCAAGCAGGGCATCGAGCAGAAGGTCGCCAAGCAGATCGCGGCGAAGTTGAAGGAAGGCAAGTTGAAGGTGGACAGCCAGATCAATGGCGACAAGCTGCGCGTCAACGGCAAGAAGCGCGACGACCTGCAGGATGCGATCGCGCTGCTGAAGAAGGAAACCTTCGAGGTCCCGCTGCAGTTCGACAACTTCCGCGATTGATCGCACCCGATCGCCTGCGTGACCCCGGACGGTAGTGCCGGCCGCTGGCCGGCAACCCCGCACCCCTACCCGCGCAGGTGCCGGTACAACGTCGTCCGCGAAATCCCCAGCTGCCGTGCCGCCGCCGCAATGTTGCCGTGGTGCGCGGCAACCGCCTCACGCACGCCCTGCGCGTTGAGCGCACGCAACGATGGCGCAGCCGCCTGACCCGCCGCAGCCTCAATCCGCACGCCCGCGCGCGCCGCCACCGGCCCGCGCAGGTACTGCACATACACCGCCGTGTCTTCGCCGATACGCACCCGGTGCGCAGGTCCGGCCTGCAGCAATCGCCGCCGCTGGTGCACGCTGGCGCCGGCGAACAGGCCCTCCAGCGCAAGCAGCGGCAACGGCCCGCGCCGTGGCAGGCCGAACAAGCGGCGCGCCACCCGGTTGGCTGCACGCACGCGGCCGTCTTCCTCGACCGCCAGCAACCCCTGCAACGGTGACTGCAGCCAGCGCGCATCATGCTGCACGGCCAGCAGGTGGCAGGGCCGGTGTTCGATCATCAGCCGGTTTTCGGTGGACAGCGCCGCCTGGCGGAAATAGCCATGCAGCAGTTCGGCATCGCGGTCGCCGGTGCCGGTGATGTCCAGCGCGCCCAGCACTTCCCCATCGAGCCCATGCAGCGGCACGCTCAGGCAGAACACCGCGGCGAACCGGTCCAGGTAGTGTTCATTGCCGCGCACCAGCGCGGGCGCGTCGTCGGCCAGGCTGCAGGCCGGTGCGGTGGTGCCGATGTCGATCTCGCGCAGTCGCCGGCCCACCTGGATCGGGCGCAGCACCGGCACATCGGCCAAGCCATGCTCGCGCTGGGCCACGATCATGCCCCCGGCGTTGACGCAGAACAGCGTCCATTGGCGGCCACCGAAGGCGGCCCAGAGATGGTCGAGGTCATCGCGCACGCAGCGCGCCAGCCGGCGGTCGGCCGGGTCGTCCAGGCGTGGCCCGGATGCGGCCAACGGGGCGTAATGCGGTTCCTGGCGCGGCTGCACGCCGGCCAGCCGCGAGCGCTCCCAGGAGCGCTGCACGGACGGGGCCAGCAACGACTCAGCCAGGGCCCCGCCGTCGGCGAAACGCTGGCGCGCCGCTGCCAATGCCTGTTGCTGCTCCAGCTGCATGCCGCCCATGGGATCCTCCAAACCGGATCTGGAGCGTACACCCGCCAAGCTGACTGACTGCACCGTCGCAGGCCCCACGGCCTGCGACGCAGCGTTTCATCGTGCTGCCGGCCAGCGGCCGGCACTACCCGATGGTCAGGATCGGCTTGAGCGTGATGCCGCGGGTGCTGTCTTCGGCGGCCTGGTTGATCTGGTCAAGCGGGTAGAACTTCACCAGTTTGTCGAACGGGAAACGGCCCTGCTGGTACAGCTGCACCAGCTGCGGAATGAACACCTTGGGCACGCTGTCGCCTTCGACGATGCCGCGGATGCTGCGCCCGCCCAGCAGCAGGTTGTTGACGTCGAACTCGGCCTTGGTGCCCAGCTTCGGCGCGCCCACCACGCCGATCACACCGCGCCCGCCCAGCGCTTCGATGCCCTGCGCGAGCACCTCGGGGCGGCCGGTGGATTCCAGTGCGAAGTTGGCTCCGCCACCGGTGATCTCCCGCACGGCGTCGACCACATCGACCTCACGGCTGTTGATGACATGGGTGGCGCCCAGCTCTTTGGCCAGTTCCAGGCGCGACGGCACCACATCGATGGCGATGATGGTGGTCGCACCGGCCACGCGCGCGGCCATCACCGCGCTCAGGCCCACCGCGCCCGCGCCGAAGCTGGCAAAGCTGCTGCCGGCAGTGACCTTGAGCGAGTTGATCACCGCACCGGCACCGGTCTGGATGCCGCAGCCCAGCGGACCCAGCAGTTCGATCGGGGCGTCGTCGGGCACCTTGATCGCGTTGTTCTCGCGGCTCAGCGCATACGTGGCGAACGAGGACTGCGCAAAGAAATGATCGTGCAGCGGGTTACCGTCCGGGTCCTGGATGGCGGTACTGCCGTCCAGCGCGCCGCCGCCGAAATTGAGCCCGAAGAAATCCTTGCAGTACGCGCCATGCCCGCCGCTGCACGGATTGCAGTGGCCGCAGGCGCCGTAGGTGAGCACCACGTGGTCGCCCACCTTGAGGTCTTTCACGCCCGGGCCGAGCGCTTCGACGATGCCCGCGCCTTCATGCCCGAGCACCGCCGGCAGCGGCACCGGGTAGTACTGGTCACGCACGATCAGGTCGGTATGGCACAGGCCGGTGGCGATCACGCGCACCAGCACTTCGTCGTCCTGCGGGGCGCGGATGCGCGCCGGTTCGATGGTGAAGGGCTGTTCTTTCTCGCGCACCACGGCCACGGTGATGTCGCGCAGTTCTGCTGTAGCGGTCATGCTCGTTTCCTTGTTCAGATCGGGTAGGCGGGCGCTTCGCCCTTGACGGTCAGCCACTGCCACTGGGTGAACTCGTCGATGTTGGACGGGCCCCCGATGCTGGTGCCGTTGCCGGACGCGCCCACCCCGCCGAACGGGTTGATCACTTCATCGTTCACGGTCTGGTCGTTGATGTGCAGCAGGCCGGTGCGCAGGCGTTCGCCCAGCTTCAGCGCGCGGCCCACGTTGCTGGACACGATCGCCATCGACAGGCCGTACTCGCTGTCGTTGGCCAGCTCCACGGCCTCGTCGTCGGTGTCGAACGGGACCACCACCGCGACCGGCGCGAAGATCTCTTCGTGGAAGGCGGGATTGTCGCGGCCCACGTCACTGAGCACGGTCGGCTCGAAGAACAGGTCCTGGTAGCTGCCGCCGGTGGCCAGCGTGGCACCGGCCGCCTGCGCGTCGGCCACGATCTTCGCGGCATGGTCGCGCTGCTGGGCATTGATCAGCGGGCCGATGGCCACATCGCCGGTGGCCGGGTTGCCGACCTTGAGCGATTTCGCCTTGGCCACCAGCTTTTCCAGAAAGCGCGGATAAAGGCTGCGCTGGACCAGCACGCGGCCGGTGGCCATGCAGATCTGGCCCTGGTGCAGGTACACGCCCCACGCGGTATTGGCGATGGCCAGGTCGATGTCGGCGTCGTCCAGGATGATCAGCGAGTTCTTGCCGCCCAGCTCCAGCGACACCTTCTTGAGGTGCTTGCCGGCCGCTTCGCCCACCTTGCGCCCGGCACCGGTGGACCCGGTGAACTGGATCATCGCGATGTTCGGGTCGCTGGTCAGCGCGGCACCGGCCGCACCGTCACCGGGCAGCACATGCAGCAGACCGGCCGGCAAGCCGGCCAGTTCGAACAGCCGCGCGATCACGAAGCCACCGCACACCGCGGTGCGCGGGTCGGGCTTGAGTACCACCGCATTGCCCAGTGCCAGCGCCGGGGCAACCGCACGCATGGCCAGGTACAGCGGGAAGTTGAACGGGGCGATCACGCCGACCACGCCCAGCGGACGGCGGCGGGCCAGGTTCAGGCGGCCGGGCTCGGACGGCAGTACTTCGCCGATGCTGCGCGACGGCAGCGCCGCAGCTTCATGCAGCGCCTTGGTGTTCACCTTGGCCTCAAAGCCGGCCTTAAGCCGGGTTGAACCGCTCTCGCGGACCAGCCATTCCACGATCTCATCGTTGTACTGCTCGGCCAGCTGCGCAGCGCGGCGCAGCACCTGGGCGCGGGTTTCGTAGGGGGCGGCGGCCCAGTCGCGCTGGGCGGTGGCGGCGGTGCTGGCGGCGGCGGCGATGCCGGCCGGGTTGGTCATTGCGATCTGGCCCAGGGCGGTGCCGGTGGCCGGTTCGATCACGTCCTGGGCGCTGGCGCCGGACTGCCACTGGCCGTCGAACAGCTTGCCGGACCACAGCGCGGTGGGGAGGAATTCCGAGGTTGCATGCATCTGTTGGCTCCTTTTGACGAAGCACGGCCGCATGGCCGTCTTCTGCACATGGTTCACCCTGGCATTGGATACCTGCCGCGCCGCACTGCCTATTGGCCGTGCGTGGGAAACGCGCAAGCCCCTGCCGGTAAAGGATTTTCAAGCATGCCCGGTGTCCAGTTAATGGACAGTGGTGTCCATGCCAACGGCGCCACCACGCGTGCGTGCGGCCATGCGCCGTACAATCGCCTGCCCAGCCCGCGATACCGCCCGCCATGAATGATCACGCCTTCACCGACGACAGCGCCCCGGACGGCACCGACTTCATCGCCGAAACCCGCACCTGGCTGGAGCAGATCGTGATCGGGCTGAACCTGTGCCCGTTCGCCAAGGCGGTGTATGTAAAGAACCAGGTGCGATTCGTGCTCAGCGATGCCACCACGCCTGAAGCGCTGGTGGAAGAGCTGGCCGAGGAGTTGCTGCGCCTGCGCGACACCTCGCCGGAAGAGACCGACACCACGCTGATCGTGCACCCGTACGTGCTGACCGACTTCCTGGACTACAACGATTTTCTCGACAACGCCGACGCGGCGATCGAGGCGCTGGACCTGCAGGGCATCCTGCAGGTGGCCAGCTTCCACCCGCAGTACCAGTTCGAGGGCGTGGCGCCGGACGATGTGAGCAACTACACCAACCGCTCGCCCTACCCCACCCTGCACCTGCTGCGCGAAGACAGCGTGGAACGTGCGGTGGCGGCGTTCCCGGACCCGGACGTGATCGTGGAGCGCAACATCGAGACGCTGGACAAGCTGGGCGTGGAAGGCTGGACCCGCCTGCTGGGGCGCAAGGACAACTCGCGATGCCACTGACGCCGCCGATCACCGACTGGGCCGCGCAGCCGCTGCGCGACCGCGTGGTGATCGTCACCGGCGGTGCGCAGGGCGTGGGCCGCGGCATCGCGCAGGCGGTGCTGGGCGCAGGTGGCAGCGTGGTGATTGCCGACCTGGATGCCGACGCTGGCAAGGCCTGCCTGAAAGAATGGGCGCTGCCCGAGCGGGCGGCCTTCCAGCGCGCGGACGTGGCCCGCGAGCGCAGCGTGCAGGCGCTGATGAAAGCCGCGCTGAAGCGTTTCGGGCGCATCGACGGGCTGGTCAACAATGCCGGCATTGCCGCGGCGCATGGCACCCCGTTGGCGCAGATGCCGCTGGCCGAATGGCAGCGCCGGTTGTCGAGCCTGCACGGTGCCTTTCTGTGCAGCAAGCACGCGCTGCCGGCACTGCGCGAGCACGGCGGGCGCATCCTCAACATCGCCTCCACCCGCGCCGGCCAGTCCGAAGCGGACAGCGAAGCCTATGCGGCGGCCAAGGGCGGGCTGGTGGCCTTTACCCATGCGCTGGCGATCAGCGAAGGCCCGGCCGTGCGGGTGAACTGCATCAGCCCGGGCTGGATCACCACCGACGCCTGGCAGGCTCCCGCGCGACGGCGCACGACGAAGCTGTCGCGCCGCGACCACGCCCAGCACCCGGTAGGCCGCGTGGGCCAACCGGAGGACATCGGCGCGCTGGCGGTGTTCCTGCTGTCGGACCTGTCCGGCTTCATCACCGGCCAAGACCATGTGGTGGACGGCGGCATGACCCGGAAGATGATCTACGCCGAATAGCGGGGCGTACCGACCCACGGTCGGTACCTACCGTGGGTGCCGTCTGCATGTGATTGATGGCGCGCGCACCGACCAACGGTCGGTGCCTACCGGGGTGGCATGCACGTGTGATTGACGGGTGTGCGTACCGACCAACGGTCGGCGCGCATCGGCGTCGGACACACGGTCACGATGCCCGGTAGTGCCGGCCGCTGGCCGGCTCTGCGCTATCCCACCGGCGCACGGTGTCATGCATCCCGGGGAGCCGGCCAGCGGCCGGCACTACCGGGATCATGCCATGTGCATTTCGAGCGGCCGGCACCACCGCATCGGCATCACGCCATGCCGTTATGCCGCAGCAGCGCATCCACGTTCGGTGCACGCCCGCGGAAGGCGGCGAAGTTTTCCGCCGCACTGCGGCTGCCACCGCGCGACAGCACTTCGTCGCGGAAACGCTTGCCGGTTTCCGCCACCTGGTCCGGTGCCTCTTCGAACGCGGCGTAGGCGTCGGCGCTGAGCACTTCGGCCCACTTGTAGCTGTAGTAACCGGCGGCATACCCGCCCGCGAAGATGTGGCTGAACTGATGCGGGAAGCGGTTCCAGGCCGGCGGCCGGTTCACCGCCACCTCGTCGCGCACGCGTTCCAGCAGCTGCAGCACGGTGTCCTGGACCGGGTCGAAGCTGCTGTGCAGCTGCATGTCGAACAGCGCGAATTCCAGCTGGCGCACGGTGAACATGCCGCTCTGGAAGTTGCGCGCGGCCAGCATGCGGTCGAACAACGCGCGCGGCAGCGGTTCACCGCTGTCCACGTGCGCGGTCATCGCCTGCACACGCGCCCACTCCCAGCAGAAGTTCTCCATGAACTGGCTGGGCAGCTCCACCGCGTCCCATTCCACGCCATTGATGCCGGCCACGCCCAGCTCGCCGATGCGGGTGAGCAGCTGGTGCAGGCCGTGGCCCATTTCGTGGAACAGGGTGGTCACGTCGCTGTGGCTGAAGGTGGCCGGCGCGCCGTCGGCGCCCTTGCCGAAGTTGCACACCAGGTACACCAGCGGCGTCTGCACGCCCTGGGCGGTGTCACGCCGGTTCCGGCAGTCATCCATCCACGCACCGCCGCGCTTGCCCTCGCGTGCGTACAGGTCCAGGTAGAACTGGCCGACCAGCGCGCCCTGCGCATCCACCAGGCGGAAGAAGCGCACGTCCGGGTGC
Organism: Stenotrophomonas sp. GQ19; assembly: GCF_059758695.1. Classification (NCBI taxonomy): domain Bacteria; kingdom Pseudomonadati; phylum Pseudomonadota; class Gammaproteobacteria; order Lysobacterales; family Lysobacteraceae; genus Stenotrophomonas; species Stenotrophomonas sp. GQ19. The sequence goes on along the minus strand of NZ_JCAXES010000008.1, from coordinate 227,402 downwards.
CACACCGGCGCGCTGTCGGGCTGCACCTGCAGGCCGTACAGGCCTTCAATCACGCCGAACAGACCGGCCAGCACCTTCGGCTCGGTGAAGTACTGCTTCACCTCCTGCTCGGAATAACTGTACCGGGCCTGCTTGAGCTTCTCGCTGGCAAACCCGAGGTCCCACGCTTCCAGCGCGGGCAGGCCGAGTTCGTCGCGGGCGAAGGCATCCAGTTCGGCACGGTCGCGCTGCGCGTGCGGCTTGGCGCGCGCGGCCAGGTCACGCAGGAAGCCGAGCACCTGGTCGGCGTCCTCGGCCATCTTGGTGGCGATGGAATACGCGGCGTAGTTGGCAAAGCCAAGCAGCGCGGCCAGTTCCGCACGCAGGGCCAGCACGCGGTCGATGTTGGCGCTGTTGTCCAGCGCGGCATCGCCGAATTCCGAGGCACGCAGTGCGTTGGCGCGGTACAGCGTTTCGCGCAGCGGGCGATGCGTGGCGTAGGTCAGCACCGGCAGGTAGCACGGCATCTGCAGGGTCAGCTTCCAGCCGGGGAGCCCGTCCTTTTCGGCGGCGGCGCGTGCGGATGCGACCACGTCCTCGGGCAGCCCGTCCAGCTCGGCGCGGTCTTCAACGTGCAGCGACCACGCGTCGGTGGCGTCCAGCACGTTCTGCGAGAACTTCGCCGACAGCGCCGACAGCTCTTCCTTGATCGCACTGAAGCGTGCCTTGGCGTCGTCGTCCAGCTCGGCACCGCCCAGGCGGAAATCGCGCAGCGCGTTGTCCAGCACCTTGCGCTGGGCCTCATCAAAACCGGCGGCTTCGGGAGCCGCCGCCAGGCGCCGGTACTGCTCGAACAGCGCCAGGTTCTGGCCGAGCGCACTGCCGAAGCGGGTCACCTTGGGCAGGGTGGCGTTGTAGGCCTCGCGCAACGCCGGCGTGTTGACCACGCCCTGCAGGTGGCCCACCTGGCCCCAGGCGCGCCAGAGGCGTTCGGTGGCATCGTCCAGCGGCACCACGAAGCTGGCCCAGGTGACCGGGCTGACGGTTTCGGCGGCCTTCACTGCGGCCTCGGCGTCGGCCAGCAACGCGTCGATGGCCGGGCCGATGTGCTCGGGCTGGATCGCGTCGAAGCGCGGCAGGCCGGAAAAGTCGAGCAGGGGGTTGGTGGGGGTCACAGGCATCTCCAGACAACGGGGCCGCACAGCGGCATTCGCCCACGATATGGCATCGCCCCCACCCCGGCACAAGCCCTGCGCCGGTACGGCACGCCGATGTTCACGCGCGGCTGACGGCGCCGGACCGACGCTGAAGGCCCCACCGTAGCGGTCCGGAGCGATCATGGATGATGTCATCCACACCCTGCCGGCGTTCGCGCTGATCGGCACGGCCAGCCACGCCGAACTGGACTGGATTGCCGCGCTGGGCCACCCCGACGAACAGGCGCGCCACCGCACGGCGCTGCAACAGGTGGTGGGGGCGCAGCAGGGCCGGCTGCACGAGGACCAGCTCTGGTATCCCTACGAAGTGATCGAACGCGGCGCCGCGCGTTATGCGCCGGGCCATGAGCGCGAATTTGTCCTGTGCACGCTGCTGGTCATCCTGGCCGTGCAGGCCGGCCAGCGCCTGGACGTGGACCTGGCCCTGCAGTTCGACGACCTGGCGGCAACGTATGAAACGCTGCCGCCGGTACTGCGCGACACCGTCCTGGACGCCTACCAGCGCGTACAGGCGTAGAGCCGACCGTTGGTCGGCTGCCGTCCCGCGCGCACAGGGGGTAGAGCCGACCGTTGGTCGGCTGACGTCCCGCGCGCACCGGGGTAGAGCCGACCGTTGGTCGGCTGATTTCCGGCGTCACGGCAAGAGCAGCCGACCAACGGTCGGCTCTACCTGCTGAAGGCAAGAGCAGCCGACCAACGGTCGGCTCTACCTTCAGTACAACCCTTCCAACGACGCACACGGCAGTTCCGGCAGCCCCTGCCCGGCAACCGCCGCGGCAATCAGCGCGTCGGCCTGCTCCACGTCGATGCCCTGGCGCGGGTACCAGTCCGGGTTGTAGTAGCTGTGCGCGTAGCGCTCGCCGCTGTCGCACAGGATGGTCACGATCGAGCCGCTGCGGCCGGCCTTGCGCATCATCTCCGCCGCCTGCAGCACGCCGATGAAGTTGGTGCCGGTGGAGCCGCCCACGCGGCGGCCCAGCTGCCGGCTCACATGCCGCATCGCGGCCAGGCTCAGGGCATCGGGCACCTTCACCATGGCATCCACACTGGTCGGAATGAAGCTGGATTCCACCCGCGGCCGGCCGATGCCTTCCACGCGCGAGCCGCCACTGCAGGTCAGCTCGCGCCACGGCTGCCCGGCCAGGGCTGCGCAGTAGCCGTCGTAGAACACCGACACTTCCGGGTCGGCGCACAGGATGCGGGTGTCGTGCCGGCGATAGCTGACGTAACGGCCCAGCGTGGCCGCGGTGCCGCCCGTGCCCGGACTGCACACGATCCACTCCGGCACCGGGTGCGGCTCTTCGGCCATCTGCTTGAAGATGGACTCGGCAATGTTGTTGTTGGCGCGCCAGTCGGTGGCCCGCTCGGCGTAGGTGAACTGGTCCATGAAGTGGCCGCCGGTGTCGCGCGCCAGCTTCTCCGAATCGCAGTTCAGGTCGCAGGCACGCTCGACCAGGTGGCAACGGCCACCATGGAACTCGATCGCAGCGATCTTCTCCGGTGACGTAGTGGCCGGCATCACCGCGATGAACGGCAGGCCCAGCAGCCGCGCGAAGTACGCCTCGGACACCGCCGTGGAGCCGCTGGAGGCCTCGATCACCGGGCGTCCCTCGCGCAGCCAGCCGTTGGCCAGCGCGTACAGGAACAGCGAGCGCGCCAGACGGTGCTTGAGACTGCCGGTGGGGTGGCTGGACTCGTCCTTGAAATACAGGTCGATGCCGGCATGCCCGGGCAGATCCATCGGGATCAGGTGGGTATCGGCCGAACGGTTGAAATCGGCTTCGATCTTGCGGATGGCGGCAGCCACCCATTCACGCTGCGACATGGCCAGGACTGTGCAAGGAGACGCAGCATTCTACGTCGCCTTGCAGTCCCCCCGCTAAAATGGACGCCATGGCCGTGAACCCACGGCCCCCGCTGCCACAGGATTCCCCCATGAGCGTTGCTTCCCTGCAGTCCCAGCCCGGCGTTGCCGCCCAGCCGCCGGCCGAAACCACCGGTTTCGTGTTCAACCACACCATGCTGCGCGTGAAGGACATCGCCGCCTCGCTGGACTTCTACACCCGGGTGCTCGGCTTCCGCCTGATCGACCAGCGCGACTTCGCCGAAGCCCAGTTCAGCCTGTACTTCCTGGCCCTGCTGCCGGCCGAAACCCAGATCCCCGAGGGCGATGACGCGCGCCGGGTGTGGATGGCCGGCATTCCCGGCGTGCTGGAGCTGACCCACAACCACGGCACCGAAACCCAGCCGGGCGCGGTGTACCACGACGGCAACAGCGACCCGCGCGGCTTCGGCCACATCTGCGTGTCGGTGCCGGACATCCAGGCCGCCTGCAAGCGCTTCGATGACCTGCAGGTGCCCTACCAGAAGCGCCTGGAAGACGGCCGCATGAAGCACCTGGCCTTCATCAAGGACCCCGACGGCTACTGGGTGGAGATCATCTCCAACACCCCGACCGCCTGATAGCGCTGCATCCGGTAGGTGCCGACCGTTGGTCGGCACACCGTCGCCGCGTCGGCACCCCGCCACCGGGTCAGCAACGTGCACGCGGCGGACATGCCGCCGCGTCGGCACCGGTGGTATACCTGCGCACCTGCCCAAGCCGAGGAGTGCGCATGGAAACCATGGAACTGTACCGGGGTCGCCTGATCGACCATCTGCAACTGGTGGTCAAGGACCTGGCCGCCAGCCGCCGCTTCTACCAGGCGGTGTTCGACAGCATCGGCATCCCCATCGCCGGTGAAGGCGACACCTATTTCTGGGCCGACGAACTGTTTATTTCCACCGCCAGCAGCGAGGCCGCCGCCGGCCAGCTGACCGGCCGCCACCACCTGGCCTTCCAGGCCCGCGACCGCGCCACCGTCGAGGCGTTCCACCAGGCCGCATTGGCCGCCGGTGGCCAGGACAACGGCGCGCCCGGCGAACGCCCGTACCACCCGGGCTACTACGCCGCGTTCGCGATCGATCCGGATGGCAACAACATTGAAGTGGTCTACCACGGTCCGGCCGACTACAGCGCCGATGCGGTGAAGGTGAGCTTCTCGCAGTAGACGGCCGCGCCCGTTGTTCCGTCCCGGGACGGGCACGCGATGCGCGCCCGCCCGGTCAGCATCGTGCGCAGATCAGCGCGAACACGTGCCCTTGCGCGCCATCTTCAACCCGGCCACCTGGCGGCGACCGTCGGCTTCGGGCACCACGTCCAGCTTGGCACCGCCCACGAAAACGCCCATCCGGATCGACTGCTGGATGAAGTAGTTGCGGCCCGATTCGGTCTGCACCTTCAGGTCGTTCGGCGAGAACTCTGATTCGGTCGAGAAGGTGTGCTCACGGTCGCCCGGCACCGTGGTGTAGAAGAACACCTTGTCGGCGCTTTCGCCCAGGCATTCGCCATCGATCCAGATGTCCTTCCTCAGCGCCTTGCCGACGAAGCTGTTGCGGAACACATACACCCCGGCGGTGCCCGCTTCGGGCGTCGGGAAGGTCTTGGCGGTCTCCACCATGCCCTTGTCGGCCATCGGCACGCTTGCACAGCCAGACAACATGGCGATGGCCGCGGCCATTCCCAGCAACGAAATCCTGTTCACGTACTGCCCCCTGATGGTTGGATGAGAGGCGACGCGATTCCGGAGGGGACCTACCAGGCCAAACACTGCGCGCAATCACAGATGCCGTGTTGCCGTGCCGTTCCTGGCCCGTCTGCTTCCCTGCCGGCACCTGCGGCACCGGGGCGAAGTCTAGCCGGGAATGTGAAGAACGTGAATGGGCGCGCGGCGCGAGCCGACAGACCGTTCCAGCAGCGGGCCGTGAACGCTTCAGGGTGCCCTACCGCCAATCTCACTGGATGAGATCGCCCGTGCTTAGGGTGCCCGCATGGACACCCTTCGCAAGCTAGCCATCCTCGCCGATGCCGCCAAGTACGACGCCTCCTGCGCCTCCAGCGGCGCGGGAAAGCGGAACTCGGTCAAATCCGGTGGCATCGGCAGCACCGAGGGCGCGGGGATCTGTCACAGCTATACCCCGGATGGGCGGTGCGTCTCGTTGCTGAAGATCCTGCTGACCAACTTCTGCATCTACGACTGCGCCTACTGCGTGAACCGGGTTTCAAGCAACGTGCAGCGGGCGCGCTTCAGCGTGGACGAGGTGGTCGCGCTGACCATGGATTTTTACAAGCGCAATTACATCGAGGGCCTGTTCCTTTCCAGCGGCATCATCCGCAACGCCGACTACACGATGGAACGCATGGTGGAAGTGGCGCGGGTGCTGCGCCAGGAACATCGGTTCGCCGGATACATCCACCTGAAGACCATTCCCGAGGCGTCGCCGGAACTGCTGGCCGCCGCCGGGCGCTACGCCGATCGGCTGTCGATCAACATCGAACTGCCCACTGAAGACGGGCTGGCCAGTTACGCCCCGGAAAAGTCGATGCCCTCCATCCGTGGCGCGATGGGCGAGCTCAGCTGGCGGATCGAGGAGGCCAAGGAGGCGCGCAAGGCGACCGCTGCCCTGCCGCTGGCCGACCCGGCCCCGCGCACCCGGAAACCGCGAGCGCCGCGCTTCGCACCGGCCGGGCAAAGTACACAGATGATCGTCGGCGCCGACGGCGCGAGCGACCAGCAGATCCTGGGCGCGGCGGACAACCTGTATGGCAATTACCACATGCGCCGGGTCTATTATTCCGCGTTCAGCCCGATCCCCGATGCCAGCAAAGCGCTGCCGCTGCAAGCGCCGCCCCTGGCGCGTGAGCACCGGCTGTATCAGGCCGACTGGCTGCTGCGCTTTTACGGCTACGGGGTGGAAGAAATTACCGACACCACCCAGGGCGGCATGCTCGACCTGGACATCGATCCGAAAATGGCCTGGGCGATCCGACACCCCGAGCGTTTTCCGGTGGACGTCAATACGGCGCCGAAGGAATTGCTGTTGCGTATTCCCGGCTTGGGCGTGCGCAACGTCAAGCGCGTGTTGATGGCGCGCCGCCATGGCCGCCTGCGGGTGGCCGACGTGGCCCGGCTGCGCGCGCCGATGAGCAAACTATTGCCGTTCGTCCAGCTGGCCGACCACCATCCCCGCAAGCAGCTGGATGATCCTGCCACCCTGCGCGCGCGATTGGCGCCGCCACCGAAGCAGGGTGCGTTGTTTTGACTGGTCCGGCACGTACGGACCTGCAGCGCTGGAGCGCGCGGGTGGACCCGGCGTGGTCGGTGGAGGCATGGCGTGCGGTAGCGCGGGCGGCGTTGCAGCGACAGGTCACACCGCCCCAGTTGGACTGGCTCGATGCCGGCGACGGCTCGCTGCTGGATGCCCCTTCGGTGCTGGATGCGCCGCTACCGGTGGAGCCCCCGCCGACGCAGGCAGCGGTACCCCGTGATTTTCTCGAACTGGCCGCCACCTGCCTGTGCCACCGTGAGCCGCAGCGGCTGGCGCTGCTGTACCGCATGCTGTGGCGGATCACCCACGGCGAGCGCCGCCTGCTGACCAACCCGGCCGACCCCGACGTGGTGCGCGCCATGGCCCTGGCGCAGGCAGTACGCCGCGATGCGCACAAAATGAAGGCGTTCGTGCGCTTCCGGGAAGTACCCGGCGAGCAAGAGGCGTTCATTGCCTGGTTCGAGCCAGACCACAACATCGTGGACCGGGTGGCGCCCTTCTTCGCGCGTCGCTTCGCCGGCATGCGGTGGGCGATCCTGACCCCGATGCGCAGCGCGCGATGGGATGGCAGCACGCTGTCATTCGGCCCCGGCGGCAGCCAGGAGCAGGCGCCGCGCGAGGACGCGCGCGAAGAATTGTGGCGGACCTACTACGCCAATATCTTCAACCCGGCCCGGCTCAACACGCGCATGATGCGGCAGGAAATGCCCGCCAGGTACTGGAAACACCTGCCTGAAGCAACGCTGCTGCCGATGCTGGTGCGCGACGCCGGCGACCGCGTACAGGAGATGCATGACCGCGACGTGCAGGCACCGCAGCGCCGCATTCCCGACCGCCGGATCACCCCGCGTGCGCCGGCCACGGCCAACGGCGATGACCTGGATGCGCTGCGCACGGCGGCCATGGGGTGCCGCCGCTGTCCACTATGGGAACCGGCCACCCAGACGGTGTTCGGTGAAGGACCGCAGAACGCCAAGGTGATGCTGGTGGGCGAGCAGCCCGGCGACAGCGAAGACCTGAGCGGGCACCCCTTCGTGGGGCCGGCCGGGCAGCTGTTGAACCGCGCGTTGGCGGAACTGGATATCGACCGCAGCACGCTGTACATGACCAATGCGGTGAAGCACTTCCGGTTTGAGCGGCGCGGCAAACGGCGCATCCACAGCACGCCGCAGATGACCCACGTCACTGCGTGCAAACCGTGGCTGATGGCCGAAATAGAGAACGTGCGCCCACAGGTGATCGTGTGCCTGGGGGCCACCGCGGCTACTGCCGTGTTCGGTGCGGGCTTCAACCTGATGAAGAAGCGCGGCTGTTGGCACGCGCTGGACGACGGCACCCGTGCGTTCGCCACGGTGCACCCGGCGTGGGTGCTGCGTCAGGGCGAGGGCGAGGCGCGGGAGGCGGCGTATCGCGGGCTGGTGGAGGATCTGCGGCGTTTGCTGGACGATCGGCGCGAGGAGTGATGCAGGTCGGCGTTGCGCGGCGTACGCTGCTTTGGATGCGTCAGGGGTTGCCGGCCAGCGGCCGGCACTACCGATTAGCGGTTGCCGGCCAGCTACCGATCAGCAGCTCAGGATGAGGTGGCCGGCCAGTGCGCCGCAGCCCGCCCACAGGCCGAGCATCAGTAGCAGCCCGGCGAAGGCGGTCACTACGCGCCAGCCCAGCCGCGCGCCCTTGCTGCGCGCGAACACCCACCATGCCAGCAGCGGGCCCGCGATCAGGCCGCCGCCCAGCAGCGCCACCGCCAACCAGCCGATCCACTCGGGCTTGTGGCCGGCCTCAGGGGGACATTGGGTGGTGGCATATGCCGCCGGAATCAGCAGCAGGTTAAGCAGTCCAACAGCGATACGACGGAGACGCGTGCCGACGCGGGGTCGGCACCTGTCCGCGATGCCATGGGCTGGCGTCAATGCGCCGCCATGTAGATGTCCTGCAGGACGGCCTTCTCAAGCTCCAGTTCGCTGAGCAGGTTCTTGACGATATCGCCCAGGCTCAGGATGCCGACCAGCTTGGCATCTTCAGTCACCATCAGGTGGCGGTGGCGCGAGTAGGTCATCAGCGCCATGGCCTGCTTCAGCGTTGCGTCCGGGGCGATGCCTTCCAGGCCGGCAGACGGCAAGCTGGCGATCACCCGGCGCCCGGCCTGCGGGCCGTCGTCGGCCAGGCTGCGCACGATGTCCTTCTCGGAAATGATCCGCACCGGGGCATCGTCTTTCATCACCACCAGGGCAGCGATCTTGTGCGCGCTCATCTTGTGCGCGGCGGCACCGATGGTGTCCTCGACATCGATGGTGACGATTGCATCTTTCTTGGATTGCAGGAGTTCGCGGACGTTCATTCTTGTTTCCTGTTACAGGTTACTGAAGTCGAGAGGTGCGCCTGGTTGCAGCGAGGGAGGCGGCGCCATGCGTCTGCCCGGTCCTCGGTCACTCGATTCTACGACTGCGGCTTGGCCCAGGAGTTTGCAAATCTGGGACAGTTCGTCGTCGAAACCGCTGACGACCCCGAGAATGGCACCGCGACTAAAACCGTCGCTGAATGCCGCCGTAGCCCACGACTAAAGTTCCACGGCCCTCTGCCGCGTGTGGCGCCACCCCACGGGTGGCTGCGCATGGACCCGGATCAGAAGGCAGCCACGCATGACGTGGCCCCACCGATGAATACGGGCGTAGAGCCACCCCATGGGTGCCTGCTCCCCCCCAACCCAACGCGCACGAAAAAGGGGGCCTCGCGGCCCCCTCCTTCCCATCCGCATCGCCTGCGCGCGCGTTTATTCCACCGTCACGCTCTTGGCCAGGTTGCGCGGCTTGTCCACGTCGGTGCCGCGTGCCAGTGCGGTGTGGTACGCCAGCAGCTGCACCGGAATGGTGTGCACCACCGGGCTGAGCACGCCGGCGTGGCGCGGGGTGCGGATCACATGCACGCCCTCGGATTCGACGAAGTTGCTGTCCTGGTCGGCGAACACGAACAGTTCGCCACCGCGCGCACGCACTTCCTGCATGTTGGATTTGACCTTCTCCAGCAGGCTGTCGTTCGGCGCGATCACCACCACCGGCATGTCTTCATCCACCAGCGCCAGCGGGCCGTGCTTGAGCTCACCGGCCGGGTAGGCTTCGGCGTGGATGTAGGTGATCTCTTTCAGCTTGAGCGCGCCTTCCAGCGCGATCGGGTAATGCAGGCCACGGCCCAGGAACAGCGCACTGCTCTTGCGCGCGAAGCGCTCGGCCCAGGCGGCGATCTGCGGCTCCATGTTCAGTGCGTGCTGCACGCTGCCCGGCAGGAAGCGCAGCTGCTCCAGGTACTCGGCTTCCTGCGCGGCATCCACCCGCCCGTGCAGCTTGCCCAGAACCACGGTCAGCTGGAACAACGCGGCCAGCTGGGTGGTGAAGGCCTTGGTCGAGGCCACGCCGATCTCGGCGCCGGCGCGCGTGTAGCAGACCAGTTCGCTGGCACGCGGGATCGCGCTTTCGGGCACGTTGCAGATCGACAGCGTGTGCAGGTGGCCCAGCGACTTGGCGTACTTCAGCGCTTCCATCGTATCCAGCGTTTCGCCGGACTGGGAGATGGTCACGATCAGGTGCTTGGGGTTGGCATACGCGGCGCGGTAGCGGTACTCGCTGGCAATTTCCACGCTGCACGGCAGCCCGGAAATCGACTCGATCCAGTAACGCGCGGTCAGCCCGGAGTAGTAGCTGGTGCCACAGGCCAGGATCTGCACGCCTTCGATGCCCGACAGCACCGCTTCGGCATTCTTGCCGAACAGCTCGGCCGGGAACCCGCCGGCGTCGATCGCCGCTTCGATGGTGTCACCCAGCGCGCGCGGCTGCTCGTGGATTTCCTTCTGCATGAAGTGGCGGTACGGGCCCAGTTCCAGCGAGGCCAGCGACACGTCGGACAGGTGCACACCGCGGTCGATCGGCTGGTTGTGCTCGTCGAACACCTGCACGCCGTCGCGGCGGATGTCGGCGGTGTCGCCCTCTTCCAGGAAGATCACCCGGCGGGTGGACGACACGATGGCCGAGACGTCCGAGGCCACGAAGTTCTCGCCCTCGCCCAGACCCACCAGCAGCGGGCAGCCCATGCGCGCGCAGACGAAGTGGTCCGGCTCGGCGCGGCTCATCACGGCCAGCGCGTAGGCACCGGTCAGCTCCTTGACGGTGTGCTGCAGCGCGGTCAGCAGGCTGTCACCGCCCTTGAGGTGGTGGTGCATGAGGTGCGCGATGACCTCGGTGTCGGTCTGCGACTCGAACACGTAGCCCAGCGCACGCAGCTTCTCGCGCTGTTCTTCGTGGTTTTCGATGATGCCGTTGTGGACCAGCGCCACGCCGTGGCTGATGTGCGGATGGGCGTTGGCTTCGGTCACGCCGCCGTGGGTGGCCCAGCGGGTGTGGCCGATGCCCAGCAGCGCGTCGAAGCCTTCCGCGGCTGCGGCCTTCTCCATCTCGGCCACGCGGCCGGTCCGGCGCACCCGGCGCACGTCGGCCTGGGCAGCGGAGCGGTCGATCACGGCAATGCCGGAGGAATCGTAGCCGCGATACTCCAGCCGCTTCAGTCCTTCGATGAGTACCGGTACCACGTCGCGATTGGCGATCGCTCCCACAATGCCGCACATAGTTTCTGATCCCTGCCGTTGATACCCGCATTCTAGCGTGGCGGCCGGGGACGCTTGGCGCCTGTCCGCTTAACGAAAGTGTCCGGGGCACTGTCCGCGGACGCCCGGACACTCCGGTGGCGCATGCAACCCATTGATTTCAATGGCCGAAAAGTTGGCACGCGGTGTGCTTTGTACTGGGCAACCCAACTGCGAACGAGCCCGATGATCCGCGACACTTCCGCACAGGACCAGACCCTCTCCGTTGCCGGCACCCCTGCCCCGTGGAAGCGCTGGCTGTGGCCGGGCCTGGCCGCGCTGGTGGTGCTGCTGGCCATCGGCTTTGCCGCCCGTGCCTGGCTCGGCGCCAGCCGGTCCTTCGACAGTGCCCGGGTGCGCGTGGCCGAAGTCACGCGCGGCGACCTGGTCCGGGACATCGCCGCCGACGGCCGGGTGATCGCGGCCAACAGTCCGATCCTGTACGCCATCTCGGCCGGCACCGTGGACCTGAAGGTGGTCGCCGGCGACGTGGTCAAGAAGGGCCAGGAACTGGCGGTGATCGACAGCCCCGAGCTGCGCAGCAAGCTGGCCCAGGAGCAGTCCACCCTGGCCGGCCTGGAAGCCGAAGCCAGCCGCGCCAATCTCGATGCCACCCTGGCCCGGGCCAAGGCGCGCAAGGAAACCGACCAGGCCAGCATCGAGCGCCAGGCCGCCGAGCGCGACCTGCAGCGCTACCAGCGCGGCTTCGACGGCGGCGCGGTGCCGCAGATCGACCTGGCCAAGGCCAACGACAGCCTGAAAAAGGCCGACATCCAGCTGGCCAACGCACAGACCGACGCGCGCCTGCAGGGCCAGGGCGCGGACCTGGACGCACGCAACAAGCACCTGCTGGCCGAGCGCCAGAAGGCGGTGGTGGCCGAAGTGCAGCGCCAGGTGGACGCGCTCACCCTGCGTGCACCGTTCGACGGCCAGGTGGGCCAGGTGCAGGCCACCCAGCACACCAATGTGATCGCCAATGCGCCGATCCTGGGCGTGGTCGACCTGTCGCGCTTCGAGATCGAAATCAAGGTACCGGAAAGCTTCGCCCGCGACCTGGCGATCGGCATCCCGGCGCAGCTGACCAGCGGCAACGGCCAGCCCTTCCCCGGTGAAATCAGCGCGGTGTCCCCGGAGGTGGTGGCCGGTGAAGTGAATGCCCGCATCCGCTTCTCGGACAAGCAGCCGCAAGGCCTGCGCCAGAGCCAGCGGATGCAGGCGCGGGTGGTGCTGGATACGCGCCGCAACGTGCTCAAGATCGAGCGCGGTCCCTTCGTCGAACAGGGCAACGGCCAGGCCTACGTGATGAGCGGCAGCACCGCCGTGCGTCGCCCGGTGAAGCTGGGCGTAAGCAGCCTGGGCGAAGTGGAAATCCTCTCTGGCCTGCAGCCCGGCGACCGCGTCGTGGTGTCTGGCAGCGACCTGTTCGGCGATGCCGAACAGGTGTCCATCAACTGATCCCTCTCCATCCTTCTGAACGAACTGCAAAGGAAAACAGTCATGCTCGAGATGCGCTCGGTCGCCAAAGTGTTCCGTACCGAACAGGTGGAAACCCATGCCCTGCGGTCGCTCGACCTGCACGTGCGCGAGGGCGAGTTCGTCGCTGTCACCGGCCCGTCCGGGTCGGGCAAGACGACCTTCCTCAACATCGCCGGCCTGCTGGAAACCTTCACCAGCGGCACCTACCTGCTCGATGGGCAGGACGTGAGCAAGCTCGGCGATGACGCGCGCAGCCGCCTGCGCAACCAGAAGATCGGCTTCATCTTCCAGGGCTTCAACCTGATCTCCGACCTCAACCTGTTCGACAACGTCGACGTGCCGCTGCGCTACCGCGGTATGCCGGCCGCCGAGCGCAAGCAGCGCATCGAAAAGGCGCTGGGCCAGGTTGGCCTGGGCTCGCGCATGAAGCACTACCCGGCCGAACTGTCCGGCGGGCAGCAGCAGCGTGCCGCGATCGCGCGCGCCCTGGCCGGCAGCCCGCGCCTGTTGCTGGCCGATGAACCGACCGGCAACCTGGACAGCCAGATGGCGCGCGGCGTCATGGAGCTGCTGGAGGAAATCAACGCCGCCGGCACCACCATCGTCATGGTGACCCATGATCCGGAACTGGCCGCGCGCGCGCAGCGCAACGTGCACATCGTCGACGGCCAGGCCACCGACCTGGTGCGCGAACCGGTGCTGGCCACCCCGCGCCCCGCCATCGTCACCGTCAACGACTGAGGCCTGCCATGTTCGCCTACTACTTCCGACTGGCCCTGCGCAGCTTCCGGCGCAACAAGGTGCTGACCGCGCTGATGGTGATCGCCATCGCGCTGGGCATCGGTGCGTCGATGACCACCCTCACCGTGTTCCATGTGCTGTCTGGCGACCCGATCCCGCAAAAGAGCGATCGCCTGTTCGCCGTGCAGGTCGATCCGCGGCCGATGCTGGGCTACCAGGCCGGCGAAGAGCCGGAAGACCAGATGACCCGCTTCGATGGTGAAGCCCTGCTGCGCGAAAAGCACGCAAAGCACCAGGCGGTGATGACCGGTGGCGGCGTGACTGTCGAATCGGACAAGGCCTCGTTGCGGCCCTTCGATACGGACGCACGCTACACCTCCACCGACTTCTTCCCGATGTTCGACACCCCGTTCCTGTACGGCCGCGCCTGGCCGACCAGCGATGACGAAGGGCGCGCGCGGGTCGCGGTGATTTCGCGCACACTCAACCAGAAGCTGTTCGACGGAGCCGACAGCATCGGCAAGCCGCTGCGCATGGACGGCCACGTGTTCACCGTGGTCGGCGTGCTCGACGAGTGGGCCCCGAACCCGCACTTCTACGACCTGGAAACCGGCCGCTATGGGGGCAGCGAAGACGTGTACCTGCCGTTCGCCACGGCCATGGACCTCAAGCTGGGCCGCAACGGCAACATGAACTGCTGGGGCAACAGCAACGGCGACTCGGAAGCCATCAACGCGCCCTGCACCTGGCTGCAGTACTGGGTGGAACTGCCCTCGGCCGCCGATGCAGCCAGCTACCGCGCTTACCTGGACAACTACTCGGCCCAGCAGAAGGCGGCCGGTCGTTTCGAGCGCCCGGCCAACGTGCGGCTGCGCAACGTGATGGAGTGGCTGGACTACAAGCAGGTGGTGCCCAGCGATGTGCGCCTGCAGCTGTGGCTGGCGATGGGCTTCCTGCTGGTCTGCCTGATCAACACCGTGGGCCTGCTGCTGGCCAAGTTCCTTCGCCGCAGCGGCGAGATCGGCGTGCGCCGTGCACTGGGCGCCAGCCGCGGACAGATCTTCCTGCAGTCGTTGGTTGAAGCCGGCACCGTCGGCCTGGCCGGTGGTGTGCTGGGGCTCGGCCTGGCCCTGGTCGGCCTGTATGCGGTCCGCCAGCAGCCGGTGGAGTACGCCAAGCTGGCCACGCTGGACGGGCAGATGCTGTTGCTCACCTTCGGCCTGACCCTGGTGGCCAGCCTGCTGGCCGGATTCCTGCCCGCGCTGCGCGCGATGCAGGTTGCGCCCGCCATCCAACTCAAATCGCAGTAAGGCACCGGAGCACATCATGGATATCCGTCCCATCCTGTCCACCCTGCGCCGGCACAAGACCGCCGCAGCGTTGATCGTGCTGGAGATCGCGCTCACCTGCGCCATCGTCTGCAACGCGCTGTTCCTGATCGGGCAGCGCATCGACACCATCAGCCAACCCAGCGGCATCGCCGAGAATGAGCTGGTGGAAGTGCGCCTCGGCGGCATCGGCAAGCAGGTCAACGTTGAAGCCCGCACCCGCGAAGACCTGGCCGCGCTGCGCGGGATTCCCGGGGTGAAGAGCGCGGTGGCGATCAACCAGCTGCCGTTCCGCCGCAACTCGTGGAACAGCAGCCTGTCGCGCGTTCCCGACCAGGAACGCCCGACGTTGAGCGCCGCGCAGTACTACGCCCGCGAGGGCACGCTGGACACGCTGGGCGTCGAACTGATCGCCGGCAGCGACTTCCAGCCGGGTGAGTACCGCGAGTACGACGAGGTCGTCAACGATCCCGAATCTGAAACCAAGGGCAGCTCGGTGATCCTGACCAAGTCCGCCGCCGACAAGCTCTTCCCCGACGGCGATGCACTGGGCAAGACGGTGTACAGCGGCCGCATGCCGCTGCGCGTGACCGGCGTGGTCAAGGTGCTGGGTCGCCCCAGCCGGGTCGAGGGCAATACCCAGCACTCGATGGTGCTGCCGATCCGCATGTCCTACGACATGGGCTTCTACCTGATCCGGGTTACCGACCCGTCGCGTCGCGATGAAGTGCTCAAGGCCGCCGTGACCGCACTAGAACGGGTGGATTCCAGCCGCCTGGTGCGGGCCAAGGTCACCTACGAGGAAACCCGCAACAAGTACTTCGCCAATGACCGCGCGATGGTCGGCCTGTTGATCACCGTGTGCGTGGCCCTGCTGGTGGTCACCGCGCTGGGCATCGTCGGCCTGGCCAGCTTCTGGGTGCAGCAGCGCACCAAGCAGATCGGCATCCGCCGTGCACTGGGCGCTACGCGGGGGCAGATCCTGCGCTACTTCCAGACCGAGAACTTCCTGCTGGCCACGGTGGGCATCGTGCTGGGCATGTTGATGGCCTACACCATCAACCTGTGGCTGATGAACACCTACGAGCTGCCGCGCATGCCCATCAGCTACCTGCCGATCGGCGCGGTGCTGCTGTGGCTGCTGGGCCAGATCGCGGTGTTCGGCCCGGCCCGTCGCGCCGCCGCCGTGGCGCCGGCCATCGCCACCCGGAGTGCCTGACATGCGCCTGCCTGCCCCTTCCCTGGCGCTGTGCCTGCTGCTGGCCAGCGCCCCGGCACTGTCGGCCACCCACCGCGAGTCATCGCGGCTGAACTGGCGCGAAGACGGCCATCACCTGGCACTGGATGCCGAACAGAGCGTGGTGCGCGTGCGCAACGCCACGCCAGCGGGGCATTTCGGCGTGCGTGCCGGCGACCGCGTGCTGCGGGTGGGCACGCAGCCGGTGCGCAGCGTGGATGACCTGACCACCGCCTTGGGCCGCAGCGGCCCGGGCTCGGTGCCGGTGACCGTGCAGCGCGACGGCCGCGAACAGACCGTGCAGGTGGCCACCGCCGCGTGGCGCGGGGTGCTGCCCCCGCGGGCCCCTGCACCGCCACCACCGCCACCACCACCGCGGCGGTAGCCGGGACGGCGCCGGCGGCCCTGCCCGCCAGCGCCGTGCTCCGGTACTCTCTGTCCTTCTCCCGGTGCCCTGTCGACGCATGCCTTCGATCCTGATCATTGATGACAACGCCAGCGTCGGCACCGCACTGGAAGTGCTGTTCTCGCTGCACGATATCGACGCGTTGCACGCGCTGTCGCCCGAAGCCGGGCTGGCGCTGCTGGAACAACAGCCGGTGGACCTGGTGATCCAGGACATGAACTTCACCGAAGACACCACCTCCGGCGAGGAAGGCGAAGCGCTGTTCCAGCAGATCCGCGCACGCCACCCCGACCTGCCGGTGATCCTGCTGACCGCCTGGACCCACCTCAGCAGCGCGGTGGACCTGGTGCGTGCCGGCGCGGCCGACTACCTGGCCAAACCATGGGACGACCGCAAACTGCTGGTCACGGTGAACAACCTGCTGGAGCTGTCCGAAACGCGTCGAGAGCTGGACCGCCGGCGCGACCGCGAGCAGCGCGACCGCACGGCACTGGAAGCACGCTATGACCTGCGCGGCGCGGTGGTCGCCGACCCCGCCAGCGAGCGGGTGGTGAATCTGGCCTGCCAGGTGGCACGTTCGGCACTGCCGGTGTTGATCACCGGTCCCAACGGCGCCGGCAAGGAAAAGATCGCCGAGATCATCCAGGCCAACTCGCTGGTGGCCAAGGGCCCGTTCGTGGCGCTCAACTGTGGCGCCATTCCGGCCGAGCTGATCGAAGCCGAACTGTTCGGCAGCGAGGCCGGTGCCTACACCGGCGCCAACAAGGCCCGCGAAGGCAAATTCGAAGCTGCCGATGGCGGCACGCTGTTCCTCGACGAGATCGGCAACCTGTCACTGGGCGGACAGATGAAACTGCTGCGCGTGCTGGAAACCGGGCGTTTCGAGCGCCTGGGCTCCAACCGCGAACGCCAGGTCAAGGTGCGCGTGGTCAGTGCCACCAACGCCGACCTGCCCACGATGATCCGCGACGGCAGCTTCCGCGAAGACCTTTACTACCGCCTCAATACCGTTGAACTGGCGCTGCCCCCGCTGGCCGAGCGCCCGGGCGACATCCTGCCGCTGGCAGAACGCTTCCTCAGTGGCGGCAAGGCGTTGTCCAGTGCGGCCGCCACAGCACTGCAGCGCCACCCCTGGCCGGGCAACGTGCGCGAGCTGCGCAACGTCATCCAGCGCGCCGAACTGCTGGCCCAGGGCGCGCGCATCGAAGTTGCCGACCTCAACCTGCCGCGGGCGCCGGCAGCGGCGCGGCCCACCGCACCGAGCGCCGATCCGGATCGCAGCCGCATCGAAGCGGCGCTGGCCCACAACCACGGCATCATCGCCCAGGCGGCCGCCGAGTTGGGCCTGAGCCGCCAGGCGCTGTACCGGCGCATGGATCGCCACGGCATCCCGCGCGAATGACACGCCGCTCCTTCACCTTCCGGCTGTTCCTGCGCCTGCTGCCGGTGCTGGCGCTGGCCGCTGCGTTTCCCTGGTACCTGGCGTTCTGGCTGGACCATGGGTGGGCGGTCAGCGTGGTGTCGATCATCGTGCTGCTGTCGGTGATGTGGTTCAGCCTGCGCCGCGCCACCGCGCCGGTGCGCTCGCTGCTGCGGGCGTTGTCGGGCACCACCAGCAGCTACCGCGACGGCGAATACAATTTTTCGGTGTACTGGCCGGGCGACGACGAACTGGGCGACCTGGTGCAGGCGCATCGCGAGCTGGGCGACGTGCTGCGCGAACAGCGCCAGGGGCTGGTGCAGCGGGAACTGCTGCTGGACACCATGGTGCAGAACACGCCGGTGTCGATGCTGCTGCTGGCCAACGGCGGCGACGGCATCCAGCGCGTGGTGTTCTCCAACCTGGCCGCGCGCAAGCTGCTGCACAACGGCTGGAAGCTGGAAGGCCAGCGCATGCAGGACGTGCTGGAAACGATGCCGGTGGAACTGCGCGATGCGATCGTGCGCGGCGGCGACAGCCTGTTCGCGGTTCGCCAGGACGACAGCGACGATGAAGAAGACGAGCAGGTGTACCACCTGTCGCGGCGCAACTTCCATCTCAACGGCCGCCCGCACGACCTGCTGCTGATCCGCCTGCTCACCGCCGAACTGCGCCGCCAGGAAGTGCAGACCTGGAAGAAGGTGATCCGGGTGATCAGCCACGAGCTCAACAACTCGCTGGCGCCGATCGCTTCGCTGGCCCATTCCGGCGGCGAGCTGGTGCGGCGTGGCAAGACCGAGCGGCTGGAAGAAGTGTTCGCCACCATCGAGGAGCGGGCGCGCCATCTGGAAGGCTTCATCCGCGGCTATGCGCGCTTTGCCAAGCTGCCGCAGCCGCAGCTGCAGAACGTGCAGTGGATTCAGTTCCTGACCAGCCTGCAGCACCAGATTCCGTTCCGCATGCAGGGCATCGGCGACGACCTGCACAGCCGGGTGGATATCGCCCAGCTTGGCCAGGCGCTGCTGAACCTGCTGAAGAACGCACATGAAGCGGGCGGCGATGCCGAGCCGCCCAATGATGATGTCGAGGTCCGCCTGACCCGCCTGCCGCAGTGGCTGCGCCTGGAAGTGCTGGACCGCGGCAAGGGCATGAATGAAGCCGTGCTGCAGAACGCGTTGATGCCGTTCTACTCGACCAAGCGCAACGGCACCGGGTTGGGGTTGGCGCTTACCCGGGAAATCGTGGAAGCGCACGGCGGTCGGATTTCGCTGCAGAACCGCCGCGAAGGCGGGTTGTGCGTGGCGATTTTTTTGCCCGTTTGATCGGGTTGCCGGGCAGCGGCCGACATTACGGGGGCGTTGGCATCGTCGGGTTGCCGGCCAGCGGCCGGCACTACCGGGATCGCTTGGTTGCCGGCCAGCGGCCGGCACTACCGGGATCGCCTGGTTGCCGGCCAGCGGCCGGCATTACCGGGTGCGCGATGGCGCGTGTCAGCGCTTGGTGGGGCGCTTCCAGCCGTCGATGGTTTCCTGGCGTGCGCGGGCCAAGGTGAGCTTGCCGTCGGGGGCGGTGCGGGTGATGACCGAGCCGGCGGCAATGGTGGCGCCTGCGCCGATCACCACCGGGGCCACCAGCGCGCTGTTGGAGCCGATGAAGGCGTTGTCGCCGATGGTGGTCTGCGACTTGTTCACCCCGTCGTAGTTGCAGGTGATGGTGCCCGCACCGATATTGACCTTGGCCCCGATCACCGCGTCGCCCAGGTAGGTGAGGTGGTTGGCCTTGCTACCCGGTCCCAGCGTGACCTTCTTGGTTTCCACGAAGTTGCCCACGTGGCTGCCGGCGGCCAGCACCGTGCCCGGGCGCAGGCGTGCGAACGGCCCGATGTCCGCCGCGCCTTCGCTGACCACGCCGTCCAGGTCGCAGTGCGCCTTGACCACGGTGCCCGCGGCCAGCGACACGTCCTTGAGCCGGGTGAACGGCCCGATGCTGACGCCGTCGCCCAGTTCGACCCGACCTTCCAGGATCACGTTGACGTCGATCTGCACGTCGCGCCCGACGCTGACCGTGCCGCGGATGTCCAGGCGCGCCGGGTCCAGCACCCGTGCGCCCTGCGTGCACAGCGCCCGCACCGCGCGCAGCTGCCACGCGCGTTCCAGCTGTGCCAGCTGCCAGGGGTCATTGGCGCCTTCGGCTTCCTGCGCGTCCTCGACGAACGCCATGTCGGCCGGGGTGTAGTCATGCGCGGCGGCGGCGAACACGTCGGTCAGGTAGTACTCGCCCTGCGCGTTGGCATTGGACAGCTGCGACAGCCAGGTGCGCAGCGCCGTGGACTCGGCGGTGATGATGCCGGTGTTGATGGTGCGGATGGCCAGCTGCTCGTCGCTGGCGTCCTTCTGCTCCACGATCGCCGCGACCCGGCCCTCGGCATTGCGCACGATGCGGCCGTAACCGGTGGGGTTGGCCACTTCGGCCACCAGCACCGCCAGCCGGCCCGGCTGCGCCAGCAGGTGGCGCAGGGTGTCGGTACGGATCATCGGCACGTCGCCGTACAGGACCAGCACGGTGGCCGCGTCGGGCACGTTCGGCATGGCCTGCTGTACCGCATGGCCGGTGCCCAGCTGTTCGCGCTGTTCGGCCCAGAGCAGGTCGGTCTGGCTGGCGAAGGCCTCGCGCACCGCATCGCCACCGTGGCCATACACGACATGGATGGCGGCGGGCTGCAGGTCGCGGGCGGCATCGATCACGTGGGCCAGCATCGGGCGGCCGGCAATCGGCTGCAGCACCTTGGGCAGGTCGGATTTCATGCGCTTGCCAGCGCCGGCGGCGAGGATGATGACGTGCAGGGCTTGGGTCATGGGGCAGCGTGTGTGGGCGGTAGTGGCTGCGATTCTAGAACGCAGACGGTTAACATGCTGCGTTTCCGCACCGGTATCGCCGTCCCGTGAGTCTGATCCGCCAAGGCAGCCGCTTCATCCTGATTGGCCTGGTGCAGCTTGGGGTGGACTGGGCGGTGTTCGTCGGTGCCACCGCACTGGGCGTGCCGACCGTGCCGGCCAATGTGCTGGGCCGGGTGTGCGGGATGCTGCTGGGGTTCTGGCT
The DNA here is from genome assembly GCF_059758695.1 of Stenotrophomonas sp. GQ19. NCBI lineage: Bacteria > Pseudomonadati > Pseudomonadota > Gammaproteobacteria > Lysobacterales > Lysobacteraceae > Stenotrophomonas > Stenotrophomonas sp. GQ19. The sequence goes on along the minus strand of NZ_JCAXES010000008.1, from coordinate 206,721 downwards.
CAACGGCCGCTATACATTCGCTGCCGACGGCGACCACCGCCTCGGTTGGGCGCGGTTCGCACGGTTCCTGGCGCTGTGGCTGCTGTTGACCGTGGTCAGTACGCTGTTGGTGAGCACGACCGCGCACCACCTTGGCCTGGCCTATGCCTGGCTGGCCAAACCGGTCGTCGAAGGCGGTCTGGCCGCCGTCTCGTTCCTGCTGTTGCGGCGCTTCGTCTACCGCTGAGCGGCCGGCGCAGGAACCGGGCACCGGTGCGGTGCCCGGCCGGGGTCACCTTATTCGCACTTCAGCGCGCTGACCACCTGGGCGAACTGGTCGTTGGCCTGCTTGCAGCCCGTCTCCAGCGCGGTCTTGTCCTGCATGGCGGCCCACTGGGCCTTGGCCTGGTCCACGCCCTGCTGGAAGGCGGCGGCCGTCTGCGGGTTGGACTTGTCGAAGCAGGCCTTGGCGCGGGTCAGGTAGGCCTCACAGGCCTGCGGCAGGCCCGCGCCGATGCCGGCGTCAGCAACCGGGGCAGCGGTGGTCGGCGCAGCCGCCGCCGGGGTCGGGGTGGCCGGCGCGGCAGCGTCGTCCTTCTTGCCACACGCCACCAGGCCGGTGAGGGCCACTGCGAGAATCAATGCGTTCTTGAACATGGTCATTCCTTGATTGAACGGTCAGGGGTTTCGAATGCCTGCATGACAGTCTCCGGCCGCGCACGTCCGGGTGCATGTCTGGCAGGTGCACTTCTAGCATCAATGCCCGGCGGCGTCATTCTGCGCCGCACCGGCTGCGCCCCCGGCTGGCACCCCGTCGTGCGGGCAGAAGCCCAGCGTGGCCCGCACCAGGGCAATGCGCGTAGCGTCATCCAGCGGCGCGCCCGGCGTGCCCTGCCGGGCGATGGCCCGCGCCAGCTGGCGGGGGCAGTCCGGGGCAGCCCGCACATCGTCCAACTGCGCCCAGTGCGAGAGCAGGCGCTCATCGAGGGTATCGATGCGTTCGCGAATGGCGTCCAGCGACGGCGGCGGCGAGGGCGTCCTGCCCAGCAGGAACTGCTGGATATCGACGTGCTGCAGCAACTTGTTGGCCTCGATCAGCTGGCGGTAGGCGGCCTCCACCGCGTCCGGGTCCAGTCCCAGCTGCACCGCGCGGTCGCGCTTTCCGGCGAGCACGGCTGCCTCGCGCTGCGGGTCTTCGATCGGGCGTCCGGCAACAAACTTGTAGGCCGCCACGTCGTGGGCGATCGCGTTGCGCGCCGCCACCCGTTGTACCCAGACGCCCAGGCTGTCCAACGGCGCGAGCGCGGATACGCGGGCAGACAGCAGCAGGCTGCAAAGGACCGCAATGACCAGCGGGGTGCGTGCAGGATTCATCATCAGGACTCGGGCAAAGGATGCCGCCGATTCTGCCCGCCCTGCCCGCGCGCCGATGCCGTGTCGATCACAGTCCGGGCCATCGGGTCGCCCGCTGGCCCAGATACGACAACGCCGGCACAAGGCCGGCGCGGTCGAACACCAGCAGGCCAGCTGCTTAGTGCTTGAGCGTCTTGCGCAGGCGCTCCAGCGCCTGCAGCTGGACCACCGCTTCGGCCAGCTTCTGCTGGGCTTCGGCGACGTCCATGGCTTCGCCACGGTTGGCCAGCACGCGTTCGGCTTCTTCCTTGGCCTTGCGCACCGACGCTTCGTCGATGTCCTGGGCACGGATCGCGGTGTCGGCCAGCACGGTAACCACCTGCGGCTGCACCTCGAGGATGCCGCCGGAAATGGCGAAGTCGAGCTGCTCGCCGTTCGGCGTGGTCACTACCACCTTGCCCGGCTTCAGGCGGGTGATCAGCGGGGCATGCTTGGGCGCAATGCCCAGCTCGCCCAGCTCGCCGGTGGCCACGACCAGGGTCGCTTCACCACGGAAGATTTCCTGCTCGGCGCTGACGATGTCGCAACGGATGGTGCTCATGTAACTCTCTTCGCTAGGGGGCGGGTGTGACCCACCGCAGGGATTCCGCAGCGGTGGGCAGATGCCCACCCCGTGTCACGGTCGGGACGGGCGTGTGCCCGTCCCCGCCGCATCAGGCCTTCTCGGCCATCTTCTTGGCCTTCTCGACCGCTTCTTCGATGCTGCCGACCATGTAGAACGCCTGCTCCGGCAGGTGGTCGTACTCGCCATCGACGATGGCCTTGAAGCCACGGATGGTGTCCTTCAGGGTCACGTACTTGCCCGGCGAGCCGGTGAACACTTCGGCCACGTGGAACGGCTGGCTGAAGAAGCGCTCGATCTTGCGGGCGCGGGTCACGGCCTGCTTGTCTTCTTCGGACAGTTCGTCCATGCCCAGGATGGCGATGATGTCCTTCAGTTCCTTGTACTTCTGCAAGGTCTGCTGGACGCGCTGGGCGGTGTCGTAGTGTTCGTTGCCGATGACCAGCGGGTCCATCTGGCGGCTGGTCGAATCCAGCGGATCCACGGCCGGGTAGATACCCAGCGAGGCGATCGAACGCGACAGGGTCACGGTCGAATCCAGGTGGGCGAAGGTGGTGGCCGGCGACGGATCGGTCAAGTCATCGGCGGGCACGTACACGGCCTGGATCGAGGTGATCGAGCCATTCTTGGTCGAGGTGATGCGCTCCTGCAGGACGCCCATTTCCTCGGCCAGGGTCGGCTGATAGCCCACTGCCGACGGCATACGACCCAGCAGTGCCGACACTTCGGTACCGGCCAGGGTGTAGCGGTAGATGTTGTCGACGAACAGCAGCACGTCCTTGCCCTTGCCGTTTTCGTCCTTCTCGTCGCGGAAGTACTCGGCCATGGTCAGGCCGGTCAGCGCGACGCGCAGGCGGTTGCCCGGCGGCTCGTTCATCTGGCCGTACACCATCGCGACCTTGTCCAGGACGTTGGAGTCCTTCATCTCGTGGTAGAAGTCGTTGCCCTCACGGGTACGCTCACCCACGCCGGCGAACACGGACAGGCCGCTGTGCGCCTTGGCGATGTTGTTGATCAGTTCCATCATGTTGACGGTCTTGCCGACGCCGGCGCCGCCGAACAGGCCGACCTTGCCGCCCTTGGCGAACGGGCACATCAGGTCGATGACCTTGATGCCGGTTTCCAGCAGCTCGGTGGCCGGGGACTGGTCTTCGTACGACGGGGCTTCACGGTGGATTTCCCACGTGTCGCTGGCGGTCACCGGACCGGCTTCGTCGATCGGACGACCCAGCACGTCCATGATGCGGCCCAGGGTGCCTGCACCGACCGGCACCGAGATGGCGCGTTCGGTGTTGGTGGCCACCAGGTTGCGCTTCAGGCCGTCGGTGGAGCCCAGCGCGATGCAACGGACCACGCCGTCGCCCAGCTGCTGCTGCACTTCCAGCGTGATTTCGGTGTTGTCCACCTTCAGCGCGTGGTACACCTTCGGCACCGACTCGCGGGGGAATTCGACGTCGACGACGGCGCCGATGATCTGAACGATCTTGCCCTGACTCATTGCTGCAATCCTCTAATGTGTGCTTTGACTGTGCGCGTCAGACTGCTGCCGCGCCGCCGACGATTTCGGAAATTTCCTGGGTGATCGCTGCCTGGCGGGCCTTGTTGTAGACCAGCTGCAGGGTTCCGATCAGCTTGTTCGCGTTGTCGCTTGCCGACTTCATCGCGACCATGCGGGCTGCATGCTCGGACGCGACGTTTTCCAGAACCGCCTGGTACACCAGCGACTCGACGTAACGCGTCATCACGTGCTCCAGCACGGTCGCGGCGTCGGGTTCGTACAGGTAGTCCCAGTCGTGGTGCGCGACCTGCTTCTCAGCGGCCGGCAACGGCAGCAGCTGGTCGAAGCTGGCCTTCTGCGTCATCGTGTTGATGAAGCGGTTGTAGACCAGGTACACGCGGTCGACCTTGCCTTCGGTGAAGGCATCGAGCATGACCTTGATCACGCCGATCAGCTGTTCCAGGTGCGGCACGTCGCCCATGTGGGTGACGCTGCCCACCATGTTGACCTTGATGCGGCGGAAGAAGGTCGAGGCCTTCTGGCCCACCGTCACCACGTCGATCTCGGCACCCTTGTCCTGGTACTGGCGGACTTCGCCCAGCATCTTGCGGAACAGGTTGTTGTTCAGGCCGCCGGCCAGGCCGCGGTCGGAGGAGATCACGATGTAACCGACCCGCTTCACCTCGTCACGCTGGACCAGGAACGGATGCTGGTAATCGGTGCTGGCCTGGGCCAGATGACCGATCACCTGCTTCATCGCCTGCGCATACGGACGCGACGTCTTCATCCGCTCCTGCGCCTTGCGGATTTTGGAGGCCGAGACCATTTCGAGCGCGCGCGTCACCTTGCGGGTGTTCTGCACGCTCTTGATCTTGGTTTTGATTTCGCGTCCGCTTGCCATCTCTTCTTCCCGTATAGCGGGGCTCTGCCCCGCTGCCATTCAACGGTGAAGCGAGGCCGTCAGGCCCCGCCACACATGCGGCTTACCAGCTGCCGGTGGTCTTGAACTCGGCGATGCCCTTCTTGAAGGCCGCTTCGATGTCGTTGTCCCAACCGCCGGTGGCGTTGATCTTGCTGATCAGCTCGCCCTGGGTGTTGGCGAAGTGGGCGTGCAGGCCCTCTTCCAGTGCCAGCAGCTTGTTGACCGGCACGTCGTCGAGGTAACCCTCGTTGACGGCGTAGATGGTCAGCGCCTGGTTGGCGATCGACATCGGGGCGTACTGCTTCTGCTTCATCAGCTCGGTGACGCGCTGACCGCGCTCAAGCTGCTTGCGGGTGGCTTCGTCCAGGTCCGAGGCGAACTGCGCGAACGCAGCCAGCTCGCGGTACTGGGCCAGCGAGATACGGATGCCGCCGGACAGCTTCTTGATGATCTTGGTCTGGGCCGCACCACCGACGCGCGACACCGAGATACCGGCGTTCACGGCCGGGCGGATGCCCGAGTTGAACAGATCGGTTTCCAGGAAGATCTGGCCGTCGGTGATCGAGATCACGTTGGTCGGCACGAACGCCGAGACGTCACCGGCCTGGGTTTCGATGATCGGCAGCGCGGTGAGCGAGCCGGTCTTGCCCTTGACGGCGCCGTTGGTGAACTTCTCCACATACTCTTCGGACACGCGGGCAGCGCGCTCGAGCAGGCGGGAGTGCAGGTAGAACACGTCACCCGGGTAGGCTTCGCGGCCCGGCGGACGCTTCAGCAGCAGCGAGATCTGGCGGTAGGCAACGGCCTGCTTGGACAGATCGTCGTACACGATCAGCGCGTCTTCGCCGCGGTCCATGAAGTACTCACCCATGGTGCAGCCCGAGTAGGCGCTGATGTACTGCATCGCGGCCGATTCGGACGCGGTGGCAGCCACCACCACGGTGTGCGCCAGGGCGCCGTTCTCTTCCAGCTTGCGCACGATGTTGGCCACGGTCGAGGCCTTCTGGCCGATCGCGACGTACACGCACTTGATGCCGGTGCTCTTCTGGTTGATCACCGCATCGATGGCCAGGGCGGTCTTGCCGGTCTGGCGGTCACCGATGACCAGCTCGCGCTGGCCGCGGCCGATCGGAATCATGGAGTCGACCGACTTGTAACCGGTCTGCACCGGCTGGTCGACCGACTTGCGCCAGATCACGCCCGGGGCAACGCGCTCCACCGGCGCGGTGGCCTGTGCAGCGATCGGGCCCTTGCCGTCGATCGGCTCGCCCAGCGCGTTTACCACGCGGCCGAGCATTTCCGGACCCACTGGCACTTCCAGGATACGACCGGTGGTCTTGGCGACGTCGCCTTCGCGCAGGTGCTCATAGCCACCCAGGACCACGGCGCCGACCGAGTCGCGCTCCAGGTTCAGGGCCAGGGCGAAGGTGTTGTTCGGCAGTTCGATCATTTCGCCCTGCATCACGTCGGCCAGACCGAAGATGCGCACGATGCCGTCGGACACGCTGGTCACGGTGCCTTCGTTGCGCGATTCCGCGGCCAGCTTGACCTTCTCGATGCGGTTCTTGATCAGTTCGCTGATTTCGGAGGGGTTGAGCGTGGTTGCCATCGTCAAGTCCTAGTGCCGGCGATCACGCCGGACGTTAAATGAATTCAGTTAGCGAGCGCGGTCTGCAGGCGCGACAGCTTGCCCTTGAGCGAGCCATCGATGACCACGTCGCCGGCGTCGATGACGGCACCGCCGATCAACGAAGCATCGACTGCGGTCGAGACGTCCACTTCACGACCGAAGCGCTTGCGCAGCGCGGCCTTGATGGCGTCCAGTTCAGCGGCGGACAGTTCCGTGGCCGAGGTCACGGTGGCCTTGACCACGTGTTCGGCGTCGGCGCGCAGCTGGTCGTACATGCCGGCGATTTCCGGCAGCAGCGGCAGACGGTGCGCTTCGGCCAGGATGGCCAGGAAGCGACCGAAGGTCTCGCTGGACGATTCCGGCACCAGCAACGCGACGGCATCGCCGCGGTCCAGTTCCGGATTCGACAGCAAGGCCGCCACGCGTGGGTCGGCGGCTACATGGGCGGAGAACGCAAGCGCGTCCGACCACGGCGCGAACGTGCCTTCGTCGCGCGCGGTCGCGAACGCGGCGCGGGCATACGGGCGTGCAAGCGTGAGGGCCTGGCTCATCGATCAGATCTCCGATGCCAGCTCGTCGAGCAGCGCCTTGTGGGCGTTGGCGTCGATTTCGCGCTTGAGCAGCTTTTCGGCACCGCTCACGGCCAGTGCGGATACCTGCTTGCGCAGATCTTCACGGGCACGGTTGGCGGCAGCCTCGATTTCAGCGTGGGCCAGATCTTTCTGGCGGTTCGCTTCGGCGATGGCTTCATTCTTGGCGGCTTCAACGATCTGGTTGGCGCGCGCGTGGGCCTGGTCGATGATCTCGTTGGCCTTGCCGCGTGCATCCTTCAGTGCTTCGTTGACCTTTTCCTGCGCCTGGGCCAGATCCTTCTGGCTGCGGTCAGCAGCGGCGAGGCCTTCAGCGATCTTCTGCTGGCGCTCTTCGATGGCGTTCATCAACGGCGGCCAGATCTTGGTCGCGATGATCCAGATCAGACCGGCGAAAGCCAGTGCCTGGGCAACGAGGGTAAAACCGATATCCATGGGGTTCGCTCAATCTGGGGTGATGGGGTGGTTGCGCCGCCCAAGGCGGCGCAGCCTTTCCTTCATCCGCGATCAGGCGCACACGGCGCCTGATCGTTTCGCTTTCGCTGGATCAGCCTGCAACGGCCGGCAGACGGGCAACGAACTCGCCGATGGTCGGGTTGGCGAAGGCCAGCAGCAGGCCGACGGCGACCGAGATGATGAACGCGGCGTCGATCAGGCCGGCGGTGATGAACATGCGGACCTGCAGGACCGGAATCAGTTCCGGCTGGCGGGCAGCCGATTCCAGGAACTTACCGGACATGATGGCCAGACCAAGACCGGCACCGAGCGCGGCCAGGCCGATCATGATGCCGACGGCGAGGACGGTGGAGCTCTGGACTTGGGCGAGGTTGGTCAGGACGGCGAGGTACATGGTTTTCTCCTGGAACTTTGAATAGCTAAGGGTTTAGAAACAAACGGATGAAGGGTGAAGCGAAAACTCAGTGAGCGTCTTCCGACAGGCTCAGGTACACGATGGACAACATCATGAAGATGAAGGCCTGCAGCGGAATCACCAGCAGATGGAACAGCATCCAGCCCAGGCCGAATGCACCGCCTGCGATGGCGCCGGCGATACCCGCGCTGCCCAGCACCCAGATCAGCAGGAAGACGATTTCGCCGCCGAACATGTTGCCGAACAGTCGCATCGCCAGCGAGATCGGCTTGCTGAGCCACTCGACGATGTTGAGGATCAGGTTGAACGGCATCATCCACTTGCCGAACGGTGCGGTCAGGAATTCCTTGGTGAAGCCACCAATACCCTTGGCACGCAACGCGAAGAACAGCATCAGGAAGAACACGCTGATCGACATGCCCAGGGTGGCATTGACGTCGGCGGTGGGGACCGGCTTCCAGTACGGCACGCCGAGGGCTTCCAGCGGCAGGGCGATGAAGTCGGCCGGGATCATCTTGATGAGGTTCATCAGGAGGATCCAGAAGAAGATCGTGATGGCGATCGGGGTCACCAGCTTGCTGGTGCCGTGGTAGGTGTCCTTGGCCTGGCGGTCAACGAACTCCAGGCAGATCTCCACGAACGCCTGCCACTTGCCCGGCACGCCGGCGGTGGCCTTGCGGGTTGCCATCCAGAAGCCGAACACCATCAACAGGCCCATCAGGACCGAAGTCACCATGGTGTCGACGTGGATCGCCCAGAAACCACCTTCCTGCATATGGAACGTCAGGTTGTGCAGGTGATGTTGGATGTAGGAGGTGGGTGTCAGCGCCTCGCCTGCCATGTGTCCGGAACCTTGAGTTAAATAAAGGGGATCAGCGCCTGGCCAGAGCCAGGACCTGGAACATCAACCCGACGGCGATACCGGCCAACAGCGCCAATGCAGGCAGCTTGAAGACCAGGAACCCCACCATCAGGACACCGAAAACGAGTACCCACTTTGCCACCACGGCCAGGATCAGGCGGGTCATTGCCGATCCAGCCGCCTGCACCCCGCCACCCAACGCCATGCGCGCCGCGACCCAACCACCGGCCGACACCGCCACACCCGATGCCAGCGCCCCCAGGGCGTACATCGTTCCTGCCAGCAGCAGGAAGGCCAGAGCCAGGACAGCCACTGCAGCCAGCGGGTAAACCGCTGCGCGCAGCATCAGTCGCCGACCCGAATCAACGGAGTTCAGCACACGTATGTCCTGCAAGATCTTGAGTAGAAAGGCCGAGGTCGCAAGCAAGCGCCCCGTCGAGCCGCCAAATTATAGCAACGGGACAATTTGCGAGACAACCGCCCCCTGTTCATCCCGGATAGCCGCAAGTTGCTGCATCGCCACAGATTTTGCGTTCCACCGGCGGGCTAATCCCGGCCTGACTGGCTCTGCGCCTGTTGCGACGCACCAATTGAACTTTGGTCGCAGGGTCAGGTCAGATCAATCGACCTGCGCATTTCGATCCTCGTCGACGCCCTTGTGGCAGGTCTGGCACCCCAAAGTGGCCCCGAACTCTCTCCGGGGCCACTTTTTTTCCGGCCGTGGCCCGGGCGCTGGCGCCGAATCCGCGCCACGGTGGTTGCCTGAACGGGCTACAGAGCGCGTTGCGGCCACCGATGTGACCGACGGCACGCCCCGGTGCATGAACGGTACACACAGCGTCCACCATACGTTCACGAATGGTGGACGCGGCGCTGGGCAAAGTGATTCCACATCAATGAATCACTGCAAGGACACACACCGATGCGCCTGATGCTCCCCCTGCTCGCCCTGCCGCTGGCCATGGCGGCACTGACCCACGCCAACACTGCCAGCGCCGCTGAAGGTGATGATCGCTTCGCCCTGCGCCTGGGCGCGATGAACATCGATTCGGACAATACGATCCGTGGCAACACCACCGTTGCCGGCCAGGACGTGGGCTTCTCCGAGGACTTCAAGCTGGGTGGCAAGGAGTGGGAGCCGCGCATCGACGGTATGTTCCGCATCAGCGACCGCCAGCGCCTGCTGTTCAACTACTTCAAGTACGACAAGGACCGCCGCGAGACGCTCGGCCAGGACATTTCCTACGGCGGCGTGACGGTGCCGGCGGACAGCTTCGTCAAGGGCGAGCTGAAGTATCAGGTGGCCAGCCTGGTGTACGACTACTCGGTGGTGGACACCGAGAAGTTCGACCTGGGCCTGCAGCTGGGTGCCGAGTACGCCAAGGTGAGCACCAAGGCCTATGCCGACGTGGGTGATCTGTACCAGGGCCGCTTCCTCGACGAGAAGGCCGACGGTGTGGCCCCGGTGGTGGGCGCCCGCATGAGCTTCACGCCGTCGGAAAAGTGGCTGATCACGCTGCAGGGCCAGTACCTCAACACGAGCTGGGGCAACTTCGACGACTACAAGGGCGACCTGACCCGCGCCAATGCGATCGTGGATTACCGCCTGACCAAGAACTTCGGCGTGTTCGCCGGCTACGACTGGTTCAAGCTGGACGTTGACCAGAAGGGCAGCGACGGCACCATCGGCCTGAAGCAGGAATTCAAGGGCCCGGTGGCCGGCATCAGCCTCACCTTCTAAGCAACCGCAGCACCTCTCTCCGAGCGCGGCAACAGGGCAACCTGTTGTCGCGTTTTTTGTTTGTGTCGACGTCAGCAGGCAACGGCGGGGCGCGTCGAGCGCTGGGCGGGCGTCCCGGCTTCTGAAGGCAGGAGCGCGGAGGTAACGCTGTTTCTTGCAGCAAGCGGAGCCCCTTCGTGGCCGGCAGGTCTTTCGCAAAATAAAGGAGGAGGTGACGGCCGCAGGCCGGCGCCGGGGGACATTTGCAGAAAGGCCTGCCGGTCACGAAGGGGCCCATCCGGTCGCGACCAGAGCAGGCAAAGACACAGCACCGCCCCGCGCCACGCAGCAACGAAAAACCCCGGCGTTTGCCGGGGTTTTTGTTGAACCGGTGTCACGACCAACGGTCGTGATTTACCGCTTCTTGGGCATGTACAGATCGGTGATCGTGCCGTCGTAGATTTCCGCAGCCATCGCCACCGATTCGCTCAGCGTCGGGTGCGCGTGGATGGTGTGACCGATGTCCTCGGCCTCCGCGCCCATCTCGATCGCCAGCCCGATCTCGGCCAGCAGGTCGCCGGCGTGCACGCCCACGATCGCGCCACCGATGATGCGGTGCGTCTCCTCATCGAAGATCAGCTTGGTGAAGCCCTCGGTACGACCGATACCGATCGCACGGCCACTGGCCGCCCACGGGAACTTCGCCACGCCCACCTTCAGACCCTTGGCCTTCGCCTCGGTCTCGGTCACGCCCACCCAGGCGATTTCCGGATTGGTGTAGGCCACCGACGGAATCACCCGCGCCACCCACTCCTTCTTCTCGCCCGAGGCCACTTCCGCGGCCAGCTTGCCCTCGTGCGTAGCCTTGTGCGCCAGCATCGGGTTACCCACGATGTCGCCGATGGCGAAGATATGCGGCACGTTGGTGCGCATCTGGCGGTCCACCGGAATGAAGCCACGCTCGGTGACCTGCACGCCGGCCTTCTCGGCCCCGATCTTCTTGCCGTTCGGCGAGCGGCCCACGGCCACCAGCACGCGGTCGAAGGTGCCCTGCGCCAGCGCGGGCGTCTCGCCTTCGGTGGCGGCCTCGAAGGTCACCGTGATGCCCTTGGCATCGGCGCTCACGCCCGACGCCTTGGTCTTCAGGTGAACCTCCACGCCCTGCTTCTTCAGACGGTCGGCCAGCGGCTTCACCAGGTCCTTGTCGGCGCCCGGCATCAGCTGGTCCATGAACTCCACCACCGTCACCTTGCTGCCCAGGGCCGCATACACCGTCGCCATTTCCAGGCCGATGATGCCGCCGCCCACCACCAGCAACGAACCCGGCACCTCGGCCAGCTCCAATGCATCGGTGGAATCCATCACGCGCTTGTCGTCCCACGGGAAGTTCGGCAGCTTCACCGCCTGCGAACCGGCGGCGATGATGCACTGCTCAAAACGCAGCAGCTGGGTCTTGCCGTCGTCGCCGACGATCTCCAGCTCGTTGGCCGACACGAACGTGGCCAGGCCCTGCACCGTGCGCACCTTGCGCTGCTTGGCCATGCCGGCCAGGCCCTTGGTCAGCTGGGTAACCACCTTTTCCTTGTAGCCGCGCAGCTTGTCCAGGGTGATCGTGGGCGCGCCGAACTCGACGCCGAAATCACCGGCATGAGCGACTTCATCGATCACCGCGGCAGCATGCAGCAGCGCCTTGGACGGAATGCAGCCCACGTTGAGGCAGACGCCGCCGAGGCTGGCGTACCGCTCGATCAACACCGTGTCCACGCCCAGGTCGGCCGAGCGGAACGCGGCGGTGTAACCGCCCGGGCCGGCGCCCAGCACCACCATCTTGCATTCGATGTCGGCCGGCTTGCCCGACGACAGCGCCGGCTGCGGCGCGGCCGGTTCGGCCGGGGCGCGGTGCGACGGGGTCACCGGCGGCTTGCTGGCCGGTGCGGCGGCCTCGCCTTCGGCGTCCAGCAGCAGCACCACGTCGCCTTCGGACAGGTTGTCGCCGAGCTTGACCTTGATTTCCTTGACCACGCCGGCGGCCGACGACGGCACTTCCAGCGTTGCCTTGTCCGACTCCAGCGTGACCAGACCCTGGTCCTTCTTCACCGTGTCGCCCACGGCAACCAGCAGTTCGATCACCGGCACACCGCTGTAATCGCCGATGTCGGGAACCTTGATTTCAATTGCGGCCATTGTTGTTCTCCTGGTACTCAGCCGGCGGTGCCGGCGAGCAGTTGCTGCAGTTCGTCGAGCGACTCGTCCAGATCTTTCCAGCGACGGTCGAGCTTCTTTTCCTTGGTGTCGCTGGCTTCGATCAGCAGCGCCACCTGTTTCATCATCAGCTTGCCGGTACCGCATTCCGGGCGCGGGCCGCTGAAGCGCTGCCCGTCCACCTGGAAGGACAGCACCTCGCCGTCCAGCACCGCCGCCTTGCGGTCGGCTGGCACCGCTGCGTCCAGCGCGGCCTGCCAGCTGCGCACCAGGCGCTGTGCCAGCGCGGCCGGGATGCTGACCTGGTACTGGTCCGGCTCCTGGTCCACGCGCAGTTCAAGACCGCCCTGGCGGGCGCTGTTGTTCCAGCTGTAGACCCGCTTGTCGGCGCGGCTGTAACGCAGCGTCCATTCCTGTTCCTGGGTGCCCGGCAGCAGTGCCACGCCGGTTTCAACCCCGCTCTTGGGCAGGGTCACCAGCGACAGCGCCGGCTGTGCCTTGCCTTCGAACAGGGTTTCCACGGCCTGGCCGTAGTTGCCCACCGCCGGCGGCCAGCCGCGGCCGAGGCCGGAGCTGCAGTCCGCCGCGAGCGCCTGCGCCGCCGGCAACATGCCCAGCACCAAAGCCACGTAGAGCCGAGCTCTGCCCGGCTTCATGGCGGCCCTGCCCGGCTGCAACGCCAGGCCTTGCCTCACAGCAGCACGCGCCGCATGTCGGCCAGCACCTGCGACAGGTAGGTGGTGAAGCGGGCGGCCAGCGCACCGTCGATGACGCGGTGGTCGTAGCTCAGCGACAGCGGCAGCATCAGCTTCGGGGCGAATTCCTTGCCGTTCCAGACCGGCTGGATCGACGACTTGGACACGCCCAGGATGGCCACTTCCGGCGCATTGACGATGGGGGTGAACGCGGTGCCGCCGATCCCGCCCAGCGAGCTGATCGAGAAGCAGCCACCGCTCATGTCGGCCGGGCCCAGCTTGCCGTCGCGCGCCTTCTTGGCCAGCTCGCCCGATTCCTGCGCGATCTGCACCACGCCCTTCTTGTCGACATCGCGGATCACCGGCACGACCAGGCCGCTCGGCGTATCGGCGGCGAAGCCAATGTTGAAGTACTTCTTCAGGGTCAGGTTCTCGCCGCTGGCATCCAGCGAGGCGTTGAACTCGGGGAACTTCTTCAGCGCCGCAGCACTGGCCTTGACCAGGAAGGCGAGCATGGTCAGCTTGATGCCGGCCTTCTCGTTTTCCTTGTTCAGGGCCACGCGCAGGGCCTCCAGCTCGGTGATGTCGGCCTGCTCGAACTGGGTGACGTGCGGGATCATGGCCCAGTTGCGCGCCAGGTTGGCGCCGGAGATCTTCTTGATCCGCGACAGCGGCTGGACCTCGACCTCACCGAACTTGCTGAAGTCCACCTTCGGCCACGGCAGCAGGTTCAGGCCACCACCGGCAGCCACGGTGCCGCCGCTGGCAGCGACGCCGCCGGTCAGTGCGGACTTGACGAACTTCTGCACGTCGCCCTTGGTGATGCGGCCACCCTTCTCGGTGCCGCTCAGCTGGTTCAGGTCCACGCCCAGTTCGCGGGCGAACACGCGCACCGCCGGGGAGGCATAGGGCACCTTCTGCGGCAGCACGCTGTCGGCGTTGAACTGCACCGGCGGGCTGGTCGGCGCGCCGGCCGACGGGGTCGCAGCGGCCGGGGCCGGCTGGGTCGGCTTGGCGGCGGCCTGCTCGATCTCGCGGGCGGCCAGCTTGTCCGGCTGCGCCGGGGCGGCAACCGGCTCGACCTTGGTCGCGGTCTCGGCGGCTTCGGTCTTGGCGGCGGCAGCCGGGGCAGCGGCGGCGGCCGGCGTGGCCTCGCCTTCGGCCACTTCGATCAGCGCCACGACCTTGCCCTCGGACAGGTTGTCGCCGATCTTGACCTTGATCTCCTTGACCACGCCCGCCACCGAGGACGGCACTTCCATCGTGGCCTTGTCCGATTCCAGCGTGACCAGGCCCTGGTCCTTCTTGACGGTGTCACCAACGGCGACCAGCACCTCGATTACCGGGATATCGCTGTAGTCACCGATATCGGGGACAAGTGCTTCCTTGATTTCGGCCATGGGGATAACTCCGGCAATCTGGTGTAGGGAATCGCCTATTGTAGGGCAGGAGGCGGCAGCGCCAACCGGCTGGGCGATTTTTTGCTGCCCCTGTCCCGGGACAAGCTGTTGCAGTGGCCTGCCTTGGCGGGCTTGTGCTTGGTACAGCACGAAGCAGTATTTTCCAGTCGGTACCGTATTGTCCGGCCCGGGCCATGCCCTCAGCCCTGCAACGCATCCGCCAGCGGCTGCCATGCCGCCTGCAGCCGGGGCAGCGGCCAGGCCGCATTGGCCGGGCTGGTGGACGGCAGCGACCAGACCACCGGCGCGCCATCGGTGACCGGCAGCGCCGGTGCAATGCGGGCCATGAACAGCTGGTGGGCAGTGCCGCCGTTGCAGGCGATGGCCTGCAGCCGGGGCAACCCGGCAATCAGCGTCGGCAGCGCATTGGGAACTTCACTGCCGCGCACGATCGACGCATCCAGGCTGCCACGTCGCTCGCAGCGCCCGATGACATCCCACAGGCCCACGCCGGCCGCGTTGAGTTCGGCGATGCGCGCGGGGTAGGCAAGCGTTGCCTCCACGCCGCACAACAACTGCATCAACGGCCAGAACCGATTGCGCGGATGTGCGTAGTACTGCGCGGCCTGCAGCGACGCCACACCGGGCATGGAGCCCAGTACCAGCACGCGGCACTGCGGTGATACCTGCGCGGGCAAGCCGATGCACGTGGTTGCTTCCATCACATCTCCAACAGGTGCATGAACATCTTCGCCGGCCGAATTGCCCGCGATTGCAGGGATTTTCCGCTGTTCGCTGAACGGAACAAACTAAAATTTAACGCGCGTCGGATTCGATTCATGTTGCGGGGACTACGTTTGCCTCGCCCCGGAAGCAACGGGGCCCAGAACAAAAAAATACCTGAGGAGATTCCCCCATGCGCTCCATCCGTACCCTGACCCTGGCAACCCTGACCGCACTGGCCTTTGCACCGGCCGCTTTCGCGCAGGACACCACCACCACTGACGACACCGCCTCGGGCAAGCATTTTGCCGTGGTCGGCGGCGTGTCGCTGCTGCAGCCCAAGAACGATCCCATCGACGGCGTGCGCAAGGTAGACGGTGGCCCGGCGCCGACGGTCAGCTTCAGCTACTACATCAACGACAACTGGGCCGTGGAACTGTGGGGCGCAGCCGACAAGTTCGACCACCGCGTGCGCGGCACCAACGGTGCGCGCCTGGGCACGGTTGAGCAGCAGCCGATCGCGCTGAGCGGCCAGTACCACTTCGGCCAGGCCGACAACGTGTTCCGTCCGTTCGTGGGCGTCGGTTACTACGAGTCCAACTTCAGCAATGAAGACCTGGCCAGCGACGTCGGTCACATCGGGCTGGAAACCGCCAAGGGCGCCATCGGCACCGTGGGCGTGGACATGAACATCAACAGCACCTGGTTCGCCCGTGCCGATGCCCGCTACATGCATTCGCGCCCGGAACTGACCGTCAACGGTGACAAGACCGGCGACAAGGCCAAGCTGGATCCGTGGACCGTCGGCTTCGGCATCGGTGCCCGCTTCTAAGCACCGGCCAGCCAACACGCAGTAACGCAACGGGCCCCTCGCGGGCCCGTTGTTGTTTCAGGCGCACGGCCAGGCGTTCATTCCGTCTTGCCTCGCGCGCGGCAATACTGGCCCTGACGCGAAACGGGGAGCGCGCATGGGCGATACCGGAACCGGACAGGACCTGCTCGACGTGCTGGTGGTGGGCGGCGGCATCAACGGTGCCGGCATTGCCCGCGACGCGGCCGGGCGCGGCTGGTCGGTGTGCCTGTGCGAACAGGACGACCTGGCCTCACACACCTCCAGCGCCAGTACCAAGCTGATCCACGGCGGCCTGCGCTACCTGCAGTACGGCGAGTTCGGGCTGGTACGCAAGGCACTGCGCGAGCGCAGCGTGCTGCAGCGCTTGGCCCCGCACCTGGTGGTCCCTACCCGCTTCGTGCTGCCGCATGCCGCGCACCTGCGGCCGGGCTGGATGCTGCACGCCGGGCTGTGGCTGTACGACCACCTGGGCCAGGCCGGCAGCGCGTTCCCGCGCTCGCGGCGGCTGGACCTGCACAGCGACCCGCGCGGTGCGGCGCTGCAACCGGGCTTCCGCACGGGCTTCAGCTATTCCGATGCGCGCGTGGATGATGCGCGGCTGGTTGTGCTCAACGCACTGGATGCACACGAACGCGGCGCGCAGATCCACGTGCGCACCCGCTGCGAACAGCTGATCCGCCACCGTGACCACTGGTGGGCGGTGTTGCGCCACGCCGATGGCCGCGTGCAGCGCCTGCGGACCCGCGCCGTGGTCAACGCGACCGGGCCCTGGGCCGGCAACCTGCTGGAGCGCGCTGGCATGGACGCACCGATCGGGCTGCGGCTGGTACAGGGCAGCCATATCGTGGTGCCCCGCCTGTATGCACACGACAGCGCCTACCTGCTGCAGCAACCGGACCAGCGCATCGTGTTCGTGGTGCCGTTCGAGCAGGACTTCACCCTGATCGGCACCACGGACGTGGACTACGACGGCGACCCGGCGCAGGTGCAGGCCGCCAGCAGCGAGGTGGCGTACCTGTGCGCGGCGGCCAACCGCTGGCTGCGCACGCCGGTGCAGCCGGCCGACGTGGTCTGGCAGTACAGCGGGGTGCGGCCGCTGCTGGCCGACCACCACCACGACGCGGCCAAGGTCACCCGCGATTACCGCCTGCAGCTGGATGCCAGCCAGGCCCCGCTGCTGAGCGTACTGGGCGGCAAGCTCACCACCTACCGCACCTTGGCCGAAGAGGCCGTGGACCAGCTCGGCGCGGCGCTGGGCCGTGGCGAACCGGCGTGGACCGCCGACGGCGCGCCCTTGCCCGGTGGCGACATTGGTGCTGCGCCGGTGGTGCTGGCACGCCTGCAGGAGCAGTACCCGGGCGTGCCGCCGTCGCTGCTGGCCACGCTGGCCCGACGCTACGGCAGCCGCGCCAGTGCCGTGCTCGGCGACGCGGCCAGCACGGTGCAGCTGGGCACCGGTTTCGGCGCGGACCTGTACACGCGCGAAGTGGATTACCTGATCGCGCACGAATGGGTGCGCACGCTGGATGACCTGCTGTGGCGCCGCACCAAGCTGGGCCTGCGGCTGGACGCGGCGCAACGCGACGTACTGGCCCAGTACGTCGCGCAGCGGGTGGCGGCGATGGCGTAGGCTGGGGCGCTGGCCGTGGCACGTCCCCGACCGGGCCACCCTTGATTCGTTGTACGGAGCAACGCATGGACAAGCAGTACGTGCTCGCGATCGACCAGGGCACCACCAGTTCGCGGGCGATCCTGTTCGACCGCGCCGGCCGCAGCGTCGGTAGTGCGCAGCGCGAATTCACCCAACTGTTTCCCCAGCCTGGCTGGGTGGAACATGACCCGCGCGAGATCCTCACCAGCGTCTACACCACGCTGACCGAACTGCTCAACCGCGAGCAGGTGGACCCGCGCAGCATCGCCGCGATCGGCATCACCAACCAGCGCGAAACCACGGTGGTGTGGGACAAGGCCACCGGCCAGCCGATCCACAATGCCATCGTGTGGCAATCGCGGCAGAGCCATGCGATCTGCGAGCGGCTCCAGGCCGAAGGCCATGAGCCGCTGGTGCGTGAGCGCACCGGGCTGCTGATCGATGCGTATTTCTCGGCCACCAAGATCCGCTGGATCCTGGACCACGTGGACGGCGCCCAGGCCCGCGCCGAGCGCGGCGAGCTGCTGTTCGGCACCATCGACAGCTGGCTGGTGTGGAACCTGAGCGGTGGCACCACGCACGTGACCGACTACAGCAATGCCGCGCGCACGCTGCTGTTCAACATCCATACCCTGGCGTGGGACGACCAGCTGCTGCAGGTGTTCAACATCCCGCGCGCGATGCTGCCGCCGGTGCGCAGCTCCAGCGAGGTGTATGCCACCACCCAGGCGCAGTTCTTCTTCGACCAGCAGATTCCCATCGCCGGGATCGCCGGCGACCAGCAGGCCGCGCTGTTCGGGCAGGCCTGCTTCGAGCCCGGCATGGCCAAGAACACCTACGGCACCGGCTGTTTCATGCTGATGAACACCGGCGACAAGGCGGTGGTATCGCGCAACGGCTTGTTGACCACGCTGGCCTGGGGCATCGACGGCAAGGTGGAGTACGCACTGGAGGGTTCGATCTTCGTCGCCGGTTCGGTGGTGCAGTGGCTGCGCGACGGGTTGCGCATGTTCGGCAGGTCCAGCGACTGCCAGGCCTATGCCGAACGCGTGCCTGACACCGGCGGGGTGTACCTGGTGCCGGCGTTTGTGGGGTTGGGCGCGCCGTACTGGCGCAGCGACGTGCGCGGGGCGATGTTCGGCATCACCCGCGGGACGCGTAAGGAGCACTTCATCCGTGCCGCCGTGGAGTCGATGGCCTACCAGACCCGCGACGTGCTGGCCGCGATGCAGGCCGACGCCGGGATCGAACTGAAGGAGTTGCGCGCCGATGGCGGTGCGATCGGCAACGACTTCATGGCGCAGTTCCAGAGCGACATCCTGGGCGTGCCGGTGGTGCGCCCGCAGGTGGCTGAAACCACTGCCCTGGGCGCGGCCTACCTGGCCGGGCTCGCCACGGGGTTCTGGGGCAGCCGGGACGAGATCGCCGCGCAGTGGGCGGTGGACCGGCGCTTCATGCCGCAGATGGCGGTGGACCAGCGCGAGGCGCTGTACGCCGGCTGGCAGCAGGCGGTACAGGCCACGATGGGGTTCCGGGTGGGGTGAGTTCTTGGGTCTTCGCCCGTCTGCGGGGCCAGCAGAACCGTGGGCCCTTTGCAGGCGCGGGTGTCGTTGGATCGGGCGCTGGGCCCCATGCCCTTTCCGGCGAATGTCCTCCGGCGTCGGCCTGCGGCCGCCCCTCCCCCTTTAGTTCGCCTCCAAGGGCATGGGGGCCCAGCGCCCGACCCAACGACTACAGGAAAAAGCCTTGCCTTCCGCCCATACCGCAAGCCGAGCCCCGTCGCAGCCGGTAGGCTCCTGGGCAAAATAAAGGAGGAGGCCGCCCCGCGGCCGGGGCACATTTGCACCAGGGGCCTACCGGCCGCGACGGGGCCCACATGCTCGCGACAGACCCGGAAGAACCTTTTTTGGCGGGGTGTCCGACCATGGGTCGGACCCACCTCAGTCAAAACGCCGGAAGCACCGCGCCCTTGTACTTCTCGGCGATGAAGGCCTTCACTTCCGGGCTGGTCAACGCCTTGGCCAGCTGCTGCACGCGGGCGTCGTCCTTGTTGTCCGGACGCGCCACCAGAAAGTTCACGTACGGCGAGTCCTTGCTTTCGATCGCCAGCGCGTCCTGGGTCGGGTTGAGCCCGGCATCCAGGGCGTAGTTGGTGTTGATCAGGGCCAGGTCAACCTGGTCGAGCACGCGCGGCAGCATGGCCGAGTCCAGCTCGCGGAACTTCAGCTGCTTCGGGTTGGCGATGATGTCGCGCTGGGTGGCCAGCGCGTTGGTCGGGTCCTTCAGCGTGATCAGCCCGGCCTTGTGCAGCAGGATCAGCGCGCGGCTGTTGTTGCTGGGGTCGTTGGGGATCACCACGTCGGCGCCGACCGGCACCTCGTCCAGCGACTTGAAGCGGCGCGAGTAAGCGCCGAACGGCTCGATGTGCACGCCGATGACCTTGACCAGGTTGGTCTTGCGGTCGCGGTTGTAGGCGTCCAGGTAGGGCTCGGTCTGGAAGTAGTTGACGTCCACCTGCTTCTGCACCAGCTGGTCGTTGGGCTGCACGTAGTCGTTGAACACGCGCACGTCCAGTTCCAGGCCTTCCTTCTGCAGGATCGGCTTGACCACCGCCAGGATCTCGGCGTGCGGCACGGCCGTGGCGGCCACCACCAGCTTCTTCGAATCGGGGTTGGATTTACCGCAGGCGGCCAGGGCCAGCGAGGCGGCGAGCAGCGGGAGCAGCAGGTACTTCTTCATGGGGGGTATCCGGGGGCAGCGATAGCGCCCAACCTTACCGCACACCCCGGCCCTGCGGTATCGGGGGCATATGACCGCCGGGCATGAGACCGGCGCTCACTCGTAGTTGCTGAGGGCCAGCGCCAGCAGTGCCTTGGCCTGTTCGCGCAGCATCACCGGTTCGATGATCTCCGCGTCCGAGCCGTAGTGCAGCACGTCCATCAGCAGTTCGCGCGACACGCTGTAGGGCACCTTCAACTCGTAGCGGCCGTCGGCCAGGAAGCGCCCCTGCTGCTTGGAATGCCAATGTTCGTCGGCCACCCAGCGCGCGGCCTTGGCACTGAAGACGATGGTGGCCCAGCCCTTGGGCGGCCCGGAGAAGATGCCGTAGCTGGCGCCCAGCTGTTCGTCCAGCTCGGTGTCATCCACGTCGCGGGCCACGGTGTCGACCACCCGGGCCTTGTAGATGCGGTCCACCGCGAAACTGCGCAGACCCTCGCGGCCGTGGTCCCAGGCATCCAGGTACCAGTTGTCGCGGTAGTGGGTCATGCGCTGCGGCGACACGGTACGCTTGGTGGCCTCGTCGGTGGAACGGGCGCGGTACTCGAACGCCAGCTGCTTGCGCTCCAGCACGGCCGAGGCCACGGCGCGGAAGCTGGCCTCGTCGAATTTGCGGCCGCGGTGCGGAATGACCCGGACCCGGTCCACCGGCCAGGTGGACACGCCGGCCTGGGCGGCCAGCAGGCCTTCAATGCGCTGCTGCAGCGGTGCCAGCACCGAGGACAGCACGCCGCCGCCGGTGCGCGCCAACAGGTGCTGGGAGGCCAGCAGCGCGTGCAGTTCTTCGGAACTGAGCCACAGGCCGGGCAGCTCGAAGCGGTCGCTTTCGTCGTCCTGGTAGCGGAAGCCTGCCTCGCCGTCGCCCTCCACCGGTGCCATCAGCGCATCGCGCAGGAAGGCCAGGTCGCGGTAGACGGTGGCGCGGGAACACTCCAGTTTTTCCTGCAGGGTGGCCACCGTCACCGGGTAACGGGCGGACTTGAGCAGGCGATGCAGGGCGTTGATGCGTTCGTATCGGTCCATGACCCGATTATGTCCGAGTCGCCGTCGTTGTGGCGGCTTCGGCATCATCTTCGGCTATCGTGGAGCCCCCGAAAACCCCGTTGCCGCCTGTCATGCGCCTGTTACCTGCCCTTGCCGTGCTGTCCCTGCTGCTGTCCGGTTGCGCGCGTGCGCCCGATCCGGCCGCCACTGCGCCGGCCCCGGCGCAGGGCAGCGTGCCGGCCGCGGTGGATCCGGTGCAGGCGGTGCTGGGTGCCAGCCAGCGCTTCGGCCAGCTGCGCAGCTTCCACGCCAGCCTGCGCATGCAAGGGCCGCGTACGGTTGAGGCGACGATGGACTTCGTTGCCCCCGACCGCTACCGGCTGGTCACCGATGACGGTCCGCAGCTGATCATCGGCGACACCTTCTTCCTGCAGCGCGCCGGCGAGGTACGCCAGGTGCCGGTGCCGCCCGGCCTGCTGGCGCAGTGGCGCAACCCGTTGCCGCCGGACCTGGCCCCGGCCCAGCTGCAGGTGGAAGACCTGGGCAGCGACGCCATCGGCGGGCAACCGGCCCACAAATACCGGGTACGCCATGCCAGCGCCGCGCCGGACGGCATGCTGTATTGGATCAATGCACAGGGTCTGCCGGTGCAGATCGAGCGCCAGGGCCAGACCAAGGGCGAGACGTTCCGGATCACGCTGCGCTTCTCGCGTTTCGACGACCCGGCGCTGCGCATCGATCTTCCCTGAACAGGGCATTCGACCGAACCCCGCCTAAAGCGGCGGCAGATGGCGGGAATGTCGCGCCGGATGCATCAAGTATCATCCCCCGTTGCCCGTCCCCCCCTGGTTGATCCGGAGAACCGTTGATGTCCCTGCGCGTCTCGTTGCTTGTTCCCCTGCTGTTGTGCGCCCCGGCGGCGTTTGCCCAGGACACCACCGATCTGGCGGCGATGACCTCGCCATGGAGCGGCAGCGGCGGTGAGCTCGGCTTCGCCTCGGCCCGCGGCAACAGCAACACCGAAAGCGCCAACGGCCGCCTGCGCCTGCGCTACACCGACGACGACTGGGTGCACAGCATGGACCTGTTCGGGCTGCGCTCGCGCTCGGAATATGTCGAGACCGCCGATGACGGCACGGTCACCAAGCGCCGCAACACCACCGCCAACCGCTACACCGGCAGCGCCGGCAGCGCGTTGCAGCTGGGCGAGCACCGCCAGCTGACGGCCACGGTGCGTTACGAACGCGACGACTTCGCCACCTACGACCGCCAGAGCTCGTTCGGTCTGGGTTACGGCACCCGGCTGGTGGAAGGCGACCGCTTCTACATGGACGCGCAGATCGGCCCCGGTGTGCGCCGCACGCACAACACCGAAGACGATGAAACCCGCACCGGCCTGATCGGCCGTGGCCTGTTCGACGTGAAGTACTCGCTGACCCCCAACACCGACCTGGTCAACACGCTGCTGGTGGAATCGGGTTCGTACAACACCTTCGGCCAGAACGATTTCGGCGTGTCGGTGAGCATGAACGAACACCTGGCGCTGAAGGCCGGCTGGCAGGCGCGTTACAACAGCGACGTGGCCGAAGACAAGCGCAAGACCGACACCCTGACCACCATGAACGTGGTCTACAAATTCAAATGATGTCCCCGATCGGCTCTACCCCCCGGTAGAGCCGACCGTTGGTCGGCTGCCCTCAACCCGGCTGCCCCTCAACCCGGCGGGCGGCAACCCGACACCTCGGCTACACCCCCAACAACTCCCCCGCTCCACCGGCCAGCAACCCTGCCGCCACCTGCCTGCCCAGCGCATCCGGGTCACGGCCCGGGCCACGCGCCTCGGCACGCACCAGACGGCCATCGGCCACGCCGCCCACCAGGCCCTGCAGGAACAGCTGCTCGCCTTCCCACTGCGCGAACCCGGCCACCGGCACGTGGCAGCTGCCATGCAGCGCACGGTTCATGGCGCGCTCGGCTTCCACACAGGCGCGGGTGCGCGCATCGTCGAGTGCGGCGAACAACGCCATCACCCGTGCATCCTCGCCATTGCATTCCACCGTCACCGCGCCCTGCGCCGGGGCCGGCAACCACGCCGGTGCGTTCAACCGGGCCACGATGCGCCCGCCCAGCCCCAGCCGCTCCAGCCCGGCCACCGCCAGCACGATCGCGTCGTAACCGCCGTTGTCCAGCTTGGCCAGGCGCGTGTTGACGTTGCCCCGCAGGTCCAGCAGTTCCAGGTCCGGGCGCAGCGCGCGCAACTGGGCCTGGCGGCGCAGCGACGAGGTGCCCACGCGCGCGCCGATCGGCAGCGCGTCCACCGAGGCATACAGGTTGGAGATGAAGCCGTCGGCCGGATCGTGGCGGGTCAGCATGGCCGGCAGCGCGAACGGTGCGTCCAGCTCCATCGGCACGTCCTTGAGCGAGTGCACCGCGCAATCGGCCTCGCCGCGCAGCATCGCCAGCTCCAGTTCCTTCAGGAACAGGCCCTTGCCGCCAATCGCGGCCAGCGAACGGTCCAGTACTTCATCGCCACGGGTGCTCATCGGCACCAGCACCACGTCCAGCCCGGGGTGTACCTGGCGCAGGCGGTCGGCAACGTGTTCGCTCTGCCACAGGGCAAGCGGGCTCTTTCGGGTGGCGATGCGCAGGGTTGTCATGCCGCCCATTATCCGCGCAGCAGCGCGTATCGGCCAACGCCGGCATGCTTCGCTGCGCGGACAAACGGCGTATCGACCAACGGTCGATACCTACAGGAGGTCCTGCTTGATGCTGGCCACGCAGCGCCGGCTGACCTCCAGCGGGGCTTTGCCATGGCGCAGCACGGCCTGGACCTGGCCTGCGCCATTTCGTCGCAGCTCGATCAGCTCGTGGCGGGCGACCAGGCAGTTGCGGTGGATGCGCACGAAACGGCCGACAAATTCCTCTTCCAGCGACTTCAGCGATTCCTCGAGAAGGTCCTCGCCGCGCGCGTGGTGCACCACCACGTACTTTTCCTCGGCCTGCAGGTAGTGGATGTCCTCGATCGGAATCAGCCGCAGGCTGCCGCGCAGGCGCGCGCACAACACGGTGCGGGCCTGCTGGCTGGGTGTACCGGGATGCCCGCTGCGCCCGGCCAGGAAGGTGCGCGCACGCTCCAGCGCGGCGGCCAGCCGTTCGGGGCGCACCGGTTTCATCAGGTAGTCGATCGCGGCGGCCTCGAAGGCCGACAGCGCGTGGGCGTCGTAGGCGGTGCAGAACACCACCGCCGGGCGCGGGTCGAAGGTGGCCAGGTGCCGGGCCGCTTCCAGGCCATCCAGGCCGGGCATGGCGATGTCCAGCAGCACCAGGTCCGGCTGCAGCGCGGCGCACGCATGCAGCGCCTGTTCGCCGTTCTCGGCCTCGGCCACCACCTCTACGCCGGCCTGTTCGGCCAGCAGGCTGCGCAGGCGCTCGCGGGCCAGCGGCTCATCGTCGGCAATGACCACCTTCAAGGCTGATTCCTCACGGCACCGGGACGGTGATGTCGCACGCATAGTAGCCGTCGCTCCATGCTCCCGTCATCCGCGCGGCCGGGCCGAAGCGCCACGCCAGCCGGTGGGCGATGCTGCGCTGGGCGTGGCCGGCGCCCTGGGTGAGCGGCAGCGCGCGTGCCTGCGGGTCCGGCGCGGGGTTGTGCACGCGGATATGCAGCTGGCCGTCCACGCACGACAACGCGATGACGATGGTGCCGCCCCCGGGCAGCCGCGAAATGCCGTGCAGCACGGCGTTTTCCACCAGCGGCTGCAGCACCAGCGGCGGCATCGGCAGCGACCACGGCAACGGTTCGTCGCGCTGCCACCGCACCTGCAGGCGTTCACCCAGGCGCAGCGATTCGATCGACAGGTAACGCTCGGCCAGTTCGCACTCGGCCTGCAGGGTGGAGTCGCCCTCGCCCGCGCCCAGCGCCGCGCGGAACAGGTCGGACAGGTCCAGCACCGCGCGCTCGGCCACCACCGGGTCGCGCCGCACCAGGCTGGCGATCAGGTTCATGCTGTTGAACAGGAAATGCGGGCGGATCCGCGCCTGCAGCGCGTCGGCCTGGGCACGCGCGTTGGCCACCACCTGCGCGGCCCAGCGATCGCTGACGTAGAAGTAGCGCAGCGCCAGCGCCACGATCAGGGCGGTCATGGTGGCGCTGCCCAGGGTGAAGCGCCAGAACCCGATGTGCCGGGCGAAGCCCTCGGCATCGAGCACGCCGTACAGGCCGTGCACGACGCCGGCGCAGGCGGCGGCGATCAGCACGGTCATGGCCACCGCCAGCGCCGTGCCGGCCGCTTCGGGCAACCGCGACAACGCGGTGCGCGCCGCGCACAGGCACACCGTCACCGCCAGCGACAGCCACAGCGCAAAGCCGCTGGCCGTCAGGAAATCAGACACGCTCCAGTGGCGGCTGCCATCCGGCGCCAACGCCACCACCACCACCACCAGCTCGGCCAGGCCCAGCATCGCCGCCAGCCGTGGCAACCGGCACAGCTCGGGCAACCACGGCTGCTGGCGCGGGTCGTTCATGGCTCAGGCGGCCCGGAACCGTGCGTCCAGCCAGTCGCCCAGCGCCTCCAGCTCT
Organism: Stenotrophomonas sp. GQ19; assembly: GCF_059758695.1. Taxonomy (NCBI): domain Bacteria; kingdom Pseudomonadati; phylum Pseudomonadota; class Gammaproteobacteria; order Lysobacterales; family Lysobacteraceae; genus Stenotrophomonas; species Stenotrophomonas sp. GQ19. The sequence goes on along the minus strand of NZ_JCAXES010000008.1, from coordinate 180,806 downwards.
TCGGCGCAGACCTGGTGGGCCATCGGGTAGGAATGCCACTCCAGCGGGAAGCCGAGGTCCTTCAAGGTCTGCGCGGTGTGCGCGGCGATCGCCTGCGGAATCACCGGGTCCTGCACGCCGTGGGCCATGAACACCGGCGGCCGGATGCCGTCGGGGGCACGCTGGGCGGCGGCGGTTTCCGGGTCGGGCAGGTAGGTGGACAGCGCGATCAGGCCGCCGATCGGGCGGCTGCGGCGCAGTACCGCGCTCAGGATCACCGCCCCACCCTGCGAGAACCCGGCCAGCAGGATGCGTTCGGCCGGAATGCCGGCGGCTACCTGCTGGTCGATCAGGGTGTCCAGCGCCTGCACCGAGGCCGCCACGCCGGCCGCGTCGGCGCGCGAGCGGAAATCCATGCTGACGATGTCGTACCAGGCGCGCATCGGCACGCCGTTGTTGATCGTGATCGGCTGGACCGGCGCATGCGGAAAGACGAAGCGGATGGCCGGCCAGTGCGGGCGCAGCAGCTCGGGCACGATGGGGGCGAAGTCGTTGCCGTCGGCGCCCAGGCCGTGCAGCCACAGCACCGCCCATTGCGGGTCGGTGCCGGTTTCGTTGATGACGCTGTCCAGCATGGTGCGGCTCCAATACGTTCGAACCGCATTATGCCGCGCCGCTCAGCCCAGCGCGGTGTGCTCCGCTGCGGCCTTGCGCAGTTCGGCGGCGCGCACCAGCACCTTGGGCGGTGCGGTTTCCTCGGGAATCTCCATCAGCCGCAACCGATGCATGACCGTGCCGGCACTGCGCGAGGAGGTCAGCGCCACCACCGGAATGGCCAGCACCATGCCCACCACCACCGGGGCCATCCACGCCGCCAGTGACGGCGACACGGCATAGGCCAGGGTGCCCATGAACAGCCCGAACACGCTCAGCCCGCCATAGCCGCGGATGAGCGCCGGCCAGGAGATGCCGCCGTCGTCGCGCTGCTGCGCATCCCAGCCCGAATCCTTGCCGGCCAGCACCTCGGCAACGCCGCGCGACTGCACGTACATCACCACCGGTGCCATCAGCGCGGCCAGGACGGTTTCCAGCAGCATCGACAGCAACGCGCGGATGCCGCCGCCGCAGCCACGGCGATCCACCCGGTCCAGCAGCATGGCGATGTAGCCCAGCACCTTGGGGGTGAGCAGCACCACCATGGTGATGGCGAACATGCGGATCACCTTCTCTTCGTCCTGGTGGCGCCAGTACACGCCCGGCGACAGGTGCAGCATTTCGTTGAAATCGATGCCCCCCTGGAACAGCGGGATGGCAATACCGACCAGCATCAACATGCCCCACATCGGCGCGGTGAAGTAGTGGCCGATGCCGATCATCATGTGCATGCGGCTCACCCAGTGCAGGCCCTTGGAGCCCACCACCTTGGCGTGCTGCAGGTTGCCCTGGCACCAGCGCCGGTCACGGACCAGCATGTCGGTGAGGGTGGGCGGGCCTTCTTCGTAGCTGCCCTTGAGGTAGGGCACCATGTGCGTGGCCCAGCCGCCGCGACGCATCAGCGCCGCTTCGACGAAATCATGGCTGAGCACGTGGCCGCCGAACGGCTCGCGGCCCGGCAACGCGGGCAGCCCGGCGTTCTCGGCGAAGGCCTGGGTACGGATGATGGCGTTGTGGCCCCAGTAGTTGCTTTCCGCGCCATGCCACCAGGCCACGCCACGGCCGATCACCGGCCCGTACACACGCCCGCCGAACTGCTGCATGCGCGCAAACAGCGTGCGCCCGCCGATCACCGCCGGCAGGGTCTGGATCAGGCCGACGTCGGGGTTGTGTTCCATGCCGGCCACCAGGCGCACGATGGTGTCGCCGGTCATCAGGCTGTCGGCGTCCAGGATCAGCATCTGCGGGTAGCCACCGCCGAAGCGGCGTACCCAGTCGGCGATGTTGCCGGCCTTGCGGCCACTGTTGTCGCCGCGGCGCCGGTAGAACAGGCGGTCGTGTCCGCCCACGGCATCGCACAGCGCGGCGAACGCCTGCTCCTCGGCCAGGCCGATGTCCTCGCGGCGGGTGTCGCTGAGCACGAAGAAATCGAACTGCGCCAGCTGCCCGGTGTCGGCCACCGATTCGTAGATGGCCTGCAGCCCGGCCAGCAGCCGGCGCGGGTCTTCGTTATAGGTCGGCATCAGCAGCGCGGTGCGGGTGTGGACCACCGGCAACGGCTGGTCCGGGTCGATGCCGAGCTTGTAGCCCCGGTCGAACACCGCGGTGAGGAAGCCGGCCACCGCGCCGGAGAACGACAGCGCGATCCACGCGAACAGGGCCACGAACAGCACCAGCAGGCAGGCCTCGAGCACGCTGATGCCATTCATGGCCAGCACCTTCCACATCATCACGGTCGCGGCGATGGTCATCGCCGCCGTGCCGCCCAGGATGTAGAGGCGCCGCAACGCCATCAGCCGCGGCGCAGTGCGTTGCCGCGGCACCTGCAGCCGGCCGTCCCGGAAGGACTGCTCGGGCATCGACATCGGCACTTCGGCCGGCAGGATCGCCTGCCCGGCATCGGCCACGTGCATGACGGACTGCACACTCATCGGTGGCGCCCCTGCGTGGGTGATGACGGGCCGGGCGTGCCCGGTGCGGAGAGGGTCATCCAGATCCCGTCACGCCCAGCGGCGTGCTTGCGTCCTGCCTGCGCGGGGCCGTGGCCGGCACGCAGCTGATGTCTGTCACTACCGGAACCCACAAACTCTCCACCGTACCGAGACGAAAAATGCGGCTCAGCATAGGGGGGCAAATGTAAGCCGGGCGCGAAAGTTCCTTTCGTGATTTCTCCCCATTCAGCCTGAGCGGGCCGTGACATCCAGATGCCCGCTGCGACAGAACGCCGCAGGCCTTGTGGCACAGGCCTCTCCCCATTCATTTTGTAAACGGTTATCATTACGTTAACCAGGCAGGCATGCGTTACCGCACTACCCACCCAGACGCGTCGGCCCCCCGCCGTGCGCAGTCCCTCCGGTCGGGTTGCCTGCTTCGTCGTGCTGTCTTCGCGAGTCGCTTCCCGGTCGGGTACTCCTTACCCCTCCATGGAAGACCCTCATGTCTGCTCCCCGTCCCTCCCCCCTGCACCGCCGCCCTGCGTGCCTGGTCCGCGCACCGTTGGCGATGGCCGTGTGCCTGCTGCTGGCCACCCCTGTCGTTGCGCTGGCCGACGCCGCCGGCGAGCCCGCCGCCAAAAACCTGGACACCGTAGTGGTCACCGCCTCGGGCAACCAGCAATGGATCAAGGATGCCCCGGCCAGCATCAGCGTGATCTCGCGCGAGGATATCGAGCGCCAGCCCGTGCATGACCTGGGCACTCTGCTCAGCCGCATTCCCGGTGTGACCGGCGGGCTCAGCGCCGCCGGTGAGCAGTCCAAGATCAAGCTGCGCGGCATGCCCTCCAATTACACGCTGATCCTGGTGGACGGCAAGCGCGTGGGCAGCTCGGCCTCCACCAACTATCGCCCGGACCTGGGTCGCCAGGACCTCAACTGGATCTCGCCGGACCAGATCGAACGCATCGAAGTGGTGCGTGGCCCGATGTCCTCGCTGTACGGTTCGGATGCGATGGGCGGGGTGATCAACATCATCACCCGCCGCATCGGCGACATCTGGGGCGGCAGCGCCACCCACAGCTACACCTCGCCGCAGGACGGCAAGCGCGGCGATACCCAGCAGATCGGCACCAACTTCTCCGGCCCGCTCACCGAGAACATCGGCATGCGCGTGGGCGCCAGCTACACCAACCGCGACTCCGACCGCAGCAATGGCGGCGTGTACGGCAACGCCTATGGCGGCGAGAAGGACCGCAACTTCGATGCCCTGCTGGACTGGACGCTGAGCGACGCGCAGAGCCTGCAGTTCGAAGCCGGCTACGGCGTGCAGCAGGCCTTTGCCAGCACCTCGCTGGAAGACGAGGGCGACGGCGCCTGGGGCGCCAGCGAGCTCAAGCGCACCAGCCTGTCGTTGAGCCACACCGGCAACTGGTCCTTCGGCACCTCCAAGGTCACCGGCTACTGGACCGAGTTCAAGAACGACATCGGCCCGACCGGCCGCTCCGAAGCCAAGGACATGATCCTGGAAGGCAGCCTGAGCACGCCGTTCACCCTGTGGGTGGACCACCAGCTGAGCGTGGGCGGCCAGTGGAAGCGCCAGGAGCTGACCAACACCGACACCATCGGCCAGGCCCCGGTGGACTACGCCGGCAACCCGGTGAATGGCGCATCGCTGGAAGTGGACACCTGGGCGGTGTTCGTCGAAGACGAGCTGAAGCTGCACGAAAAGCTGGCCCTGACCCTGGGCGCCCGCCTGGATCACCACGAACAGTTCGGCAGCCACGTCAGCCCGCGTGCGTACCTGGTCTACCACCCGGCGGAAAGCTGGACGCTGCGCGGCGGCATCTCCAAGGGCTTCCGTGCGCCCAGCCTGACCGAGAACGCGGCGTCGGCGGCCACCCAGTCCGGCGGCCGCGGCTGCGGTTCGCTGCGTCCGCTGGGCTATGTCACCGGCGGCTGCTACATGGCCGGCAACCCGAACCTGGACCCGGAAACCAGCACCAACCGCGAGATCGGTTTCAACTTCGACAACGGCACCGTCGATACCGGGCTGACCTACTTCCATACCGACTTCAAGAACAAGATCGAGTACGAACCCCTCGGCTTCTTCAACGGGTACTGGTGGACGCGCATGGACAACGTCGAGCGCGCCCGCACCAGCGGCATGGAAGGCAACTTCAACCTCACCCTGGGCGACCACTGGCGCTGGCGCACCGCGGCCACCTGGATGAAGGAAGCCAAGAACCTCACCACCGGCGAGAACCTGATCGACACGCCGGAGTTCTCCGGCTATTCCTCGGTGGACTGGACCCCGGTGGATGCGTTCTCGGCCACGGTGTCGGCGCAGTACACCGGCAAGCAGGCCGGCATCACCAGCACCTTCATCAAGGCCTACACGCTGTATGACCTGACCGCGGCGTGGCACGTCAACAGCACGCTGACCGTGCGCGGCGGGGTGAGCAACCTGGCCGACAAGAAGCTGTACGCCGAAGGCGCCACCGACTACTTCGTGGCCGGCCGCAGCTACTTCCTGAGCATGACCGCGCGCTTCTGAGGCGTGCGTGGCAGCGCGCGGGGATTCCCCGCGCGCGCGCCGATCAGGCGCTCAGGGGTGCGCTGGCCGCCGCGATGTCGGCCACCACCGGCGGGCGCGCCAACGCACGTGACGCGGACTGCGAGAACTGCAGGTGCGCCAGCTGGTGCTGGGCCTGGGTGGCGATAGGGCAAGGCGCGATGCACGGACCCGCTTCAGCGCGTTCGGGCAGGGTGACAACACTCGACATGGTCTGGTTTTCTCGATGCATTCCAATACGCCCCACGGCTCCCCGCCGCGCGGAATGCGCACCCTATATCAAATCGATTTCGAATGTGTGACGGCGCCTGCACTACCGGTCAGACGCGCCAAAATACTGGCGCTGGGTCGACGGCCACAGTTATCATGTAAGCGTTTACACACAAACTACGGACATGGACTCCAATACCTCTTCTTCTGCACCGCTCAGCCCGAAGTGGCAGTTCCGCTTCAACTTCTTCAACCAGCATGGCGCCCCGAGTTCGCCGGCCTTCAAGGCCGCGTACAAGCAGCTGCCGTTCGGCGAGAAGATCAAGGTCAACTTCAACTTCTTCGCGCTGTTCTTCAGCTGGATCTACTTCCTGATCCTGGGCATGTGGCGCAAGGCCCTGACCATCCTCGGCCTGTCGATCGTGGTGATGGTGGTGGCTGCCTTCATGCCGAAGGCTGTCGGCAACGGCATCGCCATTGCGTGGTCGCTGCTGATCGCGCTGACCGCCAACTACTCCTACTACCTGGAAAAGGTGAAGGGCGACACCAGCTGGAACCCCTTCGCGGGCATGCGCTGGTAAGCACTGCCCTGACGCGTTGAATCAAAGCCCGGTCGCATGACCGGGCTTTTTTTTGGTTCTTCTCCCATAAGCGGGGCAAGAAGAAACGTGCTTTGACGCTTTCCAAGCGCAGCTGTCGGCGGGTCGGGCGCTGGGGCTCCCTGCCCTTTCCGGCGAATGTCCCCCGGCGTCGGCCTGCGGCCGCCCCCTCCTCCTTTATTTCGCCTCCAAGGGCAGGGAGCCCCAGCGCCCGACCCACCGACAGCCACAAAAAAGCGTGACTTCCCCAACCTGCACCGCAAGCCGAGCCCCTTAGCAGCCGGTAGGCTCCTGGGCAAAATAAAGGAGGAGGCCGCCCCGCGGCCGGGGGACATTTGCACCAGGGGCCTACCGGCTGCTACGGGGCCCTCACGCTCGCGACCGGCCCGATCGGAGACGCCAGCCGCGGCGCCTTGCACACCCGGCCACGCGCGCAGCGTGGTGCTCACTTTGCGACGGCCCTTGCAACAAGACGCTTCCCTCAGGCGTCCGTACCAACCAACGGTTGGTACCTACCGGTTTGGCGCGATGCGGCGCGCGCCTCAGCCCAACGCCAAGTGGCCGTGCCACAGGCCCCACACCGCCGCCAGCGACACCGCCAGCACGCACACCGCGATCACCCGCTCCACCGGGGTGAACACCGGCTGCCCGTGCTGCCGCTTGGCCTGCGCGAACATCAACATGCCCGGTGCATACAACAGCGCCGACAGCAGCACCTGCGTCACCCCGCCGGCATACACCAACCATAGCGCGTACACCGTGGCCAGCACCGCAATCACCAGATCGCGTCGGCGCGGTGCCGAAGGGTCGGCGTACCCTTCACCACGCCAGACCACCAGCACCCCGTAGGCGGCCGAGAACAGGTACGGCACCAGCGCCATCGATGCACCCAGCAGCACCAGGCTGGTATAGGTGCTGGCACTGAACAGCGTGATCAACAGGAACAGCTGGATCAGCCCATTGGTCAGCCACAACGCGTTGGCCGGCACATCGTTGGCGTTCTGCCGGGCCAGGAAGGCCGGCATGGTGCCGTCGCCGGCAGCGGCGTGCAGCACTTCGGCACACAGCAGCACCCAGGCCAGCAACGCACCCAGCACCGACACGACCATGCCGATGATGATCAGGCGCGCGCCCCACGGGCCGACGATGGCCTCCAGCACGAATGCCATCGACGGGTTATGCAGATGCGCCAGCTGCTGCTGGCCCAGCACGCCCATCGACAGCAGGTTGACCAGCATCAACAGCGCCAGCACGCCCAGGAAGCCGATCACCGTGGCCCGGCCGACATCGGCGCGGCGTGCCGCCCGGCGCGAATAGATGCTGGCGCCTTCGATGCCGATGAACACCCACACGGTGATCAGCATCATCCCGCGCAGCTGCCCGCCAAGGCCGCCCAGCGACAGCGTGCCCCAGAAGTCCGCGGTGAAAACCTCCAGCCGGAAGCCGACGGCGGCAATCACCACGAACACCACGATCGGCACCACCTTGGCCACCGTCACCACCGCGTTGATCAGCGCCGCCTGGCCGATCCCGCGCAGGACCATGGCGTGCATGGCCCACAGCAGACCCGACGCGCAGGCGATGGCCTGCCAGGTATTGCCCTCGCCGAAGGCCGGCACGAAGTAGCCCAGCCCGCTGAAGATCAGCACGAAGAAGCTGACGTTGCCCAGCAGCGAGCAGATCCAGTAGCCCCACGCCGACGAAAAGCCGATGTAGTCACCGAAGCCTGCCTTGGCATAGGCGTAGATGCCGGCATCCAGCTGCGGCTTGCGATTGGCCAGGTTCTGGAACACGAACGCCAGCATCAACATGCCCAGGCCGCTGATCGCCCAGCCCAGCAGCGCAGCCCCCGGACCGGCGCTGCGGGCGATGTTCTGCGGCAGCGAGAAGATGCCCGCGCCCACCATCGAGCCCACCACCAGGGCGGTCAGTGCGGCCAGGCCAAGCCGGTTGGACGGCGCAGTCATGCGCACACCGACGACGAGGCCGCGGGGTCACCGGTACATAGCGGGGGGCGTGCAGTGCGTGCCATCCAACGTCCTGTGCGTGGCAGGTGCAGGGGCACCTGCCGTGTTCCAGGCACAGTCTAGCCGAGCGCGCGGCGGGCTCCGCCGCGCGCCGGGATCAGAACGTCTGCCAGTCGTCGCCGGCCAGCGCCGGCGCACGCGGGGCGCCGCGTGCCGCGACGACGGCACGCTTGGCCGGCGGCGCCGCGTGCGGGCGGGACGCAGGGGCCGGGGAGGCACCGGCATCGATACGGAAGATCGCCACGGCGGTGCCCAGGTGCTGGGCCTGCTCTTCCATCGCACGGGCGGCCGCGGTGGCTTCTTCCACCAGCGCGGCGTTCTGCTGGGTGGTTTCGTCCATCTGGGTGATGGTCTGGTTGACCTGCTCGATGCCGGCCGACTGCTCCTTCGACGCCGCCGAGATCTCGGCCATGATGTCGTTGACGCGGCGCACGCCACTGACGATTTCCTGCATGGTGTCCCCGGCGGTGCGCACCAGTGCCGAGCCCTGGGTGACCTGGCTGACCGAGTCGTCGATCAAGGTCTTGATCTCCTTGGCCGCACCGGCCGACCGCTGCGCGAGCGCGCGCACTTCGGAGGCCACCACCGCGAACCCGCGGCCCTGCTCACCGGCGCGGGCCGCTTCAACGGCGGCGTTCAGCGCCAGGATGTTGGTCTGGAAGGCGATGCCGTCGATCACCGAAATGATCTCGGCGATGCGCTTGGACGAGGCCTCGATGCCCGCCATGGTGGTGACCACCTGGCCCACCACCTGCCCGCCCTGCGACGCCACCTCGGCCGCGTTGGCCGCCAGCGTATTGGCCTGCACGGCGTGATCGGTGTTCTGGCGCACGGTGGAGGTCAGTTCCTCCATCGAGGCGGCGGTTTCTTCCAGGCTGGCCGCCTGCTGCTCGGTGCGGCGCGACAGGTCGCTGTTGCCCGAAGCAATCTCGCCGGCGGCCAGGTTGATGCTGGCCGTGGCCTGCTGGATGCGGCCCACGATGTCGGTCAGCTGGGTCACGGTGGTGTCGGCGTCGTCGCGCATCTGCGCGAACACGCCATGGAACTGCCCGTGCATGCGCGCGGTAAGGTCACCGGCGGCGATCGACCGCAGCAGCGCGGAAATCTGCTGCAGGTTGTCGTCGCTGACCTGCATCATGGTGTTGAGGTTTTCGACCATGCCGCGGAAGTCGTGGTCGAAGCGCACCACGTCGCCACGCTGACTGAAATCGCCCAGCGCGGCAGCACCGGCCAGGTCGCGGATCTGGGTGTTGATCGCGCGCAGGTTGGCCTTGGTGGTGTCCATCGCCTCGGTGAAGCGCGCCTGCTCGCCCGGCAGGCGGTCCATATCCTGGGACAGGTCGCCCACCGCGTAACGCTGCATCACTTCCACCAGGCGGCGGGTGACGGCGATGTTCGCGCCAACCAGCTGGTTGGTGTCGCCCACCATCTGCCCGTATTCGCCCGGGAAGGACTGGGCGTCCATGCGGTAGCTGAGCTCACCGGCTTCATGCCGCTGCGCCATTTCGCCCTGGGCGGCCATCACCGCACGCACCTGGCTGCGCATGCGCTGCATCGATTCGAGCAGGCGCCCCACTTCGTCGTTGCGCGGCGGCGGCAGCGCGGTGTCCAGGCGGCCTTCGGCAACATCGGCCGACAGCCGTACCGCTTCGGCCAGCGGACGGATCGCCTGGCGGCGCAGCAGTACGTAGACGCTGGCGCTGAGCACCAGCGCCGCGCCCAGGCCCACGGCCAGGATGATCCACAGCAGCGAACGCGCCTGCGCGGTGATCAGGGCGTGCGGCACCACCACACCCAGGGCGAAGCGCTCCTGGCTGGTGCCGATGCGCAGCGGCACATACGCCTTCACGTTGCCGGCCGCATCCACGCTGAAGTCTTCGTAGGGCTTGTCGGCGCCCACCGCGGCCAGGATCCGGCGGGTGGCGGCATCATCGCGACGCTTGCCGATCTCCTTGGCATCCTGGGCAGCCAGGACGATGCCACCCGGGGAAATCAGTTCGACGTGGCCTTCGCCCATCGGGCGCAGCGCGGCCAGGCGCTCCTGCAGCGCGGCCAGGCCGAAGTCGACGGTGACCGCGCCGAGGAAGGTGTCCTTGTCCAGCACCGGGGTGGACAGGGTGGTCATCAGCACGGGCTTGCCGGCGATCTCGTAGCTGTACGGTTCGGCCACGGTCTGGCGCTTCAAGGAGCGCGGGCGCAGGTACCAGTCGCCATCACCGGGGACGTCGTAGCCCTTCAGCGGATCCTGCTTGGGCGTGCCGTCCTGCCAGGACCAGTAGCTCATGAAACGGCCCGTCGCGTCGTGTGCTTCCGCATCGACGAACTCGCTGTCCTTGCCATCGAAGGCCTGCGGCTCCCACAGCGTGCCCAGCCCCACCCACTCCGGATGCGAGCGCAGCTGCTGTTCGATCACGTGCGAGGCGGTGGCCCGGGTCAAGCCGCCGACCGCGTGCTGCACCACCAGGCTGTCGGCCAGCGCCTGGCTGGTGGAGAACGCGGCGGCCAGGTCGGCACCGACCCGGCGTGATTCGGCATTGGCCTCGCTCTGCATGGTCTGCCGCGAAGAGTCGATCAGCGCCTGGCTGGCTTCGCGGTAGCTGATGGCAGCGGTGATGCCGAAGCAGAGCATGGCGATCAGCGCGGTCCCCAGCATCAGCCGGTTGGCGATGCTTCCGGGGCGCTGGGAAGAGGTCGGGCGGGACGCAGGCATGGGGGCGGTTCCGGGAAAAGGGTCGGATCAGCGGTCGCCTGGGGGCGCCACTACGGCTTCGCGCAGTCCATTGCGGTCCGGGTGGCGCGGTGCAACTCACGGCCAGCCCTTGCCCCGATCGCAGACATCGGGGCATTGAGCTGGATAACGGCGCTGGCGCGCCGATGTTGAGGACCGTTTCCTGACCCCGTTCAGTGTTCGCCGGGGCGCGCGGCCGCTTGGCCGGTCGAACGCCCCACGCGCTCGACCAGGGTCTGGCTGGCCGCGTTGAGCCCGCGCACCTCCACCTCGGCACCATGGGCGCGCAGCTTGTCCACCACCCGCTCCAGCGCCGCCACTGCGCTGAGGTCCCAGAAGTGCGCGTGGGTCAGGTCGATCACCACCCGCCCCGGCACCTGCTGCAGGTCGATACTGGCTGCGAACTGCCCGGCCGAGGCAAAGAACACCTGGCCGCTGACCGTGTACACGCGGGTGCCGTCGGCCAGCACCGTATCGCCCACCTGCAGCAGGCGCCCCACCTTGCGGGCGAAGAACAGCGCCGACAGCAACACCCCGGTCAGAACGCCCTTGGCCAGATCGTGGGTGGCCACGGTCACCACCACGGTGGCGATCATCACCACCGAGGAGCTCTTCGGGTGCTGGCGCAGCTCCTGGAAGGAGCGCCAATGGAACGTGCCGATGCTGACCATCACCATCACCGCCACCAGCGCTGCCATCGGAATCTGCCGCACCCACTCGGCGCCATACACCACCAGCAGCAACAGCAGCACGCCGGCCACCAGGCACGACAGCCGCCCGCGCCCGCCGGACGACACGTTGATCACCGACTGGCCGATCATCGCGCAGCCGCCCATGCCGCCGAACAACCCGGCGGTGATGTTGGCCAGGCCCTGCCCGGCGCACTCGCGGTTGCGCTGGCTGGGCGTGTCGGTCATGTCCTCCACGATCTGCGCGGTCATCATCGACTCCAGCAGGCCCACCACCGCCAGCGTGGCCGACACCGGCAGCAGCAGGCGCAGCGTGTCCCAGGTGAGCGGCACGTCGGGGAACAGGAACACCGGCAGGCTGTCGGGCAGCGCGCCCATGTCGCCCACGGTGCGCACGTCCCAGTGCAGGCCGATCGACAGCGCGGTGAGCACCACGATCGCCACCAGCGGCGAAGGCACCGCGCGCGTCACCCGCGGCAGCAGGTAGATGATGGCAAGCCCGGCCGCGCAGACGGCCCACACGTGCCAGGAGCGCCCGATCAGTTCCGGCATCTGCGCCAGGAAGATCAGGATCGCCAGCGCGTTGACGAACCCGGTGATCACCGAGCGCGACACGAAGCGCATCAGCACGCCCAGCTTCAACGCCCCGGCCAGTACCTGCAGCAGCCCGGCCAGAATGGTGGCCGCCAGCAGGTACTGCAGGCCATGGTCCTTGACCAGGTCCACCATCACCAGCGCCATCGCACCGGTGGCCGCCGAAATCATGCCCGGGCGGCCGCCGGCGATGGCGGTGACCACCGCGATGCAGAACGAGGCATACAGCCCCACCTTGGGGTCGACCCCGGCGATGATCGAAAACGCGATCGCCTCGGGGATCAGGGCCAGCGCGACCACGGTACCGGACAGCAGGTCACCGCGGATATTGCCGAGCCATTGCTGGCGCAGCGGGTAGGACACAGACATGGGCAGACTCCGCGCACCGGCGATACGCACGGCGCGCTGTGTGATGAAGACAGGACACTCCCTGGAACCCGGCAGTGGCACGGGCGCGTGGTGAACGCGGTATCAGGGTGGGGTCATCACAATCCAGCGGGGCGGGCAAAGGCGGCGCGCAGGATAGCGCAGCGGTGGGGCCGGCTCAAACGCCGGTTGACCACCGCCGCGCGCCGCGCGCACGATGCCCGCTGATTCCTCGTGGCAGGTGGCAGGCATGTACGGCTTGATTGGCAGGATGTTGATCGCACCCGGGCAGCGCGACGCGGTCATCGCGATCCTGCAGGAAGGCACCGATGCCATGCCCGGTTGCCGCAGCTACGTGGTGGCCCGCGATCCCACCGATGCCGATGCGCTCTGGATCACCGAGGTGTGGGACAGCCAGGACCACCATCGCGCGTCGCTGGCACTGCCTGCGGTACAGGCCGCGATCGCCAAGGCCCGGCCGCACATCACCGGGTTCGGCGAACGCTTCGAGACCGAGCCGGTGGGTGGCGTGGGTCTTTAGAGCCCTACGCCCGGTCGCAGCTCAGCGGGCAAACCGCCGGGCCCCGGCCACGCAGCTCACCGCACACACGGTGACCGCCAGCATCGTCCAGCTCACCTGTTCGTGCAGCAGCAGGGCGGCCAGGCCCAGCCCGAAGAACGGCTGCAGCAACTGCAGCTGGCCCACCGCGGCGATGCCTCCCTGGGCCAGCCCGCGATACCAGAACATGAAGCCGACCAGCATGCTGAACACCGACACGTAGGCCAGGCTCCACCAGGCCGGCGCGCCGATGGTGGCCAACGTGGGCGGCCAGCGCACCCACATCAGCGGCACCATCAGCGGCAACGCCAGCAGCAGCGCCCAGCTGATCACCTGCCACCCACCCAGCGTGCGCGACAGCCGCGCCCCTTCGGCATAGCCCAGCCCGCACACCACCACCGCCGCCAGCATCAGCAGGTCGCCCTGCAACGACGCAGCACCGCCGCCGAGCAGCGCGTAGCCGGCAACCGAGGCACTGCCCAGCAGCGAAAAACCCCAGAACGCCGGGCGCAGCCGTTCGCCGCCGCGCAGCACGCCGAACACCGCCGTGCTCAGCGGCAGCAGGCCCAGGAACACGATCGAGTGCGCCGAGGACACATGCTGCAGGGCCAACGCGGTGAGCAGCGGGAACCCCACCACCACGCCCAGCGCCACCACCAGCAATGACGCCACCGCGGTGCGTGCCGGGCGCGGTTGGCGCAGCACCAGCAGCATCGCCGCGGCGATCAGGGCGGCGATGCTGGCGCGCGCGGCGGTCAGCAAGGTCGGATCGATGTCGGCGACCGCCACGCGCGTGGCGGGCAGTGAGCCGGCGAAGATCAGTACGCCGATGAATCCGTTGATCCAGCCCCGGGTGGTGGTGTCCATTCTGGTGTTCCTGAGAGTGGCCACCAGTGGACCACGCGGCGCCTGCCGCCCCCAGACACAGTCCAGTACACTTTCACTGAACTGTTATGCCCACACCCCCAGTACGGACCCCGTGGCATGGATCTTCCCCCTACCCGCATCGCCGCCGTGATGGCCAGCGTGCGCGCCCGCATCAACGCCCGCAGCTACGTGCCGGGCATGCGCCTGCCGTCGGTGCGTGCCCAGGCCAAGGCCCTGCAGGTGTCTGTGTCCACGGTGGTGGAAGCGTACGCACGGCTGGTGGCCGAAGGCGTCATCAGCTCACGCCCCGGCGCGGGATTCCACGTCAACGGACCGGTGGCACCGCTGGCGCTGAGCGGCATCGACCCGCCCCGCGACCGCCAGGTCGACCCGCTCTGGCTGGCCCGGCAATCGCTGGAACACGATGCGCGCGTGCTCAAGCCCGGCTGCGGTTGGTTGCCCGAAGACTGGATGTACGTCGAGGGCATTCGCCGTGGCCTGCGCAGCGCGGCCCGCGCATCGGCCACGTCCCTGGCCGACTACGCCAGCCCGTTGGGCCTGCCGCCGCTGCGCCAGCTGCTGGCACGGCGGCTGGCCGGCCAGGGGGTGGACGCAGCACCGGAGCAGATCCTGCTGGCCGAGTCGGGCTCGCATGCCATCGACCTGATCTGCCGCTTCCTGCTGCAGCCCGGCGACACCGTGCTGGTCGATGACCCCTGCTATTTCAATTTCCTGGCCCTGCTCAAGGCCCACCGGGTGCAGGTGGTGGGCATTCCGTACACGCCCAACGGGCCCGACGTGGCGGCGTTCGGTGCGGCGCTGCAGGCGCATTCGCCGCGGCTGTACATCACCAATTCGGGCCTGCACAACCCGACCGGGGCGGTGCTCTCGCCGGTGACCGCACACCGCCTGCTGACGTTGGCCGAAGGCAGCGACCTGGTGATCGTCGAAGACGACCTGTTTGCGGATTTCGAACACAGCCCCGCGCCGCGGCTGGCCGCCTTCGACGGGTTGTCGCGGGTGATCCAGATCGGCAGCTTTTCCAAGACGCTGTCTGCCGCGGTGCGATGCGGTTTCATCGCCGCGCGACCGGAGTGGATCGACGCGCTTGCCGACCTGAAGATCGCCACCAGTTTCGGCGGCGGTCGCCTGGCCGCCGACATCCTGCTCACCGCACTCACCGACAGCGGCTACCGCCGCCACGTGGAGACCGTGCGCACGCGCCTGGCCGCCGCGCGCGACGTCACCCTGGACCGCCTTGCCACGCTCGGCATCCAGCCCTGGATCGTGCCGCAGGCGGGCATGTTGCTGTGGTGCCGTTTGCCCGATGGCCTGGACGCTGCAGCCATCGCGCAGCGCAGCCTGGCCGACGGCGTGGTGCTGGCGCCCGGCAATGCGTTCAGCCCGTCGCTGGGTGCGACCGGCTTCCTGCGTTTCAATGCCGCGCAGGCACAGGACACGCGTGTGTTCGAGGTGCTGGCGCGGGCCATGCGGGGGTGATCCATCGTGAACGCTTCATGCTTGCGCGCCGCAATGCGCTGCACTTCACGGGCGTTGCGCACGCCGCGCGGGATAGTAGCTGCAAGGCAGGGGACGACAGGCGCAGTGCATGTGGGACAGAAGCGACGATAGTGATCGGGTGGCGTTGATCGAAGCCCTGAACGTGATGGACCCGGCGCTGGGGAAATCACTGGACCCGATCACCGAGCTTGCGGCCTTCACCTTCGGCGTTCCAATCGCGCTGATCTCCATTATCGATGCCGACAGCCAGCGCTTCATTTCACGCGTCGGGCTGGCGCTGGATCGCACCGACCGGCATGCCTCGGTGTGCGCCTGGGCGATCCAGTCCGACCAGGTGATGCAGGTGGCCGACCTGCGCGAAGATCCGCGCTTTGCCACCCACCCGTTGGTTACCGGGCCAGAGCAGCTGCGCTTCTATGCCGGCGCACCGTTGGTGACCAAGGCCGGGCTGGCGCTGGGCACGCTGTGCCTGATGGACCGTGCGCCGCGGGTGCTGTCGTCCCTGGAAACCCAGCAACTGCAGACCCTGGCGCGCGTGGTGATGGCGCAGATGGAACTGAAGGTGTCGATGGGCCGCCGCGAGCAGGTCACCGGGCTGCCCAACCGCCAGCAGTTCCAGGCCGATCTGGACCTGCTGACGCGGCGCGGCGACGGCGGACGCTTCACCGCTGTGATGCTGGATGTGTTCGACGTGCACAGCGCCAACGATGCCGGCCAGGCGTTGGGCATGAAGCCGGTGGAAACCCTGCTGCGGCAGGCCGCCCTGCGCGTGCAGCACGTATTGCAGGACCAGGCGGCGGCCTACCACGTGGGCGTGAGCCGCTTCGCGTTCGTGCTCAGCGGCCAGGACCACGCGCAGGTGGACGCGCTGCTCGACCGCCTGCGTGAGCGCCTGCGGCGTCCGTTGCTGGCCGGCAGCATTCCGATGTCGCCGCAGTTCCATGCCGGCGTCTGCGATTTCCAGGCCACGCCGGTGGACACCGGCGATGTGATCCGCAAATGCCTGGTGGCAATGAACCACGCCATCCAGACCGATGCGGGCCGCTGCTGGTATTCGGCAGACCGCGATACACGCCTGCGCCGCCGCTACCGTCTGGCCTCCGACGCGGCGCGCGGCCTGGCGCAGCATCAATTCAACCTGGTCTACCAACCCCGCTTCGCGCTGTGCGACGGCCTGCCCGTAGCCGCCGAAGCGCTGCTGCGCTGGGTGCACCCGATGCTGGGGCCGGTAGGGCCGGGCGAGTTCATTCCCGTGCTGGAGCGCACCGCGCTGATGCCGGCGATGAGCCGCTGGGTGGTGGACCATGCCCTGGCCCAGCTGGCGCGCTGGCAACACACGTTGCCCGGCTTCTGCCTGTCGCTGAACCTGTCGGCGCGTGACTTCGATGATGCCGGCCTGTGGGACATGCTGTCCTCGCAGCTGGCCGCACACCACGTGCCGGCGTCGTTGCTGGAAGTGGAAATCACCGAAGGCGAATGGCTGCAGGGCCACCCGTCGGCGTTGCCGCAACTGCGCGCGATGGCCGCGGCCGGCATCCGCATCGCCATCGACGACTTCGGCAGCGGCTACAGCAACTTCAGTTACCTCAGCGAACTGCCCATTTCGCTGATCAAGATCGATCGCAGCCTGGTCACCGGCATGGCCCAGTCACGCACCGCGCGGCTGAAAGTGGAGGCGATCATCAAGCTGGCCCGGCAACTGGGCTACCGCACGGTGGCCGAAGGCGTGGAGAACGAGGCGGAGCTGTCGCTGCTGCGCCTGTGGGGATGCGACGAAGCACAGGGGTACCACCTGGCCCGGCCGATGCTGGCTGAGGCGGTTGCCCACCTGGTGGCCGCCTGCCGCGCTGGATCGCCTGCCGACGAAGCGGGCTAGCGCCGCCACGCGCTGGGTGCCTGGCCCACCACCCGCCGGAACGCGGCGGCGAACTTGCCCGGGTTGGCGTAGCCCACCGCCAAGGCAATGCCGGTCACCGGCTGCCCGGCCTGCAGCATCTGCTTGGCCGCTTCCATGCGACGCCAGGTGAGGTAGGCGTAGGGCGTCATGCCACTGGCCCGGGTGAAGCCACGGCTGAAGCCGCTTGCATCCCGCGCCACTTCGCGGGCCATGCGGGCCACGCTGATGTCCTCGCCCAGGTGATGTTCGATGAACGCCTGCACGCGCGCCATATCCGCGCGGGGCAACGGGCGTGCCGGTGGGCGACGCGCAGGCAACGGCGCGCCGACACTGGCCAGCCGGCGCAGCACGATGTCCACCCCGTGGTCGAAAAACGCCGTCGAACAGGCGTTCGCCTCGGCGCACTGCCACAACGCATGCAGCACTGCGGCCACCACCGGGTCGGCATGCAGGCGTGCGGCGGCGTGCTCAAGGCCGGCCATCAACGGCGCGGCAGCGTCGGGCCTGAAACGCGGCAAGTCCACCACCAGCCCAAGCAGGTCCAGCGCCGGGCTGCGGTACTCGCCGGGGCAGCCCGGCAAGGCCACGTTGGTGTCGCCCACCCGCCAGCGACCGTCGATGGTTCCCAGCGCGGTGCGCTGGTGGAGCAGGCCACCCCCACCCACCAGCAGCCCGATGCGGACGCCGCTGCCCTCGCCCATGCGTCCCTCGGCAGCGGCAAAGGGCTGGCGGACCAGCAGGACGCTGCCGTCGGCGTTGCGGATACACGCGTCCGGCCGCAGCCCGCCGTCGTCCTCGAGAAGGCGCGGGGGAATGGGTTCGGCGGCAGCGCGCAACGACGACATCGGCAGGGGATCCGGTTCTGGAGCAGTCCGCGCAGGAATGGAGCGGCGGCGGCCAATTGTTACACCATAACATTACCGGATCATTCGCATCGCGGTGCCCGTCACCGCCATCCAGGGGTTCTGTGTGAAGCACGCCGTACTTGCCGCCGCCCTCGCTGCGGCACTCCCGTCCCTGCAGGCCAGCCCTGCCCACGCGCAGGACGCGCCCACCACCGCCAGGGCCACCGAGCTGGACGGCATCGTGGTCACCGGCAGCAAGCGCGATACGCCGTACCTGCGCAGTGACATCTCGGTGACCGTGCTGGACCGCGACGCCCTGCAGCAGGCCAACGTCACCGAGTTCCGCGACCTGGACAAGCTCGCCCCCAACGTGAAGTTCAACGTGATGGGCCAGCTCAGCGACATGTTCATTTCCATCCGCGGCATCGAGTCCAATCCGTTCCTGGTCAACCGGGCCTCGGTCTACATCGACGGCATCCCGTTCCGCGAACTCAGCAACGCGGTGCTCAACCACGTCGAGTCCGTCGAGATTCTGCGCGGGCCACAAGGCACGCTGTACGGTGCCAACAGCGAATCGGGGCTGGTGCTGGTGCGCACGCGCGCGCCGTCGGCCACTACCGAAGGCGAGGTCAACCTGCGTGCCACCCACTTCGGCAATGGCCACGGCACCAGCGTGGATGGCTTTCTGGGCGGTGCACTGGGCAGCAGCAACCGCCTGTTCGGCTCGCTGGCGTTCATGGCCTCCGACGAGGACAGCCACCTGAAGAACCTGACCCCGTTCGACGGCATCGCGGGCAAGGTCAAGGAAACCTACCTGCAGGGCAAGCTGCGTTGGGAACCCACCGACACGCTGTCCATCAACGCCATCGCCTACCACCTGGGCACGCGCGCGCCGGGGATGTTCGAATACGAATACCTGCCGCTGGACGTGGGCCTGTACAACCAACGCTACGCCGACCTGTACAACGGCGGCCGCCACGCCGGCGACTTCACCTACATCAACGACGCGCCCAAGCGCACCAGCAAGACCGAGAACGTGGCCGGTGCCAGCGCGCAGTGGCAGCTGGCGCGCGTCACGGTGGACGCGGCGGTGTCCTACCGCGAGCAGCGCGACACGTCCGGCGGCTACGACTTCGACATGACCCACACCCCGGCGCTGGCCGGCCGCATCCACGACGCCCAGCGCAACTGGAATGGCGAACTGCGCTTCAGCTCGCTCGATGACCAGCCGTTGACCTGGATCGGCGGCGTGTCCACCTACCGGGTGAACAAGGATTCGGTGCTGGGCACGCGGGTCGGGCCACCGCCGCGCGGGCTGGAAAGCTACGTGCTGGCGCCGCTGCAGGGGTCGGACGGGCAGGACTACAGCGTGTTCGGCACGCTCAGCTATACCCCGCCGGCCCTGCCAAAACTTACCGCCAGTCTTGGCCTGCGCTACGAACAGGCCAGACGTTCCACCCGCCAGAGCGCGGGCGAACTGGACCTGGGCCCGGGCGGCCTGGTGTTTTACCGCGACGCCGAACTGTCGCATACCTTCACCGCCACCCTGCCCCGGGTGTCGCTGCGTTACGACGCCTCGGACACGCTGTCGTTCTACGCGGCCTCGGCCAAGGGGTACATTCCCGGCGGCTTCAACCTGGCCGCCGCGCAGAACGACGTGGTCAACGACAAGGTGCTGCGCTACGAATCGGAAATGATGTGGAGCCATGAGGCAGGGTTCAAGATGAACGTGCTGGGCGGGCGCGGGCACATCGGCGGTGCGGTGTTCCAGATCGCGTCCAACAACTGGCAGGAAATCCAGTTGGCCACCGATGCCAACGGTCGCCCGATCTCGTCGGACTACGTGGGCTCGGATGCGTCCATCCGCTCGCGCGGGGTGGAACTGGAAGGCGTGCTGCAGCCCCTGCCCGGGCTGACGCTGACCGCCAACGCCGGCTACGTGGATGCGCAGTACCGCAAACTGCTGGTCGGCGACAACCAGAGCCTGGCCGGCAACAAGGTCAAGCTCACCCCGCAGTACACCGCTTACCTCGCCGCGCGTTACCAGCACCGCTCCGGCGTGTTCGCGCGGGTGGAATCGGCGTTCAACGGGCGCATGGCGCTGGACGAACGCAACCGCGCGTTCCAACCGGCCGTGGCCATCATCGGGGTGCAACTGGGCTACGAGACCGGACCGTGGACCACGCGCGTGTACGTCGACAACCTCACCAACAAGCGCCGCATCAACGGACTCATCTTCGACAACCTGGCCTTCGGCCGCGACGGCAATGTCTACGGGCCGGTGGACCGGCCGCGGATCATCGGTGCAGAGGTGGGCTATCGGTTCTGAATGCACCACGCGGAGAAGCGGTGGCCCGCGTGGCAGCAGCGCGGGAATTCACCGCACCTTGATCGGCACCGGCAGTACCCTCAAGGTGCATCGTCGAGGAACCAAGTGGATGCCCAACACAGGCCTGTTCTACCTGCTGGACGTGATCGGTGACGCCAGCCAGGAGGATCCGCAGGCGCTGAACCGATTGGCGTTCGTGCGTGCGCAATGTCTGCACTGCCACGCCATCCTCAGCCTGTCCGGCCCACCGGGCCTGGTCAACGTGGCCCATGGTGCGGCCGTGCTCACCTGCGACCGGTGCACCAACCGCCAAGCCATTTCCGGCGCGCGCTTCGCCGACTTTGTGCGGCGCGTGCAACATGGCCTGATACCCGCCGCAGCGGAGATCGCCCAGGCGTTGGACGCGGGCGTGGATGCCGCGCACCTGCAGCGCCCCAACTAGGCGCCTACGTACCGCTGGCACCATGCACACCACGGGCCGCTCACGGCGGCCCGGATCTCACGCGCGCAGCGCCCGCGGGAACCCCAGGGTGAAGCGGGCACCCTCGCCCGGTACCGAGTCGATCTCGACGAATCCGTCGGCCTGGCGCACCGCGCCGCGAATCTGGGCCAACCCCAGGCCGGTGCCCGTGCCGGCCGGCTTGGTGGTGAAGTAGGCTTCGAACAGGCGCTTGCGCACCTCCGGCGCGATGCCCGGCCCGTCGTCCTGCACGCTCAACACGATGTACGCGCCCGGCGCATGCGGCTCGTCCACGGGCACCTCATCCACCTGCCGCTCGCCCAGCATCAGGGTGACCTCGCCGCGCTCGCCACAGGCATCGCGCGCGTTGATGACCAGGTTCATCACCGCCCGTTCCAGGCTGTGCGGGTCTGCCTGGACCAGTGCATGTGAGACCTGCGGGTGGTAGGCCAGCGCAATGTGGGCGCCGGCGGCCTGCTGCAGCAGCGGCAACAGCTCCTCCATCATCCGCGCCACGTCCACCAATTGCGGCCGATAAGGGTGGTGGCGGGCGAACCCCAGCAACCGCTGCGACATCGCCGCGCCCTGCTGCACCGCCCGGTCGGCCATCTGCAGCAGGCTGGCATCGCGCTCCACCAGCTCCCCGTGCGTGCGCACCATCTCGATGGCGGTACCGGCCACGTGCAGCACGTTGTTGAGGTCGTGCACCGTGCCGGCCAGCAGCTGCCCGACCGCGTCGCCCTTCTGTGCCTGCGCGGCCACGGTCTCGGCCACGCGCTGGGCAACCCGTGCGATGTCCAGCTCCCCCTGCAGCTCACTGCTGCGCTGCTGGGCGGTGGCCAACTGTTCGTTGAGCTCCTCGGTGAACACCGTCCCCACCATCGACGGGGCGTGGTCGCGCAACGCGGCGGTGAGGGTGCGCAGCGCGGCCTCGGCGCGATGCCGGGCGGTGACATCGCGGTTGACCGCGAGCAGCCCGCGCACCGCGCCCTGCGCGTCGCGCAGCGGGCTGGTGGACACCAGCCAGAACCGGTGCTCGCCGGCGGGCGTCAGGCATTGGGCCTCGAACTGGCGGCGCTCGCCGCGCGCGGCAGCGGCCAGGGCATCGGCCACCTTGTGACCCTCCTCGGGCGGCCACAGCGACGCCCACGGCGCGCCGATCACATGCTCGGCATTCTCCGCCGCCACCCGGGCCAGCCCGTGGGCGTTGACGAACCTGACCGTGCCGTCCAGTGAGACTTCCTTGATGGAGTCCAAGGACAGTTCGACGATCTGGTGAAAAACATCATCCATCTGGGGGATGGTCATGGACGCGGCGCTCGACGATAGGGGGCCATTCTGCACCCATCCGGGGCGCGCCGCGCTGGGCCGTCGGTGGCCGGGCACGGGCGAAGCCCCACCGCCCCCCCGCACCCGGCCACGACAACGTACGTGGGCGCCGCCAGATGTGCCATGCTCCGCCCCACAACCACCGGAGAACACTGCAATGGCCAAGGGTATGGACAAGCAGAAAGAGCAGAAGAAGAAGCCTGCCAAGACTGCCAAGGAAAAGAAGGCAGAGAAGAATGAAAAGAAGAGCGCACGCGGTTTCGCGCCGACCTGATTCTTCGGGAAACCAGCGGGCGCCATGGGTGGGGCAGTGCATCTGCAACGTGCACTGACCAGCCCTGGCGCCCGCTTCCGTCTGGTCGCCTGGACGGGCGCAGTGCCCCCGGCAGGCGGTGCTTACGGCAACAGCGCAACGATCAGCTTCGGCAGGTAGAGCATCGCGGCCACCACGGCCGCCAGGATCAGGAACGTCTTCAGGGTCAATGGCCGGTGCCGAGGGTTCGCGAAATGCAGCTGCAGGTCAAGCAGCTCCGCGTCCAGCGTGCGTTGCTCGTCTGCGGTCCGCGCAGAAGCATCTCCGGCCTGCTTTTCAAGCAGGCGGTAGCGCGCCATCAATGCACGGGCGGGCGTTCTGCGCAGGATCTGCGCCCGTAACGCCACCAGACGCTCCGCCTGGGGCATCAGTGCCGGCGCGAACTGCTCGGCCGGTGCCTGCCGAGCCGCAAGGCGTGCAGCATGGGCCGCCATCTCCGCCTGAAGGACGTCGTGCTCGATGCGAAGCTCGGCCAGGGATTTCCTGCGCAGGTTCATTGCCTATTCCCGTTATCGGCGCTGCAGCCCACTTGCCTCACCACGGACGTGCGTCGCCTGATCTTCTATTGAAGAAGCATCGCCATGGCAGGGACCGCGACAAATTCATGCGCGCGCCCCACCCGGTGCCGCTCCAGAAGACCTGCTTCCACGAGTGCAGTCAGATCGGACAGGGCCGTCGGATAGGAGATCTGATGCGCGCCTTGATGCGTTGCCACGGTATAGGCCCTGTCGGGGTCCCGGATTGCATTGGCAAGAAGCGCCCGTTGGCGATGGTTGAGCTCGATGCCCGCAACCTGTGCCTCACGCAGCACACGCCTTGCCCGACGATCCTGTTCGTTCTTTCGAATGATGTAGGCGTGCAGCGCCGCGATCGACTCCAGAATCACATCCAGCTGTTGAGCAATGAAGTACGTCATATCCGCATCATCGTGCTCGGCGTAGAGGTAGGCGCGCATGTACTTGCCGGGTGATTTCTTGAGAACGCTCGAGATCGACAGGTACTCGGTCAGCCAGTACCCGGCATTCATCATTGCCCAGTAGAAAAGCACGCGCGCAGTTCGTCCGTTGCCGTCGCAGAACGGATGGTCGTACCCGAGCTGAAAGTGGATGGCGATTGCCTTGATCACCGGGTGAACGAAGGGCTCTTCATCTTTGCCGTTGGCAAAATCACACAGCGCCTGGAGCCTGTCGCGCACCTCGATTGCCGGCGGCGGCGTATGTAGAACCCTGTCTGTACTCCGATCAAAGATCAGCACGTTGTCTTCGGCAGTTCTGAGCTTCCCACAATCATCTTCCGACTCCAGCGTCCCTGCGGTAAGCATGGCGTGCAGCTCAAGAATCTCGTCAACGGTGAACGCCCGCTTTCCTCGCTCCCGAATGACCTTCATCGTGACGTGGTTGTTGTAGATCATCCTCTCGCTTTGATCGCGAGGCTGCCTGCCCGTGCTCAGCATCTCTTTAGCAACCACGCGTGTGGTCGCCGCACCTTCCAGCTGGGAGGACGTCATCGACTCTTCGATCAACGAGCGGATCAGGAAGCGGCCCTGCCCTCCTGAACGCTCCATTCCCTGGATCGCGCCGGCGGCCTCTCGATCGATGTAGTGCAGGCTCTTCTGCAGACTGTCGGTGACTGAAACACTGAACGGCACGCCGTACTTGTCCCGCAAGGGCAACGGCCGCTTCAGGCCAAGGCGAGCGAACTTGATGGAGGCCCACCACGTCCGGGAAGTGAGACCCTCTGGAGGCGTTTTGTGCCGGAGTGTGTCCCAGTGGATGTACTCACCCTTCAAATCTGGCTGGGAGGCACCCGTGGCCAACCACTGCAGAAGGCTAGGCGCATCCTGCTCCATGATTTCATTCAGCTTGGGTGGATCGACAGGGATCTTCATGGCAAGGAACTATAAAGTCTAGTGAAGTTTTATAGCAAATTTGGTCGTGGACCGGGTGTGCTGGGCGCCTGAGCAGATCCGAAGCTTGCACCTGCGGTCCGCGCGTACGGCCCCTTCCGGTGAGTAGCATAAATTTACCCGGGTGTTATTGACGGCAGCGTTTTACCCGGGCAATATTACGGCATGGACCACGCCACGCCCACCACCTATACCGCCTTCGTAGAGACGCGCCGCCTCATCTGCGGCCCTTTGCACGAGGTAGCTGCGGCCGTACTGCGCGCGCAGCAGACGCAGCCCGACACGCACCCGCTGGTCTTGAACGATGCCACCGGCCAGACGGTGGATCTGGATCTGCGCGGCGGCGAGGATGGGGTTGCAGCACGCTACACCGTGGTGGTGCCGCCCCAACCTCCCAAAGGACGTGGCCGGCCCAAACTCGGTGTCGTAGCGCGGGAAGTGACGCTTCTGCCGGAGCACTGGGACTGGCTCGCGGCGCAGCCGGGCGGCGCCTCGGTGGCCTTGCGCAAACTCGTACACGACGCGCGGCGCCAAGGCGGTGCCCACGACCGCGCACGCCAGGCGCGCGACCGTGCCTACAACGCAATGTCCACGCTGGCCGGCGACCTGCCCGGCTTCGAGGAAGCATCGCGGGCACTGTTCGCCGGCGACCACGAGCGGCTGATGGCGCTGATGCTCGGCTGGCCGCACGACGTGCGGGCGTACGTCATGCAGCTCGCTGAGCCTGCACCCGCCTAAGCCGGGCCTTTTTCCTTTTCTTTCCAACCCGCGCGCGGCCTCGGGCCGCTGCGCTGTGGGACCCCGCATGCCCGTTTGCCAGGAAGGCCGCATGAACGTGTCTGACGCACCCCCTCCCACCGCACCGGCGCCGACGCTGCGTGCGCGCTATCTCGCATTGCTGGCGCCGTTGATCCTGACCCACGCGATGCAAAGCGCGGGCGGGCTGCTTGATGGCTTCTGGCTCGGACGCCTGCTGGGCGTGCGCGGCATCGCGACGGCGGCATCGTTCTTTCCGGTGTTCTTCCTGCTGCTGTCGCTGATCATCGGCCTGGGTGCCGGTGCCACCGTTCTGGCGGGCCAGGCAATGGGGGCGGGCGATGCCACGCAACTGCGGCGCGTGGCAGCGACGGCCTGGGCGGCAGCGCTTGGTGTCGGGCTTGCGGTCGCACTGGCTGGCGCGTGGTGTGCGCCGTGGTTGATGCAAGCGCTGGGCACCCCGCCGGACATCCTGCCCGCCGCGATCGACTATGCGCGCGTCATGCTGTTGGTGATGCCCTGCGTGTTTGTCACGTGGGCTGGCATGTCGCTGAGTCGCGGCACCGGCGATGCGACCTCGCCGATGTGGTCTCTGTTGGCGGCTACGTTGGTGGGTGCGGTGTGCACGCCGCTGCTGGTGGCCTACTCATCGCTGGGCGCGACCGGCGTCGCCGTATCCGCACTCTTCGCACAGGGTGCTGCGCTGGCCGTGTTGATGCATTGCTGGCGGCGCAACGGCCATCCGCTAGCCCCTCGCGCGGGCTGGCAGCACTGCAGGCCCAGTGCAGCCGTTGCCAAACGCATGCTGCAGATCGGACTGCCTGCCGCCCTGCAGATGCTGGCAATGGCGCTTGCCGAAATAGTGCTGCTGAGCCTGGTGAACCGTCACGGCTCAACCGCGACCGCCGCCTACGGCGCAGCGACGCAGGTGCTGAGCTGGGTGCAGTTCCCCGCGATGAGCCTGGGTATTGCCGCCGCCATCTTCAGCGCGCATGCCGTCGGCGCGGGACGACGGGAACGTCTGCCGGCCATCGTGGCTACGGGACTGCGCGTGAACGCCATGGTCACCCCGCTGTTCGTGGTTGCCGCGCACCTGCTCGCGCCGTTGGCGCTGTGCGTCTTCCTGGAACCCGGGCCCGTCCTGGAACTGTCGGTCACCATCGTGCGCACGTTGGCCTGGAGCGTGCTGCTGCTCGGATGGAGCAACGTCCTGGTGGGCGCGATGCGCGCGAGCGGTGCGGCGCTGATCCCGGCGCTCCTGAGCATGGCCGCGATCCTTTGCGTCGAGTTGCCGGTCGCTGCGGCGCTGGAAGAGCGCTTCGGCCTGGCAGGCCTGTTCTGGGCCGTTCCTGCCGCATTCCTGACCATGCTGGTGCTGCATGGCCTCTACTACCGTCACAAGGAAAGAAGCGATGGACGCTGACAACACACCGGTGTCGCGCGCGGCACGACGGGCGGCCGCACGCCAAGCGCGCGACGCCTTCCCGCCCATGGGCATCTATGCCATCCGTGATCGCGAAAGTGGCCACCTCCTACTGGGCGCAAGCCGCAACGTTCACGCCTCGCTGAATCGCGCTCGCTTTGAACTGCTGATGGGCAAGCACACGGACCGTGTGCTGCAAGCCGCGTGGAATCGTGGCGGCGCGGATGGACTTCACTTCGACGTGCTGGAACTGTTGAAGGAGCGGGAGAATGCAGACGTCGACTACGAGGGCGAGCTGAAGGCGCTGGAGCAGTTCTATCGCGAACTGCATGGGCTGACGCCATGAGTCTGGGCGGTTTGCGCGTGTATGGGCATTCATTGGAGCGCACCGACCAGGTGCGCGCGCTCGTCAACGAATGCAGCCCCACCACCGTGCGCAACCGCTCGCACATTACGGGGATAAGTCGCGCCAGATGCTGTTTCGCTTCTGGCTGCTGCCAAACAGCACAAGGGTCCGCGACCACCCCATTTTCGCTGTTCGACTGACTTCATAAATCCCGTAATGATGAGTAGGAGCTTTCCGAATCAACCGTCGGCGCGATCCGCATCACGCGCACCTTGAACTAGCGGGTTTGGCAAAGGCATTGCGCGCACGCAAGCGGCGCCAGGGTGATGGGAACCGAACGCCTGATGGCTGCCCAAGCGGATGCCGAGCAAAGCGTTACCGTGCTTCAGTACGCAGAAGCTGCCAGCGTCCAAGTACAAGGAAATGGATCGGCAGTTGAAGGGGCAGGAGCAAGGGCTCAATGATATGGAGCGTTGAGGAGTACCTTGGGGCGCGGACTGGAGCGTTGCAGATGATCAAGATGCTCGATGAAGATTTCGAATACTTCTATGAAAAAAAAGGGATTCGGACCGGCGGTTGACGCTCAGCCGGTGCCGACATCCAAGTTGGACCACTACAGGGGGAAAGTGCCAGATAGGCTGCTGGAGTATTGGGAGGCGTACGGCTTCGCAGGTTACGGCGGCGGCCGATTCTGGATGACCGATCCGGATGATTACTCCGAGGTACTCAATGCCTGGCTCTACGGAACCGAGTTCTACGGAACAGACACCTACTACGTCATCGGCCGTAGCGCGTTCGGTGATCTGACGCTATGGGGGACAAAGACCGGCCCCAGCCTTACCATCGATTGTCCGTGGGCAATGCTCTTTCCGGACGATAACTCTTCGTGGATAAGTGAAGGGAAAGGGGACTTTTTGATTTCAACGTGGCTGTCCGGGATGCAGTCCGACAGCCTGGATCAAACTGATGAGAGGGAGGTACCTCTCTTTGATCGAGCAAAGAAGCTTCTTGGCCCGCTGGCCCACGACGAAATGTATGGCTTCGTCCCCGCACTAGCTGTAGGCGGGTCGTGCCGCCTCGATCACTTGAAAAAGGTCAACGCCGTCGAGCACCTGATGTTCCTGGCCCAGCTTGGAGAACGCAGAATCATGGTGGACATCGTGAAAGAAGCGAAGGACCGGGGGCTTTGGAAGTGACGGCTGTCGCGTGATGTTAGACCGACCTGGCGCGGCTAACCATGGCCGCGAAGCCGCCGCCATTGAGCGGCGGTCGATAGCTACGTCAGGATGCAATGAGCATCACCCAACGCGCTTCGCTTCCGGACTTGGAGGGGCCCTAGAACGGCCAACCTATGCTCTTCGCCCGCACATGTGGCAACACGGGATGTTGAAGTGGTGGGCCCACCAGGATTCGAACCTGGAACCAAAGGATTATGAGTCCTCTGCTCTAACCGTTGAGCTATAGGCCCCCGCAGCTGCACAGTGTAGTGGAGCCCCCTGCACGCTTTCCACTACACACCCAAGCATCATCCAAAACGCTGCCCCATCGCCTGCACCCGGCGGGCATTCTCCGCCGCCAGGTCGCGCAGTTCGGCCGAACGCAGCAGCGCCGAGCCCGCCACGCGCTGCCAGTAGTCCACCGCCAGCGGTGCCGCCCAGTGCAGGTGCGCAAGCTGGCCACTGCGCTCCGGGGCGACGGATGCCAGCGGCGTGGGCGCGCGCACGACCCCGGTGCGCGAAGGCGCCAGTGACATCGGCAGCATGTCGTAGACCGGTGCCAGCGCCAGCGGGCCGCGATCCACCAGGTGGAAACCCAGATTGCCCTGGTGCATGTCGCTGTTGCCGATGAGCCGGCCGAACGCGTGCAGCCTGCCCATGGTGGCCTGCGCGTCGCGATCGACCCAGCCCTGCGCCCGCAACGCGTCGCCGGCCGCTCCCCAGTCCAGGGTCACATCGCCAACGAAGGCCGATGACAACGCCAGCAACGAGACGAAACCACGCCGACCGAGCACGTCAACGGTGCGGTCGAAGCGCTGCACCTCCAGGAAGGTGTGCGTGTCGGTCTGGAGGACCTCTGAAGCGGCTGCCTGCATACCGGCGTCGCGCAGGCACTGCAGGGCCAGGTGCTCGCAGACCAGCAGATCGGCCCAGCGCTCTGCGGCTTGCCCTGCGGTGGGCTGCGCGAACTTGACCAGCGCGGCGTAGCGGCCGCCGTCATGCTCGACCGTCGCGGTGAACTTCGGTTGCTCGCCACCGGGCGACGAGCCGACGTCTTCGCCTTCCAGCGCTGCCGCGGCACGCTCGGGATAGCGGCGTGCACGCTCCCCTGCTGGAACCCGGTCACCGGGCGCGTCCAGCCCGCGCAGCGCCATCTGCACCGCATCGCCTCCGAGCAGGAGATCACCGATTTCAGTTCCGCCTGCACGGACGAGTGCCTGCAGGGTATCGGCCAGCTGCCATCGATTGAGGTCGTCGGGAACGCCCAGATCCCGGCCGCGACGATGCGCGAAGGTGCGACCGAGGAAGCCCTGCGGGCGCAGGTCGTCCAGGTACCACGGCAGCCCCGGGAAGTGGCCGTCGACGGTCTCGTCTGGCGAACGGGTCAGATTGGGGCGTGCGGCGGTGGTCGCCACGTGGAAGGTCTCGCCCGTGAGTGCCACGACCGTGCCCAGTTCTTCCAGGGTGGCGTCCGGCCCCAGCCGGAACAGCGGCCACTCGCTGCCCGCGGCGGTCTGCTGGCGGACGGCATAGGCCGTGGTGCGGGTGCGGCCAAGTCGCACCACGCGGTCCCCGGCCTCGGCGACAAGACGACTCAACGTTGTCCGGGTAACCCCCAGGCGATCGACGAGATCGGCAGCTGGTACGACCTCGCCGGCAGGCAGGTTGTCGAACAGCGTCTGGAGCTGGACGGTACGGGGACGGGCCATGGCCTGAGTTTCGGGACGAATTAAGTTACGAATCTATACGCCAATCTTCGGCGAATCGCAACCTCACGCCACCCATAATCCATTGATTAAAATAGCATCGCGCCGAATAGCATTGAGAGAACACCCGCAATTAAGTTACGAAACGCGCAACGAAATCACGCGTTCCGTCTAGCGATTCCCCAGGCCCTCGATCATTCGCTCCATCCGCTGCGCCGCCGCCCGGCTCGAGTACACACCCCCCGGGCTGGCGCTGCCGATCGCGCACTGTCCGTTGTCGGTGACCACCAGCTTCGCCCCCTGCAGCGAGGCCCGCGTTGCGCATGGTTCCTCGCCCAGGAACAGCTCATCGCCCGTCGGCTCGGCGCTGCCGATCAGCGTGCCCTCGCCTTTGCCGCTCGATGGCAGCATGCGCAGATGCAGCGTGTCGCCCTTGGCTAGGATCTCCAGCACGCGCCCGGCGCTGCCGTCCCACTGACCCAGCCAGCTGCTGAAGTCGGTGTCGGCCATGTGGCCGGTCTTCATGACGCGCTGTTCCGGCGCCCAGCCCACCACCGCTTTGCCAGGTGGCAGGACCTGCACGCAGTAGTAGTTGTTCCAGCGGCTGCCGATCACCAGGCTGCTGCCCGGTTCGACCTCATCACCGCTGTGGCATCCGTCCTGCGGCGTGTCCAGGCAGCCGGCGCGCTCACCCATCAGCTCAACGTTGCCGGCATCCACGACGCGGCCGACCGTGAGGTCGGGCTGGGTCTGGAAGAAATCAGCTGCGTTGCAGGCAGGCTGCTGCGGCTCCGCAGCCAGCGCGGCGAAGGGGCACAGAGCAAGGACAAGCAAGGCTTTTTTCATCGTCATTCCATTGATCCACAGGTGTAAAGCGACGCGCATCCTACCGTATCTGCATTCGCGCCCGCTGCACACGCAGGGACACCTGCCGCCCCAAAAAACAAACCCCGCTTGCGCGGGGTCTGTTGATGCTTCAACGCGGACTGCCGGATCGATCAATCGATATCCAGGAAGCTGCGCAGCTGCTCGGACCGGCTCGGATGACGCAGCTTGCGCAGCGCCTTGGCTTCGATCTGGCGGATACGCTCGCGGGTGACGTCGAACTGCTTGCCCACTTCCTCAAGGGTGTGGTCGGTGTTCATGTCGATGCCGAAGCGCATGCGCAGCACCTTGGCTTCCCTCGGGGTGAGGCCGGCCAGCACGTCGCGCACGGTTTCAGACAAGTTGATGTTGGTGGTGTTCTCGATCGGGGACTCCACGTTGGTGTCCTCGATGAAGTCGCCCAGATGCGAATCCTCGTCGTCGCCGATCGGGGTTTCCATCGAGATCGGCTCCTTGGCGATCTTCATCACCTTGCGGATCTTGTCTTCCGGCATGTCCATTTCCTTGGCCAGCTCCTCCGGCGTGGCCTCGCGGCCGTACTGCTGGAGCATCTGGCGGGAAATGCGGTTCAACTTGTTGATCGTTTCGATCATGTGCACCGGGATACGGATGGTGCGCGCCTGATCGGCGATCGAACGGGTGATGGCCTGGCGGATCCACCAGGTGGCATACGTGGAGAACTTGTAACCACGGCGGTATTCGAACTTGTCCACGGCCTTCATCAGGCCGATGTTGCCTTCCTGGATGAGGTCGAGGAACTGCAGGCCGCGGTTGGTGTACTTCTTGGCGATCGAGATCACCAGGCGCAGGTTGGCTTCGACCATTTCCTTCTTGGCCTTGCGCGCGCGCGCCTCACCGTAGGCCATGGCACGGCTGATTTCCTTCAGCTCGTCCAGTTCCAGCCAGGTGGTCTTTTCGATGTCGAGCGTGGCCTGCTGCTCGGCGATGATCTGGTCCTTCACGTCACGCAGGGCCGAGGACCACTTCTGCTTGCGCTTCAGTGCGTCTTCCACCCACTCCAGGTTGGTCTGGTTGCCTTCCCAGGAACGGATGAAGTCCTTGCGCGGCATGCGGGCGGTCACGGTGGCCAGGTTCAGCACGCGGCGCTCGTGGGACTTGATCTCGGCCATGACGTCGCGCAGCTGCTTGACCAGCACGTCGGTCAGCGGCAGCGGCAGCTTCAGGGTCACGAACACGGCGGCCATGTCGTCGCGCAGCTTGGCCAGCGGCTTGCGGTCGCCCTTGGCGGCAGCCTTCTTGAACGCGCTGTACGCATCGCTCAGGGCCTGCATGCGGCGGGCAACTTCTTCCGGGTCCGGACCGGTCGGGCCGGCTTCTTCTTCAACGTCGTCGCCGTCGTCTTCGTCGTCGGCGTCGTCTTCTGCGTCGTCGCTGGTGTCTTCGGCCACGGCCGGGGCCGGCACTTCTTCGACCAGGTCGTTGAAGCCGACGATCACTTCGGCCAGGCGCTTCTTGCCTTCCTTGTGCGCGTCGTAGTCGGCCAGCAGCGATTCCACCGACACCGGGAAGGTGCCGAGTGCGGCCTGGACCTGGCCCAGGCCTTCTTCGATGCGCTTGGCGATGGCGATTTCGCCTTCGCGGGTCAGCAGCTCGACGGTACCCATTTCGCGCATGTACATGCGCACCGGGTCGGTGGTGCGACCACCTTCGGTGTCGAGCGCGCTCAGCGCGGCGGCAGCTTCTTCGGCCGCGGTGTCATCGACTTCGCGGTTGCCGGTGTTGCCATCGTTGAGCAACAGGGTTTCTGCATCGGGAGCAACTTCATGGACATCGATGCCCATGCCGTTGATCATGCCGATGATGTCTTCAATCTGCTCCGGGTCGACGATGTCGTCGGGCAGGTGATCATTGACTTCGGCGTAGGTCAGGTAGCCCTGTTCCAGGCCCTTGCTGATCAGAAGCTTGATGTCGTTTTGCTGGGCAGGACGTTCGTTGGCCATGTAGTGCTCGCGCCACCGGCAGGGAGAGGAATAGGACCTAGCATTATACCAGCCTGGCGCCCCACCGCCCGGGCGGTGGTCCCGGGGGTCAGGGTCTGAGCAGGAAGGTCACCGGACCATCGTTGACCAGGCTGACAACCATATGGGCACCAAACTGGCCCGTTTCCACCCCCGGGGCGTGTTTTTGCCTGCAGATGTCCACCAACCGGTTGAATCCACGTTCAGCCTCGGCCGGCGCGGCGGCCGTGCTGAAGCCCGGGCGCATGCCACTGCCGGTGTCGGCAGCCAGGGTGAACTGGCTCACAAGCAGCAGCCCGCCGCCGGTATCAGCCAGCGACCGGTTCATCTTTCCCCCTTCATCGGCAAACACACGGTAACCGAGCAGGCGATCGGCCATCCGCACGATCTGGGCCTCGCTGTCGCCGGGTTCCATGCCCACCAGCGCCAGCAATCCCGGGCCGATCCGGCCCACCGCCACGTCATCGACATGCACGCTGGCCTGGGTGACGCGCTGGATGAGAACAAGCATGGGCGGGGCTTCCGGGGTGGGGGCCGCCTACCTTAACGCGCCCGCCGGTCCACGCCGATTGTCCCAGCGGCTAGACTTCCCCGTGATGAAACCGCATACCACCGCCCGCCTGGCCTACCGCGCCGCCGCCCTGTTCACCCGCCTGCCCTGGTCCTGGCTGCGCGGCTTCGCCAACCTGCTGGCGTGGCTGTGGATCCGTCTCAATGCGCGCGAGAGCCGGGTGACCCGGCGCAACCTGGAACTGGCCTTCCCCGAACTGACCGACGCCCAGCGGGTGCAGATGCACCGCCAGGTGCTGCGCTCCACCGCGCTGCAGGCGCTGGAAACCCTGCGCCTGTGGACACGCCCGCGCGAGCAGAACCTGGCCTGCCTGGTGGAGCGCCATGGCGAGGCGCTGTATGACGCGGCGCTGGCCGCCGACAAGGGCGTGATCGTGGCCGCCCCCCACCATGGCAACTGGGAGCTGCTGAACCAGTGGCTGGCCTCGCGCGGGCCGATCGCCATCGTCTACAAGGCCCCCGACGAAGCCGTGGGCGATGCGTTCCTGCAGCTGGTGCGTGGCGGCGACAACGTGCAGCAGGTGCGGGCCGAGGGCCCGGCGGTGCGCCAGCTGTTCAAGGTGCTCAAGGACGGCGGCGCCACCGGCATCCTGCCCGACCAGCAGCCCAAGGCCGGCGACGGCGTGTTCGCCCCGTTCTTCGGGGTGGAGGCGCTGACCATGACCCTGGTCAACCGGCTGGCTGAACGGACCGGGGCCACCGTGCTGTACGGCTGGTGCGAGCGCGTGGGCCCGGGCATGCAGTTCGCCCTGCATGTCGAGCCGGCCGACCCGGCCGTGGCCGACCCGGATCCGCGCACGGCGGCAACCGCGCTCAACGCCGGGCTGGAGCGGATTGCCCGGCGCGACCCCACCCAGTACCAGTGGACTTACAAGCGTTACACGTTGCGCCCGCCGGGCAGCGACGAGGTGGACCCCTATGCCACCGAGGAACACCCCCACTGACTGCGACGCAGCGTCGCGCCCCTGGCACGATTGGAAACGGCGCCTTCCGTCCCCACTGTGGAACCCACGATGTCCCCCACGGCCCCTGCCATGTCTGATGCTGCTTCTTCCCTGTTCGGCGACCCGGCCGCGATCCGCTGCGAACGGGCGGTGGCCGAACTGCGCGCGGGCCGCCCGGTGGTGATCGACGACGGCCACGGCCAGCGGCTGGCCTTCATCGCCCTGGACAGCAGCACCCGCAGCAGCTTCAGCGCGTTTGCCCAGGCCGCCGCCGACCGCCACTACCTGTTCCTCACCGCCACCCGTGCGCGGGTGCTGGGGGTGGCCGCCGAACACGGCGCCCGCGTACCGCTGGCCGGCATCGACTTCGACGCCCTGCCCTCGCTGAGCTACCGCCGCGAACCGGAAGTGATGCCGGCGGGCTGGTCGGCCGGGCAGGCGCTGGACGATGGTGCGGTGGAAATCGCCCGCCTGGGCCTGCTGCTGCCAGCCATGGTGGGCGTGCTGCTGGAGCCGGCGGACCACCGCTTCGATGATTGCGCGCAGGTATCGCTGTGCGACCTGCACCAAGGGGCCGAGCAGGCCGCCCACGCCTACGAACTGGTCACCCGCTCGCCGGTGCCGCTGCGCGAGGTGGGCATGACCGAATTTGCCGTGTTCCGCGGCGGCGTGGCCCAGCGTGACCAGGTAGCCATCATCGTCGGCAGCCCGGACCTGTCCGGGGTGGTGCCGGTGCGCGTGCATTCGTCCTGCCTCACCGGCGACCTGTTCGGCTCGCTCAAGTGCGACTGCGGCGACCAGCTGCGGCGCGGCCTGCGCAAGCTCAAGGAACTGGGCGGTGGCGTGCTGCTGTACCTGGACCAGGAAGGCCGCGGCACCGGCATCGCCGCCAAGATGCGCGCCTACGGCTACCAGCACGACGGCCTGGACACCATTGACGCGGATGCGCAGCTGGGCTTCGGCGCCGATGAGCGCCGCTACGGCAGCGCAGTGGCGATGCTGCAGGGGCTGGGCGTGCACCGCGTGCAGCTGCTCAGCAACAACCCCACCAAGGCGCAGCGGCTGCGCAACGCCGGCATCGACGTGGTGGACTGCGTGCCGGTCACCGGCGATATCACCGCCGAGAACGAACAGTACCTGCGCACCAAGGCCGAACGGGCCGGCCACCTGCTCGACGTCGACGCGCTGATCCAGGCCGCGCAATAGCGCGCGGCAACCTGCTACCGTCTGCGCGACGGGCGCACCGCCAGCAGCAGCACGCCCGGCATCTCCCTTGCCGAGCGCCCTGCCTTGTCCGACGCCATCGACACCCCTGCCATTCCCTCTCCGCCGCCGCTGCCGCCGCTGCCGTCCAGCCCTGACTGGCAGGCGTTGCCCCGGCGTGCCGCCGCCATCGCGGCGGTGGCCGGGGCCATCACCGGCACCGTCCTGATTGGTGGCGGGCTCGGCACGGCCTGGGTGCTGCTGGACCTGCCGCTGCGCTGGCTGGGCGTGGCCGGCATGCTGGTGCTGGGTGCGGCCATCGGCGCGGCCATTGGTTACCGCCGCCAGCGCCGCACGTTCTGGCGGCTCGACGCACAGGGCCTGGGCGTGCGCCGCGACCTGATGTGGCAGCAGGAGACCCGCGTGCCGATCTCGCGCGTGCAGCACCTGGACCTGCGCCGGGGGCCGATCGAACGCAGCGCACGGCTGGCCACGCTGGTGGTGCACACCGCCGGCAGCCGCTTCAGCGCGGTGAGCCTGAGCGGGCTGGATGGCGAGGATGCCGAACGCCTGCGCGACACCCTGGCCCACCAGCTCGACCGCGACGACGACGCCCTGTGAGCCGCCCGTCCCCGACAGAGGCCGCGTTGAACGAGGCGCCGCCAGAGCAGCGCCTGCATCGGTGGTCATGGCTGTTCGTGCTGCTGATGCAGCTGCGCCAGTTCCTGCTGCCGCTGGTGGCGCTGCTGGTGTTCGGCAACCGCGGCGATCGCGATCAGATGTGGTCCTACCTGGCCGCATTGGTGGTGATCGTGGTGCTAGTGGGCACCTCGGTGCTGCAGTACCTGACCTACCGTTACCGGATCGGCCGCGACGCCATCAGCGTGCGCAGCGGGGTGGTGTCGCGCAACCGGCGCGAGATTCCGTTCGCGCGCATCCACAACGTGGTGGTGCACCAGAACCCGCTGCATCGCCTGTTCGGGGTGGCCGAACTGCGCCTGGAATCGGCCGGCGGCGCCCGGCCCGAGGCGGAAATGCGCGTGCTCAAGCTGTCCCAGGCGTTGGCGCTGGAACAGCTGGTGCGGCACCGCGGCCAGGCGGTCGTGGCGCCCCCGGCGACCACGGATGCCGATCTGGATGCAGAGGCGGTCACGCCGCCGGTGGACGATGGCGTGCTGCTGCAGCTGAGCACACCCGAGGTGGTGCGCATCGGCCTGCTGTCCAACCGCGGCTGGGTGGTGGTGCTCGCCGCCGTGGGCGCCTCGTTCCAGCTGTTCCCCGATGGCACCGTGACCGACGCGATTGAAGAAGGCGGGCGTCAGGCGCTGGGCTACGCCAATGGTCTGCACCCGGCCACCTGGGTGTGGGCGGTGGCGGCGCTGGTGGCCGCGGCCGCGTTCTGGGTGCTGCTGCGCGTGTTTTCGGTGGTGCTGGCGCTGTTGCGTTATCACGGCTTCCAGTTGAGCGAACAGGAACGTCGGCTCACCGTGGTCAGCGGCCTGCTCACGCGCCTGCGCAGCAGCGTGGCGCGGCGTCGCATCCAGGCCTGGACGCTGCGCGAAAGCCCCTTGCAGCGCTGGGCCGGGCGCCGCCATCTGCGCATCGACATTGCCGCCGGGGTGTCCGAAGAGAACCAGCGCCGCGACCTGCGCGAACTGGCCCCACTGGCCACCCCAGAGGCGGCCGACGCCCTGGTGCAGCACCTGCTGCCGCAGGTGCAGTGGCCGCCCGCACACTGGCAACCGGTGCAGCAGCGCGGCTGGTGGCGGCTGAGCCTGGGTACCGCGGTGTGGGTACCGCTGGTGGCCGCGGCAGGCGTGTGGAACGAGGTGCCGTGGGCGGCCGTGATCCTGCTGTGGCTGCCGTGGTCGGCCTTCCGCGCGCATCGCCAGATGGCACGTATGGGCTATCACCTGGACGACCAGTACGTGGCCGTGCGCGGGGGCTGGTGGCAGCGTTGGTGGCGGTTCGCCGAGCTGGACAAACTGCAGGTGCTGCGCCTGAGCCGTTCGCCGCTGGACCGCCTGCTGGGGACCGCCAGCGTGTGGCTGGATACCGCCGGTGCCAGCGGCAGCGTGGCCTTGTGCCTGCGCTACCTGCCTGACGCCGAGGCGCGCGCGGTGCATGCGCGGTTGAGCGCGGCGTTGGCGCAGCGCCGCCTGCGCTGGTAACCGACGCAGCCGACCAACGGTTGGCTCTACCGCTTCGACGGTCCCCAATAGCCCAGGTCACGCCGGATCTGCAGGCCGCGCGTCCACGCGCCGAACGGTTTGCGCTTGAGCGTGCCCAACTCCCCGGCCAGGAAGTCCTCGGTGGCCGCGATCACCCGCTCACTGGAATACCCGTCGCGGTACGGGTGGATGCTGTCGGCGTACTGCTGGATCTGCGCCACCAGTGCCGGCTCGGGCGACAGCGCGCGGTCCAGCATCGCCGGTAGCTGGGTGGCGTCGTCGAAGTCGATCATGTGCGGCTGCGGCACGCGGTTGCGGAAGGTCACCACCGGTTTGTACTGCACCACGAACTCGGACACGATCGAGGAGGTGTCCGACACCAGCACGTCGGCGGCACGCTGCGCGGCCATCACCTGCTCGGGTTCGATGAAGGCGGCGTTGTCGCCGGCCAGCGCGCGGTAGCGTGCAAACATTTCTTCGCTGCACTTGGGATGCAGGGTCAGCAGCCAGTAGCGCTCACCGCGCGCGATGTCGGCGGCGATGTGCTCGTACAGATGCGGCGCCGCACTCAGGCGTTCGGTGAAGGTGGAGCCGAACAGGATCACCGGGCGGCCAGCGGCGGGCGCCCGCAGCGCCGCGCTGGCGCCACCGTCGTCGCGGAACAGCGGGTCCAGCTTCGGCCAGCCGGTCTGCGCCACGGCGAAATGACCCTGGCGTGCGGCCAGGTCACGGAACGGCTCCGTCGTCGCCGGCCCCTGCGTGCAGTACAGGTCGAACAGGCCCCGCACGCGGAAATGGCCGCGCGCGCTGTCGCGCTTCTGCACATTGAAGCCATGGAAGACCTGCACCTTGGCCCCGGCGATGAACGGCGGCACCCAGTTGGCGGCGCTGAACACCGCACGCGGGCGCAGCGCCAGCGCCTGCGTGAGGTCCACGTTGGGCACCCCCGGCAGGCTGCCCCCGGCGGCGCCATCGGCGAACCAGGCCGACACCGATTGCCCGGACGCGTGCAACGCCTGGGCCAGAGGGGCGAGAATGGGCAGCGCATAACGCTCCGTCGCAAACAGCAGGTACTCGGCCATCATGTCCTCCACGACCGCTCCCACTGAACGGCCTCGCATCTCGGCCTGCATTATCGCGTTCAATGAAGCCGACCGCATCGGCGACTGCCTGGCCTCGCTGGCCTTCTGCGACGAGATCATCGTCGTGGACTCCCATTCCACCGATGCCACGGTGGCCATCGCCCGCGCCGCCGGAGCCACCGTGCTGCAGCGCGCGTTCGACGGCTTCCGCAGCCAGAAGGCGTTCTGCGTTGAACAGGCCAGCCACGACTGGGTGCTGTGCCTGGATGCCGACGAACGCATCAGCGACGACCTGCGCGCGGCCATCCTGGCCGCCCAGGCGAGCGGCTTTGCCGGCCACCATGGCTACCGTTTCGCGCGCCTGTCGGAGTATTTCGGCAAATTCCTGCGCCATGGCAATGCCTATCCGGACCGCGTGCTGCGCCTGTTCGACCGCCGCCACGGCGGCTGGCGCGGCAAGCGCGAGATCCACGAAGCGGCCAGCGTCGACGGCAGCGTGGGCGTGCTGCGCGGCGACCTGATCCACTACCCGTACCGCTCGCTGGAACAGCAGTTGAGCAAGACCCAGCGCTACGCGCGGATGATGGCCGAGCACGAGTTCGCACGCGGCAAGCGCGCCACCCTGGCCAAGCTGGTCCTGGCCCCGGCGTGGCGGTTCTGGCGCGGGCTGCTGCTGCGCGGCGGCTTCCGCGATGGCTGGCACGGGCTGGTGTATGCCTACGTGCGCGCCAACTACGTGCGCCAGAAGACGATCATGTTGTGGATGCTGCAGCACGGACAGCCGGTAAGCGACCCGCCGCGCCGCAGCGACGCCGCATGAGCGCTGCTGTGGCAGACTTCATGCGCGTTTGATCGAAGACCTCCATGAAGATCCTCTACACCAACTTCCATTCCGGAGACGGCGGCGGCCACACCACCTATCTGGTGTCACTGGCACGCGCGCTGTCGGCGCGCCACCAGCTGTTCATGGCCGCTCCGGACAACAGCCGCGTGCTGCGCGTGGTCCGCGACGAAGGCAGTGCCGAACCGCTGGACATCGCCTTCAGCAGTGGCCTGCCCACGCTGCCCCAGCAATGGGCCGACATGCGCCGCCTGCGCCACCTGGTCCAGCAGCACCGGATCGACATCGTGCATGCCAACGGCGCGCGCGACCATCGGGTGATGATGGAAGCGGTGGCTGGCCTGGCCCGTCGGCCCAAGCTGGTGTTCACCAAGCACAACAGCAAGCCCAGCAACACGTTCGGCAATACCCTGCGTGCACGCTGGGGTACCGACCGGGTGATCGCGGTGTCCGCCCATACCCGCCAGATGCTGCTGGACAGCCCCTACCGGCGCTGCCCGATCGACGTGGTGCGCAATGGCGTGGACCTGGCGCGCTTCGCGCCGGTCGATGCGTCCGCCGGCGCGGCACTGCGTGCCCGCTGGACCACCGATCCCGATGCGCTGGTGATGGTGAGCAATGCCGGCACCGACGGTCACAAGGGCTGGATCGATCTGGTCGAGGCCGTGGCCACGCTGCCCGAGCCGATCCGCAGCCACATCCACGTGGCCGTGGCCGGCCGCGACGCGGAGCCGCGGCTGCTGGCACGGGTGGCCGCGCTGGGCCTGGGCGCGCAGGTCCACCTGCCCGGCCTGCTGGAGGACATCCGGCCGTTCGTGGCCAGCGGTGATGCGGGCTTCGTGCTGTCCCACGACGTGGAGACCATCTCCTTCGCCTGCCGCGAAATGATGGCGATGGGCAAGCCGGTGATGGTCAGCGACTACGCCGGCCTGCCGGAGAACATCGACCACGACCAGGATGGCTGGATCGTGCCGGTGCGCAACATTCCCGCGATCGCCGCCCAGGTGGCCCGGCTGTATGCACAGCGCCACGACCTGGCCCGGATCGGCGTGGCCGCGCGCCAGCGTGCCGTGCGCGAGTTCGGCCTGGACACGTTCACTGGCCTGACCGAAGCCAGCTACGACGCCGCCCTGCAGGGCGGTTGAACCGGGGTCAGTCCGTCTGGCGCCTGCGCGCCGGGTCGGACAGGGCCAGGAACACCGCCACCCAGGTGGCGTAGAACGACGCCGAGCGCATGTCGCGGAACATCATCTCGGTGATGCCGAACACCAGGTAGCTGGCGCAGATCATCACCCCGGCACCGGCGAACAGGCGGCCGGCGTCGTCCTCGCGCCACAGCCGGCGCAGCAGCACCCAGCCCGGCGCGGCGTACAGCAGCACCAGCCCCAACCCGCCCAGCACGCCGTAGGTGGCCAGGAAATACAGCAGGTCGTTGTGGGTTTCGCCGTAGTCACGCGCCACGGTGGGCGACACCTGGCGGGCTTCGGCCAGGCTGCGCAGTTCTTCGCGGAAGCGGTCACCCCCGCCGATGCCGAACACCGGCTCGCTCTGGATCATGTGCCCCGCCGCACTCCACAGCTGCAGCCGGATGCACACCGACGTATCGGCCAGGTGGGTCACCTGGCACTCTTCGAATTCGTTCACGCCCAGGTGGATGCGCTCGCGCAGGGTGCTGTCGCTGAGCACGATCAGGCCCACCGCGCCGAGCAGCAACGCACCGGCCCAGGCCTTGTAACGGTTGAGCCGGCGCCCCTGCACCAGCAGTGCGATGAACACCAGCACCGGCACCGCCAACAGGCCGCCGCGGGTCTGGGTGGCCAGGAACGCGCCCAGCCCGGCCACGCCGGTGATCAGTTTCAGCGCGAACTCGGTGCGCTTGAAACGGGTAATGCGGTAGCCCAGCAGCAGCAGCGCCAGCATCGAAAACAGCAGCGTCAGGTTGCCGTAGGTCACCGTGTTGAACTGGCGGGTGGCCGGGCGTCCGCCGGTGCTCAACACCAGCCAGCCGACGTTGATCACCGCATACCAGATGCCCAGCAACAGGCCGAACAGGCCATGGGCCAGAATCGGGCGCGGAATCCGCAGCGCGGCGGCCAGGATCAGCAGCACGGTCAGGAAACGCGAGGCCTTTTCCACCTCCGAGCCCTTCCACAGGCCGTGCACCAGCAGGCTGGTCAGCACGCCGATCAGCATCACCGCCACGCCCACGCCCATCCACACATACTCGCGGCGGTTGTCGCACCAGACCTGCCCGGGCGCGGACGGGCGCACCACGAACAGCACGATGATGCTCAGCAGGACCAGCAGGTAATAGCCCGCGCTGCCACCGTCCAGGGTCGACATCAGCAGCACCGGGGACAACCCGACCGCGATCGTGAAGGCCCATGCCAAGGCAAGGTTGGCGCGGGCAGGACGGAGTGGAGACATGGTCACGATCTGGGCAATGCGGCGTAATGACGGAAGAGGAACGGGTTCACCGGCCTCCATTCCAGGATCGGGCGAGCAGGCGGCATTGTCGCTGATCGTCCCGTAATGATCCATGAGAGTCCCATCACTCCTCCGGTGCTTCCCGGCCCTGTTCAAGGGTGATCCGTGCCAGTTCACGGGCACTGGGCCGGCACGGGCCGACCACGGCGTCGGCCGGTACCAGCCACCAGCCACGGCGATTGGCCACGCCCACCCGTTCGGCACGGCTGCGATCGATGCAGTCCAGCACGGCCGCTTCCTGTACCAGCAGCCAGCGCTGCTGTGGCGCCTGCGCCTGCCAGGCCACGCCGTCCTGCAACTGACTGTACCAACGGCGTTTGAAGCCGAAGGTGGTCGCGGGGCGGTCGGCCATGAGCAGGTTCTGTTCCTTCCACCCCACCAGCCCCAGCTGCGCGTCGGCGCCGATGCGCTGCCCGGCCTGCTGCATCAACCCACGGGCCGAGCTGGAGTCGTTGAACAGCGGGTAGCCCACCAGCCCGTACGCCACCCAGACCATCGCCAGGGTGGACAGCACAGCCACATGGCGTCGCCGCGGGCCGCTGAAGCACAGGCTGGCCATGCCCCAGGCGCCCAGCGCCACGCCGATCCAGCCCAGCGCTGCGGTCACCGACGTGTCGATGCCGCGCTGCAGGATCAACCGGCTTTCAAAGCCCGGCTGGCCCACCAGCATGGCAATGCCTGCGCCCAGCAGGGCCAGCACCAGCACGGCGTTGAACGCGCCCAGCAGCCACTGCACGTCACGCCGCCGCAGCAAGCCCGGCAGCAGCGGGGCCAGCGCCAGGCAGAACATCGGCAGCGCCGGCAGGATGTACACATCGCGCTTGCCGTGCGGGATCGAGAAGAACAGTACGATCAGCAGCCACCAGCCCAGCAGCACCAGGTAGCGCGGATCGCGGCGGCGCAGCCGGCGCCACCAGGCCGGGATCGCCCAGGGCACCACCAGGATCGCGGGGAGCCACATCGACGGCATGGTGGCCAGGAAATACCACCACGGCTGGTGGTGATCCCACGACTGCGCGTACCGCTTGGCGGTCTGCCGGAACAGGATGTCGTTCATGTAGGCCCGGTACTCCACCGAGCCGCTGGACGTGGCGGCCAGCACCATCGGCACCAGCCACAGCGCCACCGCCAGCACGAAGGCCAGCGGGGCCAGCCAGAAGCGCCAGTCGCGCACGTGCAGGCGAACCCGCGGCCAGCCCAGCAGCGAGGCCACGGCCGCCGGCAGCACCATCAGCAGCGCCAGCACGCCCACGCCCTTGGTGATCACGCCCAGCCCGGCGGCGAACCAGCCCAGCCACCACCACCGCCACGCCGGCCCGCACAGCAGGTGCCGCAGCAGGCCGTAGTTGGCCAGGGTGATGAAGAACACTACCAGCGGATCGATCTGCGCCTTCTTGGCCTGGAAGGTGAAATGCACCGCAAACAACAGCGCCCAGGCCGCGTACAGGCCCACCCGGCGGGTCCACAACCGGCGGCCCAGGTCGTACACGCAGGCCAGCGTGCCCAGTGCGGCCAGCAGCGACGGCAGCAGGAACGCCACCCGCCAGTTGCCGAACACGCTGTAGAGCGCGGCCTGCGCCCACATCAGCATCGGCGGCTTGTCCGAGTACAACTCGGTGCCACGGTGCGGGAACAGCCAATCGCCGCTGAGCACCATCTGCTTGGCCACCAGCGCAAAGCGCGGCTCGTCCGACGGCCAGGGG
The DNA here is from genome assembly GCF_059758695.1 of Stenotrophomonas sp. GQ19. Taxonomy (NCBI): domain Bacteria; kingdom Pseudomonadati; phylum Pseudomonadota; class Gammaproteobacteria; order Lysobacterales; family Lysobacteraceae; genus Stenotrophomonas; species Stenotrophomonas sp. GQ19. Next base: position 137,115 of record NZ_JCAXES010000008.1, on the reverse strand, counting down.
TCGCGCAGGCCCAGGCCGGCGCCGAGCACCAGCAGGGCCATCGTGGCAAGCAGCCAGAACTCGCGTCTGGCAGGGTTTTTCAACATATGACGCGGGTCCAGCGGCGGGGTATCAGCCCTTTTTTAGCAGACGCGCATAGAAGAATCCGTCTGCACCCTCTTCACCCGGCAGGCGCTGGCGGCCGGCCCAGGAGTCGTGGCCGAAGGCCTCACCCAACGGCAGGAAGCCTGCGCGGGGGGTGCGCTGCAGGAAGGACTCGATCTGGAACTGGTTCTCTTCACGCAGGATCGAGCATGTCGCATACAGCAGGGTGCCGCCGGGGGCGAGCATGCGGAAGCAGGCATCCAGCAGGCGCGCCTGCAGCGCCACCAGGGCCTCGATATCGGCCGGGCGGCGGTGCACCAGCACGTCCGGCTGGCGGCGGATGATGCCGGTGGCCGAGCACGGCGCATCCAGCAGGATGCAGTCGAACGGCTGCCCGTCCCACCAGCTGTCCGGCGTGGCGGCGTCGGCCGCCAGCACCCGCGCCTGCGCGCCCACGCCGGTACGGGCGAAGGTCTCGCTGATGCGCTTGAGCCGCCGCGGGTCGATGTCCAGTGCCAGCAGCTGCAGGCTGGGATCACGTTCCAGCAGGTGCGCGGCCTTGCCGCCCGGCGCGGCGCAGGCGTCCAGCACGCGCGCGCCGGGGCGCGGGGCCAGCGCATCGGCCACCTGCTGCGCCGACAGGTCCTGCACCGACAACGCGCCGGCGGCGAACCCCGGCAGCGCGGCCACGGGCACGGGCACCGGCAGGCGGATCGCATCGCTGCACAGCGGCGACGCCTCGGCCTCGATGGCAGCCACAGCCAGCTGTTCCAGCACCGCCTCGCGGCTGCCGTGCTGACGGTTCACCCGCAGCCACAGCGGCGCGGGCTGCAGGCTGGCGGCGAACACGTCCTCGGCCTGCTCCGGCCAGTCCTGCTCGATCATGCCGGCCAGCCAATCCGGGAACGCAGCGCGCGCCGGCTGGGCCGGAATGCCGTCACGCTGGGCGCGGCGCAGCAGCGCGTTGACCATGCCGGCCTGACGGTCGCGGCCCATGGCGCGGGCGGCGTCCACGGTGGCCGACAGCGCCGCATGGGCGGGCAGTTCAAGCGCGTCCAGCTGGGCAAAGCCCACCAGCAACAGCGCGCGCAGCTCGTCTTCGCGCACGCCGAGCGGGCGTTGCATCCACTGCGCCAACGCAGCGTCGTAGGCACCGCGGCGGCGCAGCACCGCAAAGCACAGCGCCTCCAGCAGGGCGCGGTCGCGGCTGTCGTCCAGGGTGGGCAGTGCCTTGGCCAGTTCGGCCTTGAGCGAGCGCCCGCGGCCGATTACCTGGGCCAGCACCTTGGCCGCCAGTACGCGGGTGGGCACGCCGGGGGCGCTGGCGGCGCGCTGCGGGGCCTGCTTGTCCTGCTGGAGCTGGGTCATCTCAGGCACCCACGCTCAGGTCGCGGCGCGCGTTGAGGTAGTCGGCGGCCGTGATCGCCTTGCCGCCTTCGCGCTGCAGTACCCGCAGGCGCAGTGCGCCCTGCCCGCAGGCGATGTCGATGCCTTCGCGGGCGGCCGCCAGCAGGGTGCCCGGGGCCTTGCCCTGGTTGTCCGGCAGCGCCACCGCGCCGTGGATGCGCACGCGCTCGCCGGCCAGCAGGGCCTCGGCGATCGGCCACGGGTTGAAGGCGCGCACGGTGCGCTCCAGTGCCTGCGCGTCCTGCGCCCAGTCCAGCCGGGCTTCGGCCTTGTCCAGCTTGTGTGCGTAGGTCACCCCCGCCTCCGGCTGCGGCTGGGCAATCGGCTTGATCCCGGCGCGCAACAGGCCCAGCCCGTCCGACAGCACCTGCGCGCCCAGCTCGGCCAGGCGGTCATGCAGCTGGCCGCCGGTGTCGTTGGCACCGATGGCCAGGTGCTGCTTGAGCAGTACCGGACCGGTGTCCAGGCCCGCTTCCATCTGCATCAGGCACACGCCGCTTTCGCTGTCGCCGGCCTGGATCGCACGCTGGATCGGCGCGGCGCCGCGCCAGCGCGGCAGCAGCGAGGCATGCACGTTCCAGCAGCCGTGGGTGGGGATGGACAGCACGGCCTTGGGCAGGATCAGCCCGTAGGCCACCACCACCATCAGGTCCGGCTGCAGGTCGCGCAGCTGCTGCTGGGCTTCGGGGGTTTTCAGGTGTTCGGGCTGGAACACCGGGATGCCACGCGCGATCGCCTCCAGCTTCACCGGCGACGGCATCAGCCCGCGCCCACGCCCGGCCGGGCGGTCCGGCTGGGTGTACACGGCCACCACTTCATGGTGGCGCGCGGCGACGCGCAGCGAGGACACGGCGAACTCCGGCGTACCGGCAAAGACAATCTTCATGGCTACCCCACTTGCAGAAAGAAAAACGGCGCCGGTGGCCGGCGCCGCACAACCAGGCCCGGCCCGCGGTCAGCCCGCGCGGCCCGGCCCTTGGGCATCTCAGGCAACGTGCTTGCGCGCCTTGGCCAGCTTCTTGCGCACCATCTCGCGCTTCAGCGGGGACAGGTAATCGATGAACAGCTTGCCGTCCAGGTGGTCCATCTCATGCTGGATGCACACCGCCAGCACGCCGTCGGTGGTCAGTTCCTGCGGCTGGCCCTGGCGATCCAGGAAGCGCACGGTGATCTGGTTGGCACGGGTGACGTCGGCAAAGATGCCCGGTACCGACAGGCAGCCTTCCTGGTAGACCTGGCCGCCCTCGTTGGCGACGATCTCCGGGTTGATGAACACCCGCGGGGTGTCCTTCTCTTCACTGACGTCGATGACCATGAAGCGCTTGTGCACGTCCACCTGGCTGGCGGCCAGGCCGATGCCCGGGGCGTCGTACATGGTGTGGAACATGTCGTCGAGCAGTTGCTGGAACGCCGGCGTGGTCACTTCGGCGGCGTCGATCAACGCGGCCTTGGTGCGCAGGCGCGGATCGGGAAACTCAAGAATGGGCAGGATAGCCATGGCAAATACCGGTAGGGGGCGCCGGTCAAAGCGGCGTACGTCGCAATTCTATCGCCAACGCTTGCCCTGCGCCCCGGTTTCTGGACTATAGTGCGGCAACCTGTTGGGGAATCAGGCACCACCTATGTTTGAACGTACTCGTACGGTCGTCGCCGTGGCGATGTTGACCGTTGCCACCTATGCTACCGCCGTTGAAGTGAATGGCGGGCACCCGGATACCTACGTCGTCCGCAAGGGCGATACTTTGTGGGACATTTCCGCGCGCTTCCTCAAGAAGCCGTGGCTGTGGCCGGAAATCTGGCAGGCCAATCCGCAGGTCAAGAACCCGCACCTGATCTACCCGGGTGACGTGCTGAGCCTGGCCTACCTGGATCGCGTCGTGGCCCAGCCCGGCCCGCGCCAGGAAGCGCCGGTCACCGGCATTCCACTGGACCAGGTCGAACCCTTCCTGAAGCAGCTGAGCGTGGTCGACGAGGTCAAGTCGCTGCCGTTCGTGGTGGGCCTGGAAGACAACCGCCTGCGTGCCACCAGTGGCCAGACCGCCTATGTGCGCGGGCTTGAGGGCGCCGAAGTGGGCCAGCGCTGGGCCGTGGTCCGCCCGACCGTGCGCTACGCCCTGCCCAAGCCGACCGAGGACCTCACCGCCAGCGGGGATGTGACCCCGGGCAGCGGCAACCTCTGGAAGAACTTCTTCGTTCCCAGCAAGCGCAACCAGACGCTGGGCTACGAGTTGGCGCAGATCAACGTCGGCACGGTCACCAAGGTGGCCGCCGGCAATGTGGATGTGACCACCATTGCCCTGCAGACCGGGGTGGGCGGCGTGGAAGTGCGCAACGGCGACCGCCTGGTGCCGGTGCAGGCCAACCCGTACGACCTGCAGTTCTTCCCGCACGTTCCGGCTGCCCAGACCGAAGGCCTGGATATCCGCGTGCTGGCTGTGACCGACATGTTCCTGTCCGGTGGCCCGCGCGATGTGATCGCCATTTCCGCCGGCAGCACCGACGGAATCGACAACGGCACCGTCGTGTCGCTGTGGCGCCAGGGCCGGCACGTGGCCAACAAGATGAAGTACCCCGGTTCGTCGCGGATGGACGACTCGCTCACCGACGGCGCCGGGCGCTTCTCCCTGCCCGACGAGTACGCTGCCCATGCGATGGTGTTCCGCACCTACGACAAGGTCAGCTATGCCCTGGTGATGCAGGGGGTCAAGCCGGTGCTGGTCGGGTACGCGGCAAAGCACCCTGACGCTCAGTAAGCGCAAACCCCTACGCACTACTCCGACGGCGCCCCAGGGCGCCGTCGCTGTATGCGGCCTAGCCTTGGCGGATGTGCGAAACCCTCCCGCTTGACACCCGCGACGCCCTGCTCCGCCTGGTCCTGGCCGGCGGCCCGCTGCCACCGCGGCGGCGCCTGCTGCAGGCCCACGCCGATCCCGCCCTCGCCCTGCGTGCCGGACCATCCAGCTGGCGCGCCAATGGCTGCACCCCCGAGCAATGCGCGCGGCTGGCCTGCCCCGACCCGGTGGCCCTGGCGCTGGCCCACCACTGGGCGGCCCACCCCGGCCATCACCTGGTGCCGATCCACAGCGACGACTACCCGATGCTGCTGCGCCACCATCCCCAGGCGCCACTGGTGCTGTTCGTGCAGGGCGACCCGGCCACGCTGTGGCACCCCGGGGTTGCCGTGGTGGGCAGCCGCACGCCGTCGCCCAGCGGCGCGGAGCTGGCCGCCGAATTTGCCGCCGCGTTCGCGCGCAGCGGGCTGGCGGTGGTCAGCGGGCTGGCCGCGGGGGTGGACGCGCGCGCCCACGAGGCGGCGTTGCGGGTGCCGGGCGGCCTGACGGTGGCGGTGGTGGCCACCGGCCTGGACCGCACCTACCCTCCGCGCCATGCGGCCCTGCAGGCGCGGATCGCAGAGCGCGGCGCCGTGGTCAGCGAGTACCCGCCCGGCACCGCCGCCAGGGCCGGCCAGTTCCCCGCGCGCAACCGGCTGATCGCCGGGCTCAGCCTCGGCACGGTGGTGATCGAGGCGGCGCTGCGGTCCGGGGCGCTGATCACCGCCCGGCTGGCGGCCGAGGCCGGGCGCGAGGTCTTCGCCCTGCCCGGCTCGGTGCGCAACCCGCGGGCACGCGGCTGCCACCGCCTGATCCGCGAAGGCGTGATGCTGGTGGAGCACCCCGACGAAGTGATCGCCGGGCTGACCGCCCTGGCCGGCACCCTGGGCCAGGCCTTGCGAAGCCGGCTGGACGCCCCCACTGAACAGGCACGACCGGCGCCTCGGCGCGCCCCCTCCTTCCCCGACCCGGACTACCAGCGCTTGTGGCAGGCACTGGATGACAACCCAACGGGTATGGATTCACTGATCCAGCGCAGCGGATTGACGACGGCCCAGCTGTCGGCCATGCTGCTGGTCATGGAACTGGAAGGAAAGGTGGTTGCCGCCTATGGCCGCTACTGTCGAAAACCCTAGTTTCTTCACCTCCACAGCGTCGTTGACGCAGGCCGAGGGGCAATGAAAGAGAGCATTCTGGATGTCCTGCTGTACCTGTTCGAACATTATTTCAGCGAGGACCCGGACCTCGTCCGTGACCGCGACACCCTCCAGAACAGCCTGATACAGGCCGGCTTCAGCCCCACCGAAATCAAGAAAGCGTTCGACTGGCTCGATGCCCTGGCCGACCAGCGCCCGGCCGTGAACGTGGCCCGGGTCGATGGCCCGGTGCGCATCTACCACGGTCCGGAACTGGACAAGCTGGACGTTGAAGGCCGCGGCTTCCTGATGTTCTTGGAGCAGCACGGCATCCTGGACGCCAACCAGCGCGAGCTGGTGCTGGACCGCGCCATGGCCCTGGACCAGGACGAGCTGGACCTGGACGACCTCAAATGGGTGGTGCTGATGGTGCTGTTCAACCAGCCCGGGTCCGAGGCCGCCTACGCCTGGATGGAAACGCAGATGTTCATTGACGAACCGGAACCGCTTCACTGACCGTACACTGGGTGCCTTGCGCATTCAGGAGCGTGCCGTGGGCCAGTGGTTCTATGCAGAAGGAAATCGCCAGCAGCGCGGGCCGCTGGCGTCCGATGAACTGATCGCGCTGTACCAGTCCAGCCGCATTGCGGCCGATACGCTGGTCTGGCGCGACGGCATGGCGCAGTGGCAACCGCTGCGCGAGGTGGCCGACGAGATCGGCCTGGTACTGGCTGCGCCGCCGGCACCCGTGACCGACCCACCCGCCGAAACCGACACGCCCGCCGTTGCGCTGCCGCCGCAGATTCCCCTGGACAGCCCCGCATCCGACCCAGTGCCGCCCGTGACTTCCCCACCGGTGACGGCCGCTGCCGCGCCCGCGATGGCCGCCGCGCCGGTACCGCCACGCCAGGGCCTGTCCGGCTGCGCCATCGCCGGCATCGTGGCCGGCATCGTCGGCGTGCTGCTGGTGGTGCTCATCGGCATTCTTGCCGCGATCGCCCTGCCCGCCTATCAGGAGTATGTGCTGCGCTCCAAGACCGCGCAGGCCATCACCGAACTGGACCCGATCAAGGTGCAGGTCAGCGAGTTCGTGCAGACCCACGGACGCTGCCCGGTCAATGACGACGACGGGTTCCAGCCGGCCGAAAGCTATGCCAGCGGCGACCTGTCGGCGGTGCGGATCGGCCGCTTCGACAACAGCCACTGCGGCATCGAAGCCGAGCTGTCGGTGCCCGCCAAGGTGGCCCTGGACGGCAAACTGCTGTGGCTGGATTTCGACCCGGAGCTGCACCAGTGGGAATGCACCGGCGAGCCGGATGACAAGTACCTGCCGCAGCACTGCCGCGGCTGACAACGGACGCATGTCCATGGATGAACCCAAAGGGGATTGAAGCAATGACTGAGTGGTATTTCGCCGATGGCCAGGAACGCCAGGGCCCGTTGACCGCCGACGAGATGCGCCTGCGTTTCCAGCGCGCGCAGATCAGCCTGACCACGCTGGTCTGGCGTGAGGGCTTTGCGCAGTGGAAACCGCTGTCCGAAGCGGTCGACGAACTGCAGCTGCAGAACCTGAGCAGCGCTGCGGAGAACCTGGGCAGCGGCTTCGACCTGCGCGGCGATTACACGGCCATCGACAACGGCACCGCGCCGCTGCCGGGCACCGGTGGCGGCACCCATTCGCCGTACACCGCGCCGGCCGCCGGCGGCTATGCCAACGCGGCAGTGGTCGGTGGCGGCAACGTGGTCTACGCCGGGTTCTGGAAGCGCTATGCCAGCTACTTCCTCGACTCGGTGGTGGTGAGCGTGGTCAACATTCCGATCAGCCTGATCTTCAACGGCATCGGCGCGGTGTCGGGCAACGAGTCGGTGGCGCTGGTGATGAGCCTGCTGGCGATGGTGGCCGGCCTGGCGCTGGGCGTGGCCTACTACGCCGGCTTCCATGCCTCGGCCGGTGGCGCCACCCTGGGCAAGATGGCCGTGGGCATCAAGGTGGTGCGCGGCAATGGCGAACGGCTCACCTTGGGCCGCGGCATCGGGCGCTACTTCGGCTTCCTGCTGAGCAGCCTGACCCTGATGATCGGTTTCATCATGGCCGCCTTCACCGAGCGCAAGCAGGCCCTGCACGACATGATCTGCGACACCGTGGTGGTCGACAAATGGGCCTACACCGAAAACGAGCACCTGCAGCAGCCGACCCTGGGCACCGTCACCATCGTGATTCTGGTGGTTTCCGGCCTGCTCACCGTGGCCGCCATCGGCGTCGGCATTGCCATGATCGGGGTCATCGCCTCGTCCATGTCCTGACCCCACCCTCACACCGGGCCGCTTGACACGGGCGGCTCGGTCGTGATTCCTCTAATAAGAGGAAAAGCTGAACGCCCGGCGCATACCCGGGCGTTCAGTTTATGGAAATCGCCCGCTGCCCTTCACTAATGCGGCCATTTGCTCCACCCTAGCGCCCTCTCCCGGGCTGCTGCCCACAGAAATAATCTGACATGCCCAAGCACCTGCTCATCGTCGAATCGCCCGCCAAGGCCAAGACGATCAACAAATACCTCGGCAAGGACTACACCGTCCTGGCCTCGTATGGGCATGTGCGCGACCTGGTGCCGAAGGAAGGCGCGGTCGATCCCGACAACAACTTCGCGATGCGGTACGACCTCATCGAGAAGAACGAAAAGCACGTCGATGCCATCGTCAAGGCTGCCAAGGGCGCCGACGACATCTTCCTGGCCACCGATCCGGATCGCGAGGGTGAGGCGATCAGCTGGCACATTGCCGAAATCCTGAAGGAACGCGGGCTGGTCAAGGACAAGCCGATGCAGCGCGTGGTCTTCACCGAGATCACCCCGCGCGCCATCAAGGAAGCCATGGGCCACCCGCGCGAGATCGCCGGCGACCTGGTCGATGCGCAGCAGGCACGCCGCGCGCTGGACTACCTGGTGGGCTTCAACCTCTCCCCGGTGCTGTGGCGCAAGGTGCAGCGCGGCCTGTCCGCCGGCCGCGTGCAGAGCCCGGCGCTGCGCATGATCGTCGAGCGCGAGGAAGAGATCGAAGCGTTCATCGCCCGCGAGTACTGGAGCATCGATGCCGCCTGTGCGCATCCCTCGCAGCCGTTCACCGCGCGCCTGACCAAGCTGGACGGCAAGAAGTTCGAACAGTTCACCGTGACCGACGGCGATACCGCCGAGGCCGCACGCCTGCGCATCCAGCAGGCCGCGCAGGGCGCGCTGCATGTCACCGACGTGGCCAGCAAGGAGCGCAAGCGCCGCCCGGCCCCGCCGTTCACCACCTCCACGCTGCAGCAGGAGGCCTCGCGCAAGCTGGGCTTCACCACCCGCAAGACCATGCAGGTGGCGCAGAAGCTGTACGAAGGTGTGGCCATCGGCGAGGAAGAAGGCACCGTCGGCCTGATCTCGTACATGCGTACCGACTCGGTCAACCTGTCCCAGGATGCGCTGGCCGAGATCCGCGACGTGATCGCCCGCGATTACGGCATCGCCTCGCTGCCCGACCAGCCCAACACCTACCAGACCAAGTCCAAGAACGCCCAGGAAGCGCATGAAGCGGTGCGCCCGACCTCGGCCCTGCGGACCCCGGCGCAGGTGGCGCGCTTCCTGACCGACGACGAGCGCAAGCTCTACGAACTGATCTGGAAGCGGGCCGTGGCCTGCCAGATGATCCCGGCCACGCTCAACACCGTGAGCGTGGACCTGTCGGCCGGCAGCGAACACGTGTTCCGCGCCAGCGGCACCACCGTGGTGGTGCCCGGCTTCCTGGCCGTGTACGAAGAAGGCAAGGACACCAAGAGCGCCGAGGATGACGACGAAGGCCGCAAGCTGCCGGCGATGAAGCCCGGCGACCGCGTGCCGCTCGACCGCATCGTGGCCGACCAGCACTTCACCCAGCCGCCGCCGCGCTTCACCGAAGCGGCGCTGGTCAAGGCACTGGAAGAATATGGCATCGGCCGCCCGTCGACCTACGCCTCGATCATCCAGACCCTGCTGTTCCGCAAGTACGTGGAAATGGAAGGCCGCAGCTTCCGCCCGTCCGACGTCGGCCGTGCGGTGTCCAAGTTCCTGTCCAGCCACTTCACCCAGTACGTGGATTACGACTTCACCGCCAAGCTGGAAGACGAGCTCGATGCGGTGTCGCGTGGCGAGGAAGACTGGATTCCGCTGATGGCCCGCTTCTGGGACCCCTTCAGCAAGCTGGTCGAAGAGAAGAACGAGTCGGTCGACCGCGCCGAAGCCAGTGGCGCGCGCGAGCTCGGCACCGACCCCAAGACCGGCAAGCCGGTCAGCGTGCGGCTGGGCCGCTTCGGGCCGTACGCGGCCATCGGCAGCACCGCCGAGGATGCCGAAGACAAGCCCAAGTTCGCCTCGCTGCGCCCGGGCCAGTCGATGCACACCATTTCCCTGGAAGACGCGCTGGAGCTGTTCCTGATGCCGCGTGCGCTCGGCCAGGACAAGGACGAGGATGTCAGCGTCGGCATTGGCCGGTTCGGTCCGTTCGCCAAGCGAGGCAGCACCTATGCCTCGCTGAAGAAGGAAGACGACCCCTATACGATCGACCTGGCCCGTGCGGTGTTCCTGATCGAAGAGAAGGAAGAGATCGCGCGCAACCGGATCATCAAGGAATTCGAGGGCAGCGACATCCAGGTGTTGAACGGCCGCTTCGGCCCGTACATCAGCGATGGCAGGATGAACGGCAAGATCCCCAAGGATCGTGAGCCGGCGTCGCTGACCCTGGCCGAAGTGCAGCAGCTGATGGAAGAAACCGGCAAGCCGGTGCGCAAGGGCTTCGGCAAGAAGGCGGCCAAGAAAGTGGTCGCCAAGAAGGCCACGGTGAAGAAGGAGGCCGCGCCGAAGAAGGCCGCCGCCAAGAAGGCACCGGCCAAGAAGGCAGCCACCAAGAAGGCGGCAACGAAGAAGACCGCGACCAAGAAAGCGGCCACCAAGAAGGTTGCCAAGAAGACGGTCGCCAAGAAGGCCTGAGGGCCTCCACCGGCGCAGGCCCACGCCATGCGTGGATCTGCGCGGGGATCACCCAGTTGCCACGCCGCGGGCGGATAATGTGGGCCTATGTCCACGCCCGCTGTTGCCGCCATGAACGAACTCACCCTGGATACCGCCCTGCCCGTGCTCCGCGCGGGCGGAGTCGTGGCTTACCCCACCGAAGCGGTCTGGGGCCTGGGCTGTGATCCGGCCCACGAGGCGGCGGTGATGAAGCTGCTGCAGCTCAAGCAGCGCCCGGTCGAGAAAGGCATGATCCTGGTAGCGGCCGATCTGGCCCAGCTCGACGACTGGGTGCGCCTGCAGGCCTTGCCGGCACAACGCCAGGCCGTGGTGCTGGCCAGCTGGCCTGGCGCGAACACCTGGATCCTGCCGGCCGGCCCGCGCGCGCCGCGCTGGATCACCGGCGCACACAGCGGCATTGCCGTACGCATCAGCGCGCACCCGTTGGTGGCCGCGTTGTGCCGCGCCTGGGGCGGCCCGCTGGTGTCCACCAGCGCCAACGTGGCCGGCAAGCCACCGGCGCGGACCCGGACCGAACTGGACCCCGCGCTGCTGCCACTGCTGGATGGCCTGATCGACGGCGACACCGGCGGCCTGGCCCAGCCCACCCCGATCCGCGACGCGCTCAGCGGGCAGATCCTGCGCAGCTGAGCAGCCCCCATGCCCGCTGTTTTGCGCCGCTGCCGGTAAAGCCGCACACTGGCCCCATGCACCGAACAACCGCCCTGCGCCTGACCCTGCTGTTGTGCTGCGCCAGCGCGCCACTGGCCGCGCAGGACGCCGGCAATGTGCGCGTGTACCGGTGCGTGGGGAGCAACGGCGCGGTGTCGCTGCAGGATGCGCCCTGCCGCGACGGGCGCCAGGAAGTGCGCGACATGCAACGTCCGCGCGACCCCGCCCCGCGCGTGGTGCGCAGCGACCGCGATCCTACTGCCACGCCTGCACCGGCCGCGCCGCAGCGCGAGGTGCGCCACGTCTACGTGCAGCCGCCACAGCCGCTGTACGAGTGCGTGCGCGACGACGGCAGCCGCTATACCAGCGACAGCGGCGAGGGCAATCCGCGCTGGGTCCCGATCTGGACCAGCGTGTACCTGCCATATGGCGGCGGCCATCGCCCACCCGGGGGCGGCCGTCCGCCCCGTCCCCTGCCGCCGATCGCCCCGATGGGGGCCGGCACGGGATCGGGCTCGGTGAGCGCCAGCGGCGGCTCGCTGTCGATCTCCGGCGGCGGCCCGCACGTGGGCGGCAGCCTCAGCGTGGGCAGTGGCAGCACGCACTGGGAAGGCAACCGCGAGGCCTACCCCGGCACCTACACCGACACCGTGGTGCCCACCGGCAACGTGCTGGTGCGCGACGCGTGCAACGCCCTGCCGCAGCAGGAGGTCTGTGCGCGCCTGCAGGACCGTCACTGGGAACTGGTGCGCCAGTACAACAGTGCGCTGCAGGGCCAACGCGACGCGCTCAACCGTGAGCAGCGCAGCGTGGATGCACGGCTGGAACGCGACTGCCGCTAGCACGTGCTTCAATGCGCACTTCGCTACGCCTTGCCGCTTGCTGCCACGACCTGATGCACATCGATTCCCTGCCCCTTTCGTCCTTGATGCGCCGTGTCGCGCCGCGCGGCGGCGTGGCACTGCTAGCGGTGTGGCTGTGCCTGCCCGCCCCGGCGCACGCCGAGGACGTGGTGCTGTTCCGGTGCACCGCCGCCGATGGCGGCCTCACCGTGCAGAACGCACCCTGCCCGCCGGGCACCCAGCAGCGCATCCAGCGCTTCGTCGCGCCGGCCAGCAACGCCGTACCGGCGGCCCCGCCCCCCGCCCCGGTGGCGGCCGCAGTGCCAGCCAGCGCCGATCCGGCCATTGCCACCGGCACCCTGGCACACGCGCCGCTGCCAGTGCTGCAGGCCGGCGATGTGCAGACCTCGGTGGAGGCCGAGGGCACGGCCATCCTGGACAGCGACGTGGTACGCCGCCAGGCCGAGCAGCAGGCCGAAGCAGACGCCGTGGCCAAACAGCCGCTGCCGGAGATCTACGCCTGCCAGGGCCGTGACGGCGGCGGCTACCTGCACGAACGCGAACCGGCGCCGCCGCACTGCGAACTGATGACCGTCACCGGCCTGGGCGGCAACACACCGCTCAACGCGGCCGGTTGCGAAGTGATCCGCGACACGTGCGAGCCCATCGCCGACGCACAGCGCTGCAACAGCTGGCAGCAGCGCTTCCGCGATGCGCGCGGACGGGAGCGCTTCGCCACGCCGGCAAACGCGGCCCTGGCAGCGGCCGAACGCGAACGCCTGCAGGCCATCCTCGCCAGCAGCGAGTGCCCCATCCCGTAACCGTTTGTCGGCTGCGCTACCCCATCCCGGTAGAGCCGACCGTTGGTCGGCTGCACTATCGCCCGTGAATCGGCCTCAAAACCCGTACCGCAGGAACCCGCCGTCCACCGCGATGCATTCGCCGGTGACATAACTGGACGCCGGCAGACACAGGAACCCCACCGCGGCCGCCACTTCCTCGGGCTCGCCGATGCGGCGCATCGGGGTGCGGTCGATCACTTCTTCGTAGTAGTCCGGATCGGACAACGGCCCCGACGTGCGCCGGGTGCGGATGTACCACGGCGCCACCGCGTTGACCCGGATACCGTCTTCGGCCCATTCCACGGCCAGGTTGCGGGTCATCTGGTGCATGGCCGCCTTGGTCATGCCGTACACCGCGCCGCTGCGCACGTGGGTCAGGCCGGACACGCTGCCCACGTTGACGATCGCCGAGGCGGCGTGCCGGGCCAGCAACGGGTGCGCGTAGCGCGACAGCTCGAAGGCCGAGAACAGGTTGGTCTCGAAGATGCCGCGCCATTCGTCTTCGGTGTATTCGGTGGCCGGCTTGGTGATGTTGCCGCCGGCGTTGTTGATCAGCAGGTGCAGGCCATCGCTGTGGTCTTCGACCCAGTCGAGGATCTCGCGGCGGTCTTCGTCGTCGGAGACGTCGGCGGCCAATCCATGGATCTCGCGGTCGGGGAAGGCATCCACCAGTTCATCGCGGGCCATTTCCAGCGCGTCGGGATCGCGCCCGACGATCAACAGGTCCGCGCCGAAACCGGCCAGCTCCCGGGCAATCGCCAGTCCGATGCCGGCACTTGCACCGGTAATCAAGGCGGTCTGCCCATCCAATCGCCAACGTTGCGCGCTCACCTGTTTCTCCTGCGGGGGACCCTGCCCCGTGATGCTGCGCACTGCACCATGCGGTGCGCTGGACGCAGGATAGCGCAGCCCCTGCACGCGGTCCGCCCTGCATGCACGCCGGCGGCGACGGTGCGACACTGTCCTCCCCGGCCCATCAAGGTGCGCTTGCCATGAACATCCGTGTCGTCCTGCCGCTGACCGCGCTGCTGGCCCTGGCGGGCTGCAACCGACCGGTTCCACCGGCGCCGGACAAACCCCCGGAGCCGCAGGCCACTGCACTGCGCGACACCATCCAGCAGCCGCTGGACAAGGCCAAGGCCGCACGCGACCTGCTGGAAAAGGCGCCAGACACCCGCGCCGCCGACGAAGCCGCCAGCGACGACACCCCCGCCGACCGGTAGAGCCACCCCACGGGTGGCTGCCCATGGCGCTGCATCACACCGGTAGAGCCACCCCATGGGTGGCTGCGCGTGGCGCCGGATCGGAGAGCAGCCACCCATGGGGTGGCTCTACCGGGTCTGGAACCAAAAAAAAACCCGGCCTTGGCCGGGTTTTTTCATCGCGTGCGCGTCAGCGCATCAGAAGCCGCAGAAGCAGTACGCCAGTGCCTTCACCGGTGCGCTGCCGCGCGGATCGCGGGCCGCGTCTTCGACGAAGCGCAGCTGGGTATCCAGCTCCGGCATCGAACGGGCCAGCATCAGCCGCGCCATGCCCGACTCGCCCAGCATCCACGCACCGGCGTGGCTGCCGGCAAAGCCGCTCATGAACTGCGCGAACGGCGTGGCGCCCTTCTCGATGTAGCGCACGCGGACCTTGTCCACCTCGCCCAGCTTGGCGCGCTTGGCCGCATCGGCGACGGCAGCCTTGAGCCCACCGAATTCGTCGACCAGACCGCGTTCCTTGGCCTGCGCACCGCTCCACACGCGACCGCGGGCGACTTCATCGACCGCCTCGACCGGCTTGTTGCGTGCATCGGCCACCTTGCCGGTGAAATCGGCGTAGCCCTTGTTGATCACCGACTGGATCACCTGGCCCACGGCCGGGTCCATCGGACGGGTCATGTCGAACGCGCCGGCGAAGCGCGTGGTGCCCACGCCATCGGTGTGCACGCCGATCTTGTCCAGCGAACGGGCCACGTTCGGGATCATGCCGAAGATGCCGATCGACCCGGTGATGGTCGACGGATCGGCGTAGATGCGATCGGCGTTCATGCTGATCCAGTAACCACCGGAGGCAGCCAGGTCGCCCATCGACACCACCACCGGCTTGCCGGCCGCCTTCAGCGCCACCACTTCGCGGCGGATCTGCTCGGAGGCGAACACTTCACCGCCGGGCGAATCCACGCGCAGCACCACCGCCTTCACGTCCTTGTCGTCGCGGGCTTCGCGCAACAGGGCCGAGGTCGACACGCCACCCACGCGACCGGCCGGCAGGTCGCCACCGGCGATTTCACCGGCGGCCACGATCACCGCTACCTGCGGACGCGAATCCACCGGCGAGCGGCGGCTGTCCAGCGCGGACAGGTAGGCATCGAGGTTCACGCTGCGGAAGCCGCCATCCGCGTCTTCGTCAGCAACGCCGCGATCGGTAAGCAGGTCTTCCACTTCCTCGCGCGTCTTCAGCCCGTCCACCAGCTTCTGCTGCAGGGCGAACTTGGCCAGGTCGCCACCGGCGGCGGCGATCCCTTCGGGCATGGTGTCGATGCCGGCGGCCAGCTGCGCGGCATCAAGCTTGCGCGCCTTGGCGATGTCGGCCAGGTAGCGCTGCCACACATCGTTCATCCAGAACAGGTCGGCTTCCTTGGCCTGCGGCGAGGCGGCGTCGAGCACGTACGGCTCGGCGGCGGACTTGTATTCGCCCACCTTGAACAGATGCACGTCCACACCGAGCTTGTCCTGCAGGCCGGTGCGGAAGTACTGGCGGTAACGGCCAAGGCCTTCCAGCACCACGCCGCCCATCGGGTCCAGGTAGACCTCATCGGCCTGCGCGGCCAGCAGGTACTGCGACTGGCTCATGTTCTCGCTGAAGGCCACCACCTGCTTGCCGGCGGCGCGCAGTTCCTGCAGTGCGCCAGCCACTTCACGCATCGAGGCAAAGCCGCTGGGCTGCAGCTTGTCCAGCTCCAGCACCACGCGCTCGATCTTCTTGTCGGTGCGGGCCGCGTCGAGGGCGCGGATCAGGTCGCGCAGCTGCACTTCCTCGGCGCTGTTGTCACCGATCGCCTTGGACAGCGCGCGGCTGACCGGGTCGGCGCTGAACTGCTCGACCAGCCGGCCTTCCGGCGCGATCACCAGGGTGGTGCGGTCCTGCAATGCGTTGCCAGAGCTGGCGCCCTTGCCCATCGCCACGACGAACAGGATCAGGATCAACAACAGCAGGCCGAAGAAGACCAGGTTGAGGATCAGCCTGCGGGTAAAGTTCATCACATCCCACAGCCCGATGAAGAAGCTGGCGACGGGATTGCGACGCGCGGGTTGGTTCATGGGGAAAACTCCAGTTGGCTTCTTGCCGTAATGCCAGCATAGCCGGTGCCGGGCAGACCGGCATCGGACACAAGTAAGGGGGTCGTCAGGCGGCGGGCGGCAACGCCAGGCCGACCCGGCGGCTGCTGACGCGCAGGCGCCAGGCCATCAGGATGGCGGCGGCGGTCAGGCCCAGGATCAGGCCCAGCCACATGCCCTGCGGTCCCATGCCCAGGCCAAGGCCCAGACCGGCACCGAGCGGCATGCCCAGGCCCCAGTACGAGAACATGGCGATGAACATCGGCACGCGGGTGTCCTTGAGCCCGCGCAGCGCGCCGGCCGAGAGCACCTGCACGCCATCGGGGAACTGGAACGCCGCGGCGTACAGCAGCAGCGTGGAGGCCAGCGCGGCCACGCCCATGTCGGCGGTGTACACCCCGACGATGGCGTCATGGCCGAACAGCAGCACCAGGGCCGACAGCGTCTGGGTGCCCAGGATGATCACCAGCCCGGCAATCGCCGCCCGGCGCACGCCCAGCCCGTTGCCGCTGCCCACCGCATGGCCCACGCGCACGGTGGTGGCTTCGGCCACGCCCATCGGGATCATGAAGCACAGCTGCGCCACGTTGATGGCGATCTGGTGCGAGGCCGCTTCGGTGGCCCCCAGGCGACCGATCAGCAGCGCGGTGACGATGAACAGCCCGCCTTCCATCAGCACGGTGATGCCGATCGGCAGGCCGGTGCGCAGCAGGTCCCAGATCGCGGCCCAGCGCGGCGGCTCGAAGTGCGAGAACAGGTGCAGGTGCGCGAACCGCTTGGTTTTCCACAGGTAGCCGGCAAAGCACAGCGCCTGGATCCACATCATGGTTGCCGAGGCGATGCCCAGCCCTTCGGCGCCCATTTCCGGGAAGCCGAACTTGCCGTAACAGAGGATGTAACCCAGCGGCGCCAGGATCACCAGGCCGCCGAAGCCCAGGATCATGGTCGGCAGCGTCCAGTGCATGCCCTCGCTGAGGTAGCGCATGCAGAAGTACAGCGTCAGCGCCGGACCGCCCCAACGCACGGCATGCAGGAACGCGGTGGCACCGGGCACGATGTCCGGGGCGATGCCGAAGGCCGGCAGCAGCGGCGGCACCACCGTGAGGAAGGTGAACATGATCAGGCCCAGGCCGAGCGCCAGCCACAGTGCCTGGCGGAACAGCGGGCCGATCTCGCGCTCACGCCCAGCGCCATGCAGCTGCGACACCGAGGCGGTGAGCGAGATCAGGGTGCCGATCGGGATCAGCATCGGCAGCCACAGCAGCGCGGTGCCGATGGTGACGGCAGCCAGCGTCTGGGTGCCGTGGTGGCCGGCGATGACGTTGTCGACGAAGGAGATCAGGCCGGTGGAAACATGGCCCAGCACCAGCGGCAGCGCGAGCAGGCCGGTGGCGCGCACTTCCTGGGAAAGGCGCGGCGTAGGAGAAGCGATGGACATGGGGATCACGTACGGCAACTGCGGCAGCGCGCGGAGGGCACAGGCACCGGGTTGCGGCCGGTCATCTTACGCGCGTGGCACGGCAAAACCCACGACCGGGGGTGAATGTGCGGTTTGCGACACGATGGCGCCGCCGCCACGCTCGCACCTGGCGATGCGCGGCGGCGGGAATGCGCTCAATGCCCGACGTTCTGCTTCAACCACGCGTCGCGGGCGCCGGGGGCGAGCGCGAGGAACTGGCTGCGGACCTGGTCGCGCTCCTGCGGCGGCGTGCGCTGGGCCACCAGGCTGAGCTGGGCCAGCTGGTCCAGGCTGAGCTGGCGCAGGATGGCCAACGCCGGTTCGCGCTGCTCGGCCGGCAGGTAGCCGAACAATCCCTGCAGCTTGGGGAAGGCCTGGCCCAGTTGCGGTCCCAGCAGCCAGCCGTCGCGGAAGCGCTGGTCCTGCGCGTCGAAACGCGCGCGCAACGCCTGTTGCTGGGCCGGTGGCAAGGCGGCCATGCGCTGCGCGGCATCGCGGATGCGCGCCCGCTCCGCCGCCGGCAGGCCCTGCCAGGCGGCGTAGCGACGGCGCAGCTCCTGCAGCTGGGCCGGGTCGAGCGCGGCGCGGGTGGTCGGAATGGCCGGCGCGGTGGCTGGCGTGGCGACGGCCGGCGCCGCCGTGTCGCGGTCGGGCAACGGCAGCGGTTGCGAGGCGGCGTTGGCCAACGCGGGCAAGGCCAGCAGCAGCGCCACGCGCAGGAGGAGTTTATTCATCGGTGCTGGTCTCCAACCCGGCCGCCGCCGCTTCCGGGCGGCTGGGCTGCGGCTGTGATTCATCCACCGGCACCGGGCCGCCAGCGGCCGACCAGGCATACAGGTCGGCATCGCGCGCCAGCGGCAGGTCCGGGTCGGCCAGCATGGCCGCGTCGGTGGCGGCATGGGCCGGGTCGGCCGGCGCGGTCACGGGCACGTCGTCGGCCGGCAGGGCTTCCACCTGCACCGGGCCGGCGTCTGCAACAGCGCCGTCGGGTGCGCTGGCGGCCGGGTCGGTCGCGGTGCGGGCATGTTTCCACCAGGCTGCCCCGCCCAGCAGTACGCCGGCGGTGACCGCCACGATCAACAGCCCCTTCCAAGGGAGCCGGCGCCCGCCCTTGCGGCGCGCACGGGCACGGGCCGGCGTGGCGTCGGCCTTGTGCGGGGTGCGCCAGGAGGCGGCATCGTGGTTGGCCGGGGGCGGCGCGGCCACCGGCTGCTGCAGCTTCTGCAGGCGTGACAGCGGCAGGTCGCGCAGGCGCTGCTGCACCTGTTCGGCCAGCGCGCGCCAGCCGGCCGCGTCGGGATGGCCGTGCGCATCGCGCGGGCAGGCGTCGGCCAGTGCCTGCTGGTAGTCGGCCACGGGCAGGTCGAGGATCTGCGCGGCAGCCGCTTCGTCCAGCCCACCGCCGATGCGCAGCAGCAGCGCAAGCCGTGCTGGCGGCGGCAGGGCCTGCAGGTGGCCAAGCCCTGCCTCCCAGCGCCCGCCCTCGGCCGGCATGCGGATGGGGGTGCGGTGGGCCAGCAGGATCCAGAAACGGTCGGGCCATTGCGCCATCGGCACGTCGCTGGCGATACCGGCGAATGCCCGCATCACGGCCACCAGGGCCTGTTCGGCCACGGCCGGGTCACCGCACTGCAGCTCGGCCACCACCAGGGCACGGCGTTCAACGCCGCGCAGGAACGCCGACAGCGCGCCGGCTGCGGTAGAAGAGAGGGGGGCCGTCGCAGCCGTCATAGCAACTCCATCATTTGCGGAAATGATAGCGATTGCGCGGCCGATCCGGCGTGCCGATATGGGCAGCGTGTGAAGACGGGGCAGCCAGATTGCCGCTGTCATGGGCGCAGGTTGTGCACAGCATCAAGGAAAACCCGGGTACAACGGGGTGTGATAGCCATGAGATGCATGTTTCAGCTTTGTTTCACAGCTATCTAGTTGAATTTAATGGATATTGTTGTGTGGCTATTTTTTGACCAAGTTGAGGGAGAGGTCGGAACTTCCTGACGCACGGCCCGGAGATCAAGAGTGGCGCACAGACTTATCCACAGAAGATGTGGATAAGCCTGAATCTCTCGACGGGACAGATATTTAGCCGCTATTTAGGTTCGCGCCGAGAGATCCGCAAGCGTGTTCACGGTCGCTGCCGGGGCGTGGGCGGGCCGCTACACTGCTGCGATGCCCAGTTCCGATCCGGCCCCCACCCTGTCGCTGACCGGTGGCCCCGCTCCCCAGCTGAATGCGCCGACCGTGCAGGTTGCGCTGCCACTGCCCCTGCCCCAGTGGTTCGATTACGCCCCGCCGCCGGGCGAGCCGCCGCATGCCGGCATGGTCGGGCGCCGGGTGCGGGTGCCGTTCGGTTCGCGCGAGCTGGTCGGGGTAGTCGCGGGCATCGGCGTGGTGGCCGATGGCGGCACGCTGCGCACCGCGCTGGACTGGATCGATGCCGAACCGCTGCTGGGCGGCGAGGTGTGGACCTCGTTGCAGTGGCTGGCGCGCT
The DNA here is from genome assembly GCF_059758695.1 of Stenotrophomonas sp. GQ19. NCBI lineage: Bacteria > Pseudomonadati > Pseudomonadota > Gammaproteobacteria > Lysobacterales > Lysobacteraceae > Stenotrophomonas > Stenotrophomonas sp. GQ19. The sequence goes on along the minus strand of NZ_JCAXES010000008.1, from coordinate 117,010 downwards.
ACACCCATGCCCCGCTCGGCGAGGTGGTCAGCACCGCCCTGCCGGCACCGCTGCGGCGTGGCGAGGCGGTACCCGCCACCCACCGCTGGGGCTGGCAGCTGACCGCCGACGGCCACGCGCAGCGCGCGCGCCTGCGTGCCGGCACCCGCCCGCAGCGGTTGGGCGCGCTGCTGGCCGAGGGCGTGGTGGATGAAGACGTGCTGGACGCCCGCATGGAGGACTGGCGCAGCGCGGCCCGTGCCCTGGCCAAGCGCGGCGTGGTCGAACGGATCGCGCTGGACCATCAGGTGCCCGTTGCGCAGGCCAGCGACGGACCGCCGCCCAACCCCGAGCAGGCCGCCGCGATTGCGGCGATCACCGGTGCCCGTGGCTTCGGCGCCTATCTGCTGGACGGGGTGACCGGCAGCGGCAAGACCGAGGTGTACCTGCAGGCGATCGTGGACTGCCTGGCACGCGGCAGACAGGCGCTGGTGCTGGTGCCGGAAATCGGCCTGACCCCGCAGACCCTGTCGCGCTTCCGCACCCGCCTGGGCATTCCGGTACACGTGCTGCATTCCGGTTTGAACGACAACGAACGCGCACGCGTATGGGCCGCGGCCGCGCGCGGCGAGGCGCAGGTGATCGTGGGCACGCGCTCGGCGATCTTCACCCCGTTGCCCAACGCCGGGCTGATCGTGGTGGATGAAGAACACGACGGCAGCTACAAGCAGCAGGATGGCATCCGCTACCACGCGCGCGATTTCGCCCTGGTGCGGGCCAAGGCGCTGGATGTGCCGGTGGTGCTGGGCAGCGCCACGCCGTCGCTGGAATCGCTGCACAACGCGCAAGCCGGCCGTTACACCCACCTGCGCCTGAAGGTACGCGCCGGCGATGCGCGCCCGCCGCGGGTGCGCGTGCTGGACGTGCGCAAGCGGCCGCTGCGTGATGGGCTGTCGCCGGAGGTGCTGCAGGGCATTGCCGAGCACCTGCAGGCCGGCCACCAGGTACTGGTGTTCAAGAACCGCCGCGGCTATGCGCCGGTGCTGCTGTGCCACGACTGTGGCTGGACCGCGCCGTGCCAGCGCTGCGACGCACCGATGACCGTGCACGCCGGCGGCCGGCGCCTGCAGTGCCACCACTGCGGCGCGCGCCAGTCCGCGCCGTTGGCCTGCCCCGATTGCGGCAGCCTGGCGCTGCAGCCGCAGGGCATTGGCACCGAGCGCCTGGAAGAACATCTGGTCGAGGCCTTCGCCGATTACCCGGTGATCCGCATCGACCGTGGCACCACCAGCCGCCGCGACGCGCTGGAAACCCAACTGGCGGCGCTGGGCGACCGCGCCGGGATCCTGGTGGGCACGCAGATTTTGGCCAAGGGCCACGACCTGCCCAAGCTGACGCTGGTGGTAGTGGTGGGTATCGATGAGGGCCTGTTCTCGGCCGATTTCCGCGCCAGCGAGAAGCTGGCCCAGCAGTTGATCCAGGTGGCCGGGCGTGCCGGGCGCGCCACCGATCCGGGCGAGGTATGGCTGCAGACCCACCACCCCGGGCACCCGTTGCTGGAAACGCTGGTCAATGGTGGCTACCACGCCTTTGCCGAAGCGGAGTTGCAGCAGCGCGAAGCGGCCGGCTTTCCGCCGTTCGCGCACCTGGCGCTGCTGCGCGCCGAGTCGCAGCAGGTGGAGCATGCCAACGCGATGCTCAGCGCGGTGCGCGGGTTGATTCCCGACGATGCCGCGGTGGAGCGTTACGGCCCGATGCCGGCCCCCATGCCGCGCCGCGCCGGGTACCAGCGCACGCAGCTGTTGTTGTCAGCGCCCGCACGCCGACCGCTGCACGGCGTACTGGACCTGATCACCCCGCAGATCCACGCGCTGCCGCAGGCACGCAAGGTGCGCTGGTCGCTGGATGTGGATCCGACGGATCTCTACTAGGTAGGTGCCGACCGCTGGTGGGCACGGCGCGTTCGCCATCGCGCATGCGACGGCCATGTGCGGACCAACGGTCCACACCTATCACGTACCGCCTCCGACCGGGTCGGTGCGCCGTGTCCGCCTTCGTTGCATCGCATGCGCGGGCCACGTGCGGACCAACGGTCCGCACCTACCACTTACCGCCGCCGACCGCTGGTCGGCATGGTGCGTCAGGTCAACGCGGTCATGACGCCGCGCTGGTACGCCGGGCGCTGCTTGAGGCGCTCGTACCAGGCCGCCAGGTGCGGCAACTGCGGGCGCTGGATCGGCATTTCGAACCAGGCATAGATGAAGGCGCCCAGCGGGATATCGCCCATGGCGAAGTCATCGCCGGACAGCCACGGCTGCCGCGACAACGCGTCGTCAGCCATGGCCAGCAGGTCGCCCGAGCGCACCAGCGCGGTAGCGATGCGCGCTTCATCGCGGTCGGCCGGGGCGGTACGCAGGGTGCCCCAGAACAGGTCGCGGAATACGCCGGAGAAGGCGGAGGTGGTCCAGTCCATCCACTTCTCCGACTGCGCGCGCGCCACCACGTCTTCGGGGTACAGCGTGCCCAGCGCATAGCGCGCGGCCAGGTAACGCACGATGGTGTTGGATTCCCACAGCGGCAGGCCATGGTCTTCGATCAACGGGACCAGGCCGTTGGGATTCATCGCCCGGTACTCCGGCGACTGGGTGCCGCCAAACGCACCGCCGACCTGGATCGACTCGTAGGGCACGGCGATTTCCTCGGCACACCAGAGGACTTTGCGCACGTTGCTCGAATTGTGGCGGCCCCAGATCTTCAGCATGGTTGGTTTCCCGGTTCGGACAGAAGCGGTGCCACAGCACCGCGCAGTGGCGCTACGATACGCCGGTCGGCGGCGTGGCCGTCACCTCATGGACGAAATGCAATGTTTGCGCAGATCCTCGAAGTCAGTCTGTTGTGCCTGGGTATCGTGCTGCTGGTCGTGGGCTACCGCCGTCATCATCGCAACCTGATGCTGGCCGCCGCGCTGGTGCTGATGTCGTTCGGCACGCTGCAGGATTTTGGCCGCGGCGTCATCGACGGCTACCAGCAGTCCGACGCGCGCACGCTGTCAGTGGTGCACGCCACGCACTGACCGGCACCTCGCCCTGCATCACTTGGCCGCCTTGGCCGCGCCCTTCTTCGGCAGCGCGCGCACGTAGGTGGATTTGCCGTCCTTCTTCATCTCGAACAAGCCGGTGGCGGCCAGCAGTTCGCTGAGCTTGCCGTAGCCGTAGTTGCGCGAATCGAACGAGGCCTGGTTGCCGATCTGGCTGCCCACCGGGCCCAGGTGCGACCAGCCATCGTCGGCTTCGGCCGAGGCCACCGCGCTGCGCAGCATCTGCACCAGACGGGTGTCGCTGCGCAGCTCGGGGCCGCTCTTGCGCGGCCGGGTTTCCTCGTTGCCGTGCTCCACCTCGGGGTCGGCGGCCAGGTCCTGTCCCAGCGCTTCCAGGTAGGTGAACTTGGAGCAGGCATTGACGAACGGCTCGGGGGTTTTCTTCTCTCCGAATCCGTACACCTTGACCCCGTCGGTAAGCAGGCGCATCACCAGCGGGGTGAAGTCGGCATCGCTGGAGACGATCGCAAACCCATCCAGGTTGCGTGCGTACAGCAGGTCCATGCCATCGATCACCATGGCCATGTCCGAGGCGTTCTTGCCCCGGCTGTAGGCGAACTGCTGGATCGGGCGGATGGCGTAGGCATGCAGCACCGATTCCCAGCCTTTCAGCGCCGGGCTCTTCCAGTTGCCATAGGCACGGCGCACGTTGGCCACGCCATAGCGCGCCACCTCGGCCAGCACCACGTCGATCTTCGACGACGGCGCGTTGTCGGCATCGATCAGCAGGGCGATGCGCTTTTCCGGTTCGGTCATGTCAGCCTCCACAGCGATGCGACCACGGCCATGCGCCAGCGCGACGGCCCCTGAACCCAGTATCTGTCATCCGCGTGAACATCGTGCTTCACGTGCGACGATATGCCGCGTCGACCATGAACCCATGGGCCGGACGGCCGGCCCCCGCCAAGGAGTCCCTGCATGACCCGCGATACCCTGCCCCACCTGGTGATCATCGGTGGAGGCTTCGCCGGCCTCTGGGCCACCCGGGCATTGGCCAGCGCGCGCGTGCGCATCACCCTGGTAGACCGCCGCAACCACCATCTGTTCCAGCCGCTGCTGTATCAGGTGGCTACCGCCGGGCTGTCGGCGCCGGATATCGCCGCGCCCCTGCGCCACATCCTGGGCGACCAGCGCAACGTGGAAGTGCGCCTGGGCGAAGTGACCTCGATCGACAAGCAGGCCCGGCAGATCACGTTGGCCGATGGCAGCCACCTGGGCTACGACACGCTGATGCTCTGCACCGGCGCCACCCACGCCTACTTCGGCCACGACGAATGGGCCGCCGATGCGCCCGGGCTGAAAACCCTGGACGATGCCATCGCGCTGCGCCGCAAGCTGCTGCTCGCGTTCGAGCGCGCCGAGGCCGAGCCCGATCCCGCCCGCAAGGCCGCCTGGCTCAGCTTCGCGGTGGTCGGCGGCGGCCCCACGGGCGTGGAACTGGCCGGCACCCTGGCCGAGATCGCCCGGCATACCCTGCGCAACGAGTTCCGCCACATCGATCCGGCCAGCGCCAAGGTGCGTCTGGTGGAAGCCGGCCCGCGCGTGCTGTCGACCTTCCCCGAGGTGCTGTCGTTGAAGGCGCGCCGCCAGCTCGAAAAACTGGGTGTGGAAGTACTCACCGGTACGCCGGTGAGCGACATCAACGGCGACGGCTTCCAGCTGGGCAACCAGTTCGTGCCGGCGCGCACCGTGGTGTGGGCCGCCGGCGTGGCCGCCTCGCCGCTGGCACGCACACTGGCGGTGCCGCTGGACCGCGCCGGCCGCGTGCCGGTACAGCCGGACCTGACCATCGAAGGCCACCCGGAGATCTTCGTCGCCGGCGACCTGGCCGCGCTCAGCCAGGCCGACGGCCGGCCGGTGCCCGGCGTGGCGCCTGCGGCCAAGCAGATGGGCAAGCACGTGGCGGCGATCATCCGCGCGCGGCTGGAGGACAAACCGGCGCCGGGCCCGTTCAAGTACCAGGACTTCGGCAACCTGGCCACGATCGGGCGCATGGCGGCCATCGTGCACCTGGGCCGGCTGCAGTTGTCCGGCGTGCTGGCCTGGTGGTTCTGGCTGGCCGCGCACGTGTTCTTCCTGATCGGCTTCCGCAACCGCATCGTGGTGCTGCTCAACTGGGCGGTGGCGTATTGGAGCTACCAGCGCAGTGCGCGGATCATCTTCGGGGATGACCGTGAGGACCGCCGGCCGAAGCTGACCAGCGACACCCCGCCGCCATGAGCAACCACGAAACCTGTCCGGGCTGCGCGGCCGTGTTCGACAGCCGAAAGGCATTGGTGCGCAGCGGTGTGCCGATGTTCTTCAACGCGATCACCCCGCGCCACGTGCAGATGCAGGTGCGTTGTCCGAACTGCGGGCACCACTTCGCTGCCAGCGAGCTGCGCCTGTTCGGCGTGCTGTCACCGGAGGGGTTGCGCTGGGTGCTGGTGGGCATTCTGGCGCTGTGCGTACTGCTGGTGTTCGTACTGCCGCCGCGTTAGGGGTGAACCCATCGGTATGTCCGGTGACTTCGCCCCGATGCATCAGCTTTCCATCGCGATCCCGTCGATCTCGCCGGCTTCATCGAAGTGCACCGACACCACGTAGTTCGTGACGTCGCCCGGCAAGGTGAAATCGAAGTACTCACTCTCGTTTTCGCCCCAGGCCGACTTGAATTCCAGCAGCCCGATGATGGCGGCCGACGTCGGCGCAACGTCGCCGAGGTGCTGCTGCCAATAGCTGGCCGGCAGCTCGTCGCGGTGGTGGTCGGCGAACAGATCCACGCCGTCTTCGCCGGCTTCGGTGCCCACGGCCTGCTGGAGGGCGGCCAGTGCCTGCGCCTGTCGTTGTGCGGTTGTATCGGTCATGTGGCGTCCTTGTCTGTAGGGGGTGCATTGCGGACTTGCATCGTTGAAGCGCGCGGGGCGCAGGGTATGATCGCGGTGATGCCACGGGCGGTCAATCGCGCGGCGTTCTCAGGCTATTTGGAACAGCAATGCGGTCCCGACAATAGTGCTCTGCATGCGCGGTGGCTGCGATCTGGGTTGCACTCCAGTGCCGGGTAATCCAGATCGTCAACGCGGCATTGGCAAGGTGCCAGCTGACCATGCCGCCGCGTCGCTCGCGCAACAAATGCCTGGCCGCCACCCACGACGCTTGACGATGCGCCAATACATCCTGCCCAAGCGGCGCGATGAAGAGCGCGGCGGTGAAGCGCCAAGGGTCCAGCCGCGCGACCGGTTCAAGCGGCTCACCATCGCACACCGCCTGGGGACTTTTCGGCACTGCTGCCGGCAGCGGCATCGCCTGAATGCTGGCCAAGCCCAGCAGGTAGAGCACACCCGGTAGCGCACCCACCAGAACAGCCAACAGCAGCAGTGACGTCCACGCCTTGGCGGAGGTGCTCATGTGTCACGCCCCCTTCGGCTTGCTGTACCACAGCGCATTGACGATGACCCAGCGCTCGCCGAACCGGCCCATGTGGAAATAGTCCACGAACCACGGTGTTTCCAACCGCACCGAGGCGGCGTTGCCGGTAACGTCGAGCAGCGTGCAGCTGCGGTTCCACTGGTCCTTCGGGGTTTTCAACGCGCCCTGCCGGGTGAGCTCCACCAGTTCTTCCTTCGACATCCGGCGCAGGCCGAGGCGCTCATCCGGCGTGTCACCCAGGATCGCGCGCTTGGCCAGGTCCGGGTGCAGCGAACGCGCCACGCGGGCCGGGTCGCCCTCGAGCTGGCCGTCCACGTAGTCCAGGCAGGTGGTTTCGATCGCGGCACGCGTGGCGGGATCGATGGCGGGGGCGGCAGGTGTAGTAGCGCCGGCAAGGGCGAGCAACAGGGCAAGCGGGGTCATCGCAGGGTTTCCCTCGGGTAGGTGGCGCAGCTCATTCCTCGCCGAACAGCTCCAATTCGGTCAGGCCCAGCTGCATGTACATGAAGGCGGCCGCCTCGTCGCTCATCGGCTCACCCGTGCGAAGACCGTCCAGCCAGGTGGTCGGCGGATTGTGGCCTACGCCGTGACGGCGAGCCAGCGTCACGCGCAGCCGGGTGGAGCCCGGCGCTACGGGGTGGCCTGCAGCCACGCCAGCTTGCGCGCCCGCGGCTGGCGCTTGAGCTGCCATTCGGCTTTGGAGGCGGTCGCGCGGTCCGGGTAGGCGCGCATGGCCAGCAGCTTCACCGGCGGGTGGGCGCGGGTGTACTTGGCGCCCTTGCCGGCCAGATGGGCCTGGAAGCGGGCGTCCACGTCGTTGCTGATGCCGGCGTAGTAACTGCCGTTGCGGCATTCCAGCAGGTACACGTACCAGGGGGCGGGTTCAGCGGGCATACCGGGATTATCCACCGGAGAGCGCCCGGCGGCTGCTAGAATCCGCCCCGGATGCAGGAGAGAGGTGCCACGCTGGCACCCGCCGAAGGCGCAGGCTCCCATAATCGCTCAGGCCGGTGGCTCGGAACGCCACCAACCATGCATCCAGCACGCCGATCTGGAGAGAGGTCTTCAATGACCCGCCGAAGGGGCACGTGGCCTTGGCCACCGAACTCTCAGGCAAAAGGACAGCGGGAGCGGCAACGGAATCCCACCCTCACGACAGTGCCCCGCGCTGGCGTGCGATGTGCGTGCTTCCGTCCCCGCCTGACGTGCCCGGAGCCTCCCCCATGCTGCTCTCACTGATCTACCTCATCGCCATTTCCGCCGAAGCCATGACCGGCGCGCTGTCCGCCGGACGGCGGCGCATGGACCTGTTCGGCGTGGTCATCATCGCCTGCGTCACCGCACTCGGCGGTGGTTCGCTGCGCGACATCGTGCTGGGCCACTACCCGCTGGGCTGGGTGAAGCATCCGGAGTACCTGGGCTTCACCATCTGCGCGGCGTTGATCGCCACCTGGGTGGCGCGCTGGATGCACCACTTCCGCCGCACCTTCCTGGTGCTGGATGGACTGGGGCTGATCTGCTTCACCCTGATCGGCTGCGCGGTGGCGCGCGATGCCGGCCACGCCGCGCCGATCGTGCTGATCTCGGGCATGTTGACCGGTGCCTTCGGCGGCGTGCTGCGCGACGTGCTGTGCAACGAGGTCCCGCTGATCTTCCAGAAGGAACTGTATGCGGTGATCACCCTGTTCACCGGCGCGGCCTACCTGGGCCTGCTGGAGCTGGGCATGTCGATCAACGCGGCCACGCTGTGGTGCCTGGGCGGCGGCTTCCTGCTGCGCCTGCTGGCGATCCACTTCAAATGGGAAATGCCCAAGTTCGTCTACCGCGACGAGGTGCATTGAACGGAACGTTCAATGCACCGGTAGCACCCGACCGTTGGTCGGGTGGCCTGACACACGTTCAATGCACCGGTAGCACCCAACCGTCCCCGCCCCATGACCAAGGGCATGTGAGTGCAGGCACCCACACGCGGTACCATGACGCCCCCGCCCCTCCCGGGTCGGTATCCAGCCACGCTGCGGCATTCGACCAGCGGCCCCGCCAGACAACCCCACTTCGCCTCGCCTGCCCCCACGGGCCGGTAAACCATGGACGCGTTCGCCGTGTGGCGCACGCGCAGGATGCCCCATGTCTGCCCCGCTCCCCTCGCGTTCCCGTCGTCTGTTCAAACCGCTGTTGGTCGTGGCCGTGCTGGCCGCCGCCGTGATCGCCTGGCGCGTGTTGTCGCCCGCGCCGGCCGCCGAAGCCGCACCCGCGAGCACCGCCACGCCGGTGCGCGTGGCCACGGTGGTGCGCGAAGACCTGGTGGTGCGCCTGAAGGCGCTGGGCACGGTGACGCCGTTGCATACCGTGAGCCTGCGCAGCCGCGTGGAGGGCGAACTGCTGCGGCTGTCGTTCCGCGAGGGTGAACACGTCAAGGCCGGCGACCTGATCGCCGAGATCGATCCGCGCCCCTACCAGGTGGCGTTGGCGCGTGCGCTGGGCACCCAGCAGCAGAACCTGGCCGAACTGGACAACGCGCAGACCCAGCTCACGCGCTACAGCGAACTGCAGGCCAAGCACTTCGTGTCGGCCCAGGACCTGAGCGACCAGCAGAGCAAGGTGCGCCAGCTGCAGGGCCGGCGCCAGACCGACCAGGCTGCGGTGGATGAAGCACGCCTGCAGCTGCAGTACACCCGCATCACCGCGCCGGTGGCCGGGCGCATGGGCCTGCGCAACGTGGACGTGGGCAACCTGGTGCGCAGCGGCGATACCGAACCACTGGCCACCATCACCCAGACCACGCCGATCAGCGTGCTCTTCACCGTGCCCGAGCCGGACCTGCCAGCGGTGGTGGCGGCCGTGCGCGCCACGCCCGACCTCACGGTGGAAGCATGGGATCGCGAAGAGCGCCAAGCGCTCGGCAGCGGCGTGCTGTCCAGCCTGGACAACCGCATCGACACCGCCACCGGCACGCTGAAGCTGCGCGCGCAGTTCGCCAATGCCGACGAGGCGCTGTTCCCCAACCAGTTCGTCAACATCCGCCTGCAGGTGAGCAGTGCCGATGCGGTGGTGATTCCCAACGCCGCCGTGCAGTTCGGCAGCAAGGGCAGCTATGTGTACGTGATCGCGCCGGACAACACCTCGCACCTGCGCAACGTGGTGCTGGGCCCGGCCGATGGTGAGCGCGTCTCGGTGCGCGAAGGCCTCAAGGCCGGCGAGCGGGTGGTGGTGGAAGGCATCGACGGCCTGCGCGAAGGTGCGCCGGTGGAGGTGGTGCCCACGCCGGGTACGCAGGTGGACGCGCCGCGGACCGGCGCATGAACCTCTCGCGGCCCTTCATCGAGCGCCCGGTAGCCACCACGCTGCTGATGGTGGCGCTGCTGCTGTCCGGCTTCCTGGCCTACCGGCTGCTGCCGGTGGCGGCGCTGCCGCAGGTGGACTACCCGATCATCCAGGTCACCACGCTGTACCCGGGTGCCAGCCCGGGGGTGACCACCAGTGCGGTGACCGCGCCGCTGGAGCGCCAGCTCGGCCAGATTCCCGGGCTGAAGCAGATGTCCTCCACCAGCTCGGGGGGCGCGTCGGTGATCACCCTGCAGTTTTCGCTGGAGGTGGCCTTGGGCGTGGCCGAGCAGGAAGTGCAGGCCGCGATCAACGCCGCCGACAGCTTCCTGCCCGACGACCTGCCGGTGCCGCCGGTGTACCGCAAGGTCAACCCGGCCGACACTCCGATCCTGACCCTGGCGGTGACCTCGCAGGGCCTGTCGCTTCCGCAGGTGCACGACCTGGTGGATACGCGCATGGCCCAGCGCCTGTCGCAGCTGCCGGGCGTGGGCCTGGTCAGCCTGGCCGGCGGGCAGCGCCCGGCGGTGCGCATCCAGGTGAACCCGTCGGCGCTGGCCGCCAACGGGCTGAGCATGGCCAGCATCCGCACCGCGATCGGTGCGGCCAACGTCAACATGCCCAAGGGCAGCTTCGACGGCCCCACCCGCGCGATCATGCTCGATGCCAACGACCAGATGCGCTCGGTGGCCGAGTACCAGGCGCTGATCCTGGCCTACAAGGATGGCGCGCCGCTGCGCCTGGGCGATGTGGCCACGATCGAAGACGGCGCGGAAAACCGCCAGCTGGCCGCGTGGTCGGGCACCACGCCGGCGGTGCTGATCAACATCCAGCGCCAGCCCGGTGCCAACGTGATCGCCGTGGTGGACCAGGTGCGGGCGCTGCTGCCGCAGCTGCAGGCGTCGCTGCCCAAGGGCGTGGACGTGGCGGTGCTGAGCGACCGCACCGAATCAATCTGCGCCTCCATCCGCGGCGTGCAGCACGAACTGCTGATCGCCATCGCGCTGGTGGTGATGGTCACCTTCGTGTTCCTGCGCAACATTCCGGCCACGATCATTCCCAGCATCGCGGTGCCGCTGTCGCTGGTGGGCACCTTCGGGGTGATGCTGCTGGCGGGGTTCTCACTCAACAACCTCACCCTGATGGCGCTCACCATCGCCACCGGCTTCGTGGTCGACGATGCGATCGTGATGCTGGAAAACATCGCCCGCCACCTGGAACGCGGCGCCACGCCGATGCAGGCGGCACTGAAGGGCGCCCGGCAGATCGGCTTCACCCTGATCTCGCTGACCCTGTCGCTGATCGCGGTGCTGATCCCGCTGCTGTTCATGGCCGACGTGGTGGGCAAGCTGTTCCACGAGTTCGCGATCACCTTGGCGGTGGCGATCGGCATTTCGCTGCTGGTCTCGCTGACGCTGACACCGATGATGTGCGCACGCCTGCTCAAGGCCGGGCATGCCACCCGCCGCGATGCCGACGGCCAGGAATCGGCGCAGCAGGGCGACCCGTTCGACCGCGTGGTGGCGATCTACGACCGCCAACTGCACTGGGTGCTGCAGCGCCAGCCGCTGATGCTGGGCGCCACCGTGGCCACCCTGCTGCTTACCGCCGCGCTGTACGTGTGGGTGCCCAAGGGCTTCTTCCCGGTGCAGGACGCCGGCTTGATCCAGGGCATCAGCGAAGCGCCGCAGTCGATCTCGTTCCAGGCCATGGCACAGCGCCAGCAGGCGCTTGCCGCGGCGCTGCTGGACGATACGGACGTGGCCAGCCTGTCCTCGTTCATCGGTGTGGACGGCAACAACGCCACGCTCAACAGTGGCCGGCTGCTGATCGAGCTGAAACCGCATGCGCAGCGCGATGCCGACGCGCAGGCGATCATCGCGCGGCTGCAGCAGCGCGTGGCGCACGTGCCCGGCATCACGCTGTACCTGCAGCCGGTGCAGGAACTGGGCATCGAGGACCGAATCAGCCGCACCCAGTACCAGTTCACCCTGACCAGCCCCGACAGCGACCAGCTCGCGCAGTGGACGCCCCGGTTGCTGGCCCACCTGCAGCAGTCCGCAGCCCTGGCCGACGTGGCCAGCGACCTGCAGGACCAGGGCCTGCAGGCGCACGTGCTGATCGACCGGGTGGCCGCCGCGCGCCTGGGCATCAGCGTGGACGCAGTGGCCGATGCGCTGTACGACGCGTTCGGCCAGCGCCAGATCTCCACCATCTTCACCCAGGCCAATCAGTACCGCGTGGTGCTGGAAGCGCGCCCGGACGCGGCCTTCGGGCCGGACGCCATCGCGCGCCTGCACGTGGCCGGGCCGGAGGGCAAACAGGTGCCGCTGAATGGCATCGCGCGCATCGAGCAGCGCCCGGCGCACCTGTTGATCAACCACGTGGGCCAGTTCCCGGCGGTAACGTTCTCGTTCAACCTGGCACGCGGCGCGTCGCTGGGCGAAGCGGTGCAGGCCATTGAAGGCGCGCGTGCGGCGATCGGCCTGCCCACCGGGGTGGAGCTGCGCCTGCAGGGCGCGGCCGACGCGTTCCGCGCCTCACTGTCGAGCACGCTGTGGCTGGTGCTGGCCGCGGTGGTGGTGATGTACCTGGTGCTGGGCGTGCTGTATGAGAGTTTCATCCACCCCATCACCATCCTCTCCACCCTGCCCTCGGCCACGGTGGGCGCGCTGCTGGCGCTGCTGCTGAGCGGGCGCAGCCTGGACCTGATTGCGGTGATCGGCATCGTGCTGCTGATCGGGCTGGTGAAGAAGAACGCGATCATGATGATCGACTTCGCGCTGGAGGCCGAGCGTGAGTTCGGCCTGGCCCCGCGCCAGGCGATCCACCAGGCCGCGCTGCTGCGCTTCCGTCCGATCCTGATGACCACCCTGGCCGCGCTGTTCGGCGCCATTCCGCTGATGTTCGCCAGCGGCTCGGGCGCGGAGTTGCGGCAGCCGCTGGGCGTGGTGATGGTGGGCGGGCTGATCGTCAGCCAGGTGCTCACTCTGTTCACCACGCCGGTGATCTACCTGTTCTTCGACCGCTTCCGCCGGCGCCCGGCCGAACGTGCCGACGACGCGGCCGAGGCCCACGCGTGAGTCCGCTGGCGCGGGCGATCGGCTGGTTCGTGCAGCACCCGGTCGCCACCCTGCTGCTGTCGGTGGCGGTGGTGCTGGCCGGCCTGCTCGGTCTGCGGCTGCTGCCGGTGGCACCGCTGCCGCAGGTGGACTACCCGGCCATCAACGTCAGCGCCAGTCTGCCCGGGGCCAGCCCCGAATCGATGGCGGCCAACGTGGCCACGCCGCTGGAACGGGCGCTGGGCACCATTCCGGGATTGAGCCGGATCGACTCGGCCAGTACCCAGGGCTCCACCCAGATCGAGCTGCAGTTTGAACTGGGCCGCGACGTGGACAGCGCCGCGCGCGACGTGCAGGCGGCCATCAACGCCGCCCGCGCGCAGCTGCCCAGCGGCATGCCGGGCATGCCCCAGTACAACAAGGTCAATCCCTCGCAGGCACCGATCCTGGCGCTGGCACTGAGTTCGGACAGCCTCTCGCCCGGGCAGATCTTCGATGTGGCCTCCACGGTGATCGCGCAGAAGCTGGCGCAGATTCCGGGCGTAGGCGAAGTGCAGGTGGGCGGCAGTTCGCTGCCGGCGGTGCGGGTGTCGCTGGACCCCAATGCGCTCAACCAGCAGCGCATCGCGCTCGATGACGTGGCCTCGGCCATCCGCACCGCCAACGCGCTCAAGCCGCTGGGCACCGTGGCCAGCCAGAGCCGGCAATGGCAGCTGGAGGCCAGCCTGCAGCTGCGCACCGCCGCCGAGTACCGCGACCTGATCATCGCCATGCGCGAGGGCCGCCCGGTGCACCTGCGCGACGTGGCCCAGGTCAGCGAGGGCGTGGAAGACCGCTATGCCAGCGGCTTCCACAACCAGCGCCCGGCGGTGCTGTTGATCGTCAGCCGGCAGCCGGACGCCAACATCATCGAAACCGTCGACGCCATCAACGCGCAGATGGACACGCTGCAGGCGCTGCTGCCGGCCAGCATCGACATGCAGGTGGTGATGGACCGCTCGCCGGTCATCCGCGCCACCCTGCACGAGGCCGAGCTGACCCTGCTGTTGGCCATTGCCCTGGTGGTGCTGGTGGTCCTGGCCTTCCTGGGTCACTGGCGCGCCGCGCTGGTGCCCACCCTGGCCATTCCGGTGTCGCTGCTGGGCGCACTGGCGGTGATCGCGCTGCTCGGCTTCTCGCTCAACACGCTGTCGCTGATGGCGCTGATCGTGGCCGCGGTGCTGGTGGTGGACGATGCCATCGTGGTGCTGGAGAACATCGCCCGCCATCGCGAGAACGGTGCGTCGCCGATGGACGCGGCCCTGCGTGGTGCCGGTGAAGTGGGCGCCACCCTGTTGTCGATGAACATCGCACTGGCGGTGGTGTTCGTGTCGATCCTGTTCCTGGACGACTTCGTGGAGAAGCTGTTCCGCGAGTTCTCGCTGACCCTGGTGGCGGCAATGGGCGTGTCGCTGCTGGTCTCGCTGAGCCTGACCCCGATGCTGTGCGCACGTCTGCTGGGCCGTGAGCGGCCCGGTGCGGGCAACGTGCTGCAGCGGAGCGGCACGGCGTTGTTCGAGCGGCTGCGCGGCGGCTACGTGGCCAGCCTGCAGACGATGCTGCGCTGGCTGGCCGTGCCGTTGCTGCTGTTCGGCGCGGTGATCGGTCTGAACGTGTGGCTGTTCCAGCAGGTGCCCAAGGGCATCGTGCCCAAGCAGGACACTGCGCAGCTGCGTGGCTTCGCGCGCGGCGACGACGGGCTGTCGTTCCAGGTGATGCAGCCCAAGATCGATGCGTATCGGACGTTGCTGCTGGCCGACCCGGCCATCAGCGACATCATCGGGTACATCGGCGGGCGCAGCGGGGTCAACAACGCCTTCATCATGATCAAGATGAAGCCGCTGGCCGAGCGCAAGGTATCCAGCCAGCAGGTGATCGACCGCCTGCGCAGCAACATGCCGAAGATTCCCGGCGGCGGCATGTTCCTGTGGGTGGACCAGGACATCAAGCTGGAAGGCAGCGGCGACAGCGGCCAGTACGAGTTCCAGCTGCTGTCCGGCGAGCTGGAACCCCTACGGCAATGGGCCCCCAAGGTGGCCGACGCACTGCGCGCCCTGCCTGAGCTGGTGGACGTGGAATCCAAGGGCGACGAGGGCATGCGCCAGGTGGTGCTGGACATCGACCGCGACGCCGCCGCACGGCTGGGCGTGGACATGCGCATGATCGCCTCGGTGCTCAACAACGCCTTCAGCCAGCGCCAGGTGGCCACGCTGTACGACACGCTCAACCAGTACCGCGTGGTGATGGAACTGGACCCGCGCTACACCCAGGACCCGTCCACGCTGGACCAGATCCACGTGATCGGCAAGGACGGTCAGCGCCTGCCGCTGTCCTCCATTGCCAGCTGGTCCTACGGCATGGCACCGGACCGCATTTACCACAGCCAACAGTTTGCCTCGGTCTGGATCGAGTTCGCGCTCGCACCCGGCGTGACCCTGGACCAGGCGGTGAAAGCGGTGGACCGCGCCATGGCGGGCATCATGTTGCCCAGCCATGTGCAGGCCAAGCTGAGTGGCGAGGCCGGTGGGTTCTCCAAACTGCGCGAGCGCCAGCTGTGGCTGATCGTGGGTGCGATGCTGGCGGTGTACCTGGTGCTGGGCGTGCTGTACGAGAGCTTCGTGCAGCCGCTGGCGATCCTGTCCACGCTGCCCTCGGCCGGCGTGGGCGCCCTGCTGGCGCTGATGGCGTTCGGCAACGAATTGAACCTCATCTCGCTGCTGGGATTGTTCCTGCTGGTAGGCGTGGTGATGAAGAACACCATCCTGATGATCGACTTCGCGCTGTCGGCCGAACGCGAGCGCGGGTTGTCGTCGTACGACGCCATCTGCGAGGCGGCACGGCTGCGCTTCCGGCCGATTCTGATGACCAGCGTGGCGGCGTTGCTGGGTACGCTGCCGTTGATGCTGGCGACTGGCGAAGGGTGGGAGATGCGCCAGCCGTTGGGCATTGCGATCGTGGGTGGGTTGCTGGTGAGCCAGTGGTTGACCCTGTACACCACGCCGGCGATCTATCTGGCCTTGGCGAAGCTGCGGCGTACCCCGTGATCACCGGGCGTGCGACACACCTCCGGTAGAGCCACCCCATGGGTGGCTGCTCGTGCGCCGTGGTCCGCGTGCAGCCACCCATGGGGTGGCTCTACCTGGAAACGTCATGGCGCGATGGGCGAAGACGCACGGATCAATATGCGCCCGCCCATGCGACGCAGGTGGTTTCCTGCGCCGTCGTGGGCGCACCTTCGGCTCACGCCGCTTCGCTGATCCGGACCGCCCGCCGCGCCCGCACCGCTTCGGCCAGGCTCTCCAGCACGGCCAGCGAGCTGTCCCAGCCGATGCAGCCGTCGGTGATGCTCTGGCCGTAGGTCAGCGGCTGGCCGTCGACCAGGTCCTGGCGACCGGCCACGAGGTGGCTTTCCACCATGACGCCGACGATGCGCTCTTCGCCGTTGGCCAGCTGCGCGTTGATGTCAGCGATGACCTTGGGCTGGTTCTCCGGGTTCTTGCTGCTGTTGGCGTGGCTGGCATCGATCATGATGCGCGCGGCCAGGTGCGACTTGGCCAGGGTCTGGCTGGTCGCTTCCACATGGGTGGCGTCGTAGTTGGGCGTCTTGCCGCCGCGCAGGATGACATGGCAATCCGGGTTGCCGGCGGTGGCGACGATGGCGGTGCCGCCTTCCTTGGTCACCGACAGGAAGTGATGCGGATTCGACGCAGCACCAATCGCGTCGGCAGCGATCTTGATGTTGCCGTCGGTACCGTTCTTGAACCCGACCGGGCACGACAGGCCCGAGGCGAGTTCGCGGTGCACCTGGCTTTCAGTGGTGCGCGCGCCGATCGCGCCCCAGGCCACCAGGTCGGCAATGTACTGCGGCGAGATCACGTCGAGGAATTCCACGCCGGCCGGCAGGCCGAGCTTGTTGATGTCGCGCAGCAGGCCGCGCGCCACGCGCAGGCCCTTGTTGATGTTGAAGCTGCCGTCCAGGTCCGGGTCGTTGATCAGGCCCTTCCAGCCCACCGTGGTGCGCGGCTTTTCGAAGTACACGCGCATGACGATTTCCAGCTCGTCGGCGTAGGCATCACGCAGCGGCTTGAGGCGCTGGGCGTATTCGATGGCGGCCACCGGGTCGTGGATCGAGCACGGGCCGATCACCACCGCCAGGCGGTCATCGCGGCCGTGCAGGATCTCGTGCAGGGCCGCGCGCGAGGCGCTGACCGTGTCGGAGGCTTCATCGTCGCAGGGCAGCATGGCCAGCAGTTGGGCCGGCGGGGTCAACGGTTCGATCTTGCGGATGCGCAGGTCATCGGTGTGCGGGGGCATGCGGGGAAACTCCTTGGAAGTGGGGGTCCCCAGCGCGGCGGCAACAAAAAAGCCGCCAGGTGCGCTGGCGGCTTTCGGGAATGCGTCTGAAGGTTTCTTCAGGGTGAGCGCATGCCTTCCTCCGCCGGTGGCTTCGGAAAGTAATACCAAAAGTAGGCATTGGCGGGGCGTGCGTTCATTGGGGAGTATTGATAGCACAGCTTTTGTGCGGCGCAAAATGTTTCATTCGCAACTGCGACGGCGGTGTTCAGCCACCGTGAGCGCGGGCCTCATGCCTTCGGCAGCGCCGCCAGTTCGGCCAGATGCTGCTGCAGCCCACCCGATGCGCCCGCGATGTGGGTGGTGGTGAAGTAGGTGTGCCAGCCGGTGCCATCAATGGCGGCCAGCAGCGCATCAGCGTCCGTGCGGTCGCTGCATTGCCACACGGCGTAGAACTGCTCTGCGCTGCTGCGCGGCACGTCCGGATCCAGCGGGCCCATGGCCAGCGGTTTGATCCGCGACGGGTCGACATGCTGCATGCCCGCGCCGATGCGGGCGAAGAGCGCCCCCCGCGATACCGGGTCCAGCGCGGTCCAGGCGGGGGTGGCGGTGTAGAGCTCGATCA
This sequence comes from Stenotrophomonas sp. GQ19, assembly GCF_059758695.1. Classification (NCBI taxonomy): domain Bacteria; kingdom Pseudomonadati; phylum Pseudomonadota; class Gammaproteobacteria; order Lysobacterales; family Lysobacteraceae; genus Stenotrophomonas; species Stenotrophomonas sp. GQ19. The sequence goes on along the minus strand of NZ_JCAXES010000008.1, from coordinate 99,183 downwards.
GCATGTAAGACATGGCATTCCTTGGGTCAGAGCGAGCGCAGGGCGCGCTTGCGGATGTAGCTATTGGCCGGATCATCGGCATGGCGCTGCTGCCATTGGCTGCACAGCGCGCGGACCCAGTCGGGCTGGCTTTTGCCGGCGTCGTTGAGCCAGTTGCCTACCGAATCCTGCACGTAGCGCGCTTCATCGCAGCACAGTGCGTCCAGCAGGTCCCGTGCATGGTGGGGTTCCTGCTTGAACAAGGTGATATGCGCGGCCCATACCCCGCGTGGGCGCAGCGCTTCGCAGGCGAAGCGGCGCACGTTCGGCGACGTGTCGTGGACCCAGGCCTGCAGGTGCGCGAGCACCCGCAGCGGCTCGGCGGCGATGTGGGGGCGCACGGCCAGCCAGGCCCATTCGCGCACGCCAAAGTGCGGGTCGTCGGCCAAGGCGCGCAGGGCATCCAGCTTGCGCTCCAGGGTCAGCGCCGGATCGCTGCCGATCAGGTAGCAGGCCCAGCCCCGTACGGTGTCGCTGGCGTGTCGTGACCAGTGGGCATGATCGCCGTGCCCATGCGCGCGCAGCAGCGTGGCGGCGCCCTGCATGCGCAGGGTGATGCCCAGCTTGGCGGCGTTGCGCATCGGGGCCAGCGCCGAGGCCGGCAAGGTCGGCGCGACATGGGCCATCAGCCGGGCAAAATCGACGGCCAGCACTTCGGCCAGGTGGGCCGCTTCGGCCTCGCCCCGATCCAGCTGGCCGCGCCGCTCGCGGGTGATCGGCTTTTTCATGAGGTGCGCCCCGCATCGGTGCGCGACCACACGCGCTGCAGCAGCGTGCCAAGCACCTGGCGTTCGGCGGTGCTGATGTCGGCAAACAGCGAGGCGATCCACTGCGTCTGCTGGTCGAACAGGCGCGCCGACAGTGTCTGTCCCGACCGGGTCAGGCGCACGTGGATGCGCCGCTTGTCATCGGGATCGCTGTGACGGCTCACCAGCTGCTCGCGCTCCAATCCATCCAGCAGGCCGGTCACGGTGGCACGGGTGACGCCGGCGCGCTCGGCCAACTGGTGCGGCGACAGCGCTGTATCCGCGCCGCGCAGCAGGAACAGCAGCACGAAACGCCCTTCGCTCAGGCCCAGCGGTGCCAGACGACTGGCGCAGTCCTGGTCGATCGCGCTGGCCAGCGACAGCACCTGGAAACACAGCGCCAATTCCCCCGCGTCCGGCTGGCCACGTCGCACCAGTTCGGTCAGGAAGGCCTGATGTTTGATTTCCAGCATGCAGGCGGATCCGGAATAGTACGGCGGCTAACTATATCGCTACTGCGACGCATCTGGAACCCCGCCGCACTTTACATACCCCAGGTGACAGGCAAAGATCCGGGACAGGATCACTCACAAGGAAGCGTAGATGACCCCTTCCCAAGCTGACGCGATTGCTCAGGCCATCCTGCAACCGGACAACAAGCGCGAGGCCATCCAGCAACGTCAGCGCGCGCAGGCGCAGTACCTGGCGCGGCAACGCGTTGCCGTCGCCGCCGGCCTGGCTGGCATGGCGCTGGGTGCGGCGGCAGCGATATGGCTGCCCATGGCGTACTCGCAGGGAATGATGGTGGGCGGCGCGCTGTGCTTTCTGCTTGCGCATCTGGGCCTGGCGTGGCGCGACCGTCGGCGGGCCGCGCGTTGTCGGGCCTGACAGGTGCCGCGCCGCCACTCATGACGGAGCGGTGGGCATGCCTACCAGCGCATCTCGGCCGGTAAAGGCCCCGCATGCGACGGAAACAACGGCAGCACATACTCGGCCAGTTCCTGCAGTACCTCGGCGGCCGGCCGTTGCGAGAACTGGATACCGAGCGCGGCGTGGTTGACTCCGGCCTGCTGCCACTGCCCAAGCAGATCGATCAGCCCATTGCGGCCGGTCCTCAACGTGTAACCGCCATTGAGCGGCGTGCGCGGATGGTTCGGATCGTCGACCAGATCCAGCCATTCGTTGGTGACGTGCGGACGGAAGCCACCGTCGGGAATCAAACGACGCCACGCCTGGATCTTGGCCGCCAGTCGCTTCGGCCCGGCCGCATCGTGGGTAGCCTCGGGATAGGTCAGCCAGCCATCGGCATGCTGCCCCACCCAGTCCAGCGTCTGCCGCGAGGTGCCGGTGACCAGCAGCGGGATCGCGCCGGCCACCGGCTTGGGCAGCAGCTCCACGCCCTGCAGTGCGCCCAGTGCCGAGTCGATCTGCAGGGGCCCGTGCTGCATCAGCTGGCGCACGTACGCCACCGATGCGGCGAAGCGCTCCCCGCGTTCTGCATGCTCCAAGCCATAGGCCGGGAACTCCACTGGGCGATCACCGGACGCGATGCCGAGCACCAGGCGTCCGCCGGACAGCTGGTCGATCGAGGCCGCCGACTTGGCCAGATCGATCGGGTGCCGCAGCGAGAAGATCGCACTGCCCGTGGCCAGCGCCAGCCGCTCGGTACGCGCGGCCAGGAAGGCCAGATACGTGAAGGGATCAAACAGCTGCCCTGCGTCGCCGAACAACGGGTCGAACAACGGCACATCGCGTACCGAGGTCGCGGCAAAGCCATCGCGGTCCAGCTGGCTCACCAGATCCGCCTGCCCGGCCAGCACCTGCATGTCGCCGTGATAGAAGCGCAGGGGCAGGAACACACCCAGCGTCAGCGCCCCCTCGCGGAACATGCGCTGGTAGCCGGCGTGGCGGGCGAACATCGGTGCGGATGCGCCCGTCAGCGGCGCCTGCATCGGGGTGATATCAGTCAACAGGGTCATCGTGGTCGTTCCTGGGTCAGGGGCCGGTGGCCGGTTCGGGGAGCAGCACCCCACGCTGTACGGCGGGCCGCTGCGACATGCGCGCGTGCCACGCACTCAAGTGCGGGTACGCGCTGAAATCGAAGCCGATGAGTCGTGCGATATGCATCCAGCCATAGCCGGCGATATCGGCGATGGAGTACTCCTCGCCGGCCAGCCACGGTCGGTCGGCCAGGCGCTGGTCGAGCGTGGCGAAGAACTCTGTGCTCAAGCGGCGGTAGCGTGCGATGGAAGGCGCATGCGGCGCGTCAGCGAACATCTCCGCATGAACGCGCTGGCCCAGGATCGGGCCGACACTGGCAGAGTGGAACATCAACCAGGTGATGGCGTCCCAGCGCGCGACGGCGGCGGTGGGCAGCAGCTTCCCGGTCCTGTCGGCGAGGTACAGCAGGATGGCGGCCGATTCGAACACCGTGATGCCACGTGGCGCATCCACCAGCACCGGAATGCGGCCATGGGGATGCAGCTTGAGAAAATCAGGGTGGCGATGCGCGCCATCGTCGATGCGGACGTGGTGCAGCACATAAGGAAGGCCCAGCTCTTCCAGCGCAATGGTGATCTTGAAGCCGTTGGGTGAGCTGTCGGTGTACAGGTGCAGCGAAGCTGGGGACACATCGGTCTCCTTGGCGGGCGATGGATAACGAGAGGAATGTGGTTGCGGTATCGGGGTCGGCCAATACAGCTGGACTAAACACACCCGACTCAACATGATCACGATGCTACGCAGCGCAGTACGCCGTGTAGAACGATTTTTCCTTCGCTACCAAGAGAGAAAAACTAAGGTCATGGGTGCTGTTCTTCCCCTGCTCGCCCTGCGCGCTTTCGTTGAAACCGGCCGCCATGGCAGCCTCAAGGCGGCCGCCGATGTCATGGGCGTCACCCCCGGCGCGATCAGCCAGCAACTGAAGCTGCTGCAGGCGCGTACCGGGGTCAGCCTGTTCACCCGCAGCCGCCACGGGGTGTCGCTCACACCGGCCGGTGCGCAGGTACACCCGGCGCTGGCGCGCGCCTTCGACCAGATCCAAGACAGCATGGCCGCGCTGGAGGCGATCCACGCGCGGCAGACGTTGACCATCAGCACCGTGCCCAGCTTTGCCGCGTCATGGCTGGTGCCGCGGCTGGGGCGGTTCAGCGAACGTCACCCGGCGATCGAAGTGCGTGTGGAGGCCTCATCGGCGCTGGCGGATCTGCGCCGTGATCGCATCGACATCGCCATCCGCCACGGTCTCGGTGAGTATCCCGGCCTGGTCTCACGCCCGCTGGCGGCGCCGGTACTGCTGCCGGTGGCCTGCCCGGCGCTGCTCGCCGAGGGCCCGCCGATCCACTCGGCCGTGGACTGCCTGCAGTACCCGCTGCTGCAGGATTCCGACCGCAGCGACTGGTCGCTGTGGTTCAGCGCGCTCGGTCTGCCACCCGATCCGCGCGTCGAACGTGGCCCGGCGTTCGATGATGACGTGTTGCTGATCCGCGCTGCAGAAGCCGGCCAGGGCATCGCGCTGGTGCGTGACCTGTATGTCGAAGCCGAAGTAGCCAGCGGGCGGCTGGCGGTGGTACTGGATCAGCCATGGCCGACGCGGTTTGCGTATTACGCCGTCACCCTGCCCGGCGCCGAAGAGAATCCGGCCATCGCGGCGTTCCTGCGCTGGCTGCAGGAAGAAGTCGAGGCGCCGACCAGCGCGCTGTGAGCTCGTAGTACGCGCACAAAAAAACCCCGCCTTCCGGCGGGGTTTTTTGTCGTACGTTGGCGGGTGGCGGGTACCGACCAACGGTATGCCCTCCCTTCGGGCGGGCACCCTCCGGGCCGTCGCAAGCGACGTTAGCAACGGCATTCGCCGTTACTTGCGGTACCTACCGGACCGATGCGGGCCAGCCGGGGGCTGGCCGTTGCATCAGAAGTCCATGCCGCCCATGCCGCCCATGCCACCCATGCCGCCGCCAGCTGCGCCAGCGCCGTCATCCTTCTTCGGGGCTTCGGCAACCATCGCTTCGGTGGTGATCATCAGGCCAGCGATCGAGGCAGCGTTCTGCAGCGCCGAACGGGTCACCTTGGTCGGGTCCAGGATGCCGAATTCCAGCATGTCGCCGAATTCGCCGGTGGCCGCATTGTAGCCGAAGCTGCCGGTGCCTTCCTTGACGCGGTTGACGATGACCGACGGCTCTTCGCCGGCGTTGGCCACGATTTCGCGCAGCGGGGCTTCCATGGCGCGCAGGGCGATCTGGATGCCGTGGTTCTGGTCTTCGTTGGCACCCTTCAGGCCGCTCAGCGCGGTGACTGCACGGACCAGCGCGACGCCGCCGCCCGGGACCACGCCTTCTTCAACGGCTGCACGGGTAGCGTGCAGGGCGTCGTCGACGCGATCCTTCTTTTCCTTCATTTCGATTTCGGTCGAAGCACCGACCTTGATCACGGCAACGCCGCCGGCCAGCTTGGCCACGCGTTCCTGCAGCTTTTCGCGGTCGTAATCGGACGAGGTGTCTTCGATCTGGGTCTTGATCTGGGTGACACGCGCTTCGATGTTGGCCTTCTCGCCGGCGCCATCGATGATGGTGGTGTTTTCCTTGGAGACCTGCACCTTCTTGGCGCGGCCCAGATCCTTGATCGTCGCTTTTTCCAGCGACAGACCAATTTCCTCGGAGATCACGGTGCCGCCGGTCAGCACGGCCATGTCTTCCAGCATCGCCTTGCGACGATCACCGAAGCCCGGTGCCTTGACGGCCACGACCTTGACGATGCCACGGATGGTGTTGACCACCAGGGTGGCCAGCGCTTCGCCTTCGATGTCTTCGGCGATGATCAGCAGCGGCTTGCCGGCCTTGGCGACGCCTTCCAGCACGGGCAGCAGGTCGCGCACGTTGGAGATCTTCTTGTCGTGCAGCAGCACGTACGGATCGTCCAGGTCAGCGGTCTGCGACTGCTGGTTGTTGATGAAGTACGGGGACAGGTAGCCACGGTCGAACTGCATGCCTTCGACGACGTCCAGCTCGTTGTCCAGGCCCGAGCCTTCTTCAACGGTGATGACGCCTTCCTTGGTCACGCGGCGCATGGCTTCGGCGATGATGTTGCCGATCGACTCGTCCGAGTTGGCCGAGATCGTGCCGACCTGGGCAATGGCCTTGTCGTCAGCGGTCGGCTTGGAGATGTTCTTCAGCTCGGCGACGGCGGCGATGACGGCCTTGTCGATACCGCGCTTGAGGTCCATCGGGTTCATGCCGGCAGCAACGGCCTTGGCGCCTTCGCGGATCAGGGCCTGGGCCAGCACGGTGGCAGTGGTGGTGCCGTCGCCGGCGTCGTCGTTGGTGCGGGAAGCAACTTCCTTCACCATCTGCGCGCCCATGTTCTCGAACTTGTCAGCCAGTTCGATTTCCTTGGCAACGGACACGCCATCCTTGGTGATGGTCGGGGCGCCGAAGCTCTTTTCGAGCACGACGTTGCGGCCCTTCGGGCCCAGGGTTGCCTTGACGGCATTGGCGAGAATGTTGACGCCGCGCACCATGCGCGAACGAGCGTCTTCACCGAAACGAATATCTTTGGCAGCCATTGCGATTACCTTTTATGTAGAGCCGGGCGATGCCCGGCTGCTTGAATGGGGGATACGGTCGACCGGATCAGATGATGGCGAGGATGTCGTCTTCGCGCAGGACCTTGTACTCGACGCCTTCGGACTTGTAGCTGCTGCCGGCGTACTGGCCGTAGATGACCTTGTCACCGACCTTCAGCGACGGCGCGCGCACGCTGCCGTTGTCCAGGGGCTTGCCCGGGCCGACGGCCACGACTTCACCCTTGGTGGACTTTTCCTTGGCGGAATCCGGAATCACGATGCCGCCGGACGAGATTTCGTCGGCTTCGATCGGCTTGACTACGACGCGGTCATGAAGCGGCTTGATGCTCATGTGAGACCCTTTTAAGTTGTTGATTGGTCTGGAAAAGTCTGGCGATGTTAGCACTCGCACAGGGCGACTGCCAGCCACGCTCACGAAAAAACCCGACGGTGCGGGTACAGAGCAGAGATGGTGCTGGGCACTTCCCTTTCAAGGGGCGAAGACGAAATTTTTCCGGCCGGCGGCCGGTGGGGCCCGAGGCAAGATCAAGGGCAACTGCGAAGCGAAGCCTGCGGGCGTGGCGCGCTGGGCTGGTGGCGGCGGGGGTGCGGGACACGCCGTAAACCCATCCCTGGGGCTCCGCGGCGCCATCCATGGCGCCGAGGGTCCCGCACCCCCACCCCCACCACCCCTAAGACACTCTGCCGTTGCTCACGGAATAGCAGAAACAGAGCACCTCCCCGCCCAGCAGGAAAAGGCATTGCACCCGCTCTCCCCGGGCCGCCAGCCAACTGTCTGGGGTGGGGGTGTGAGGGTTCACGGGACCCTCCACCGCATGGATGCGGTGGCGGAGCTTACAGGGACGTACTTGCAGCGTGTCCCGTGAACCCTCACACCCCCGCCCAGCCTGGAGGACCGGCCAACCGAGGCTCTGGCTTCACGGCTCCAGCTCTGGCTCCAGCTCTGGCTCCTGCTTTTGCCCGGCTTTTCAGCTTCGAAAAAAAAGAACCCTCCCCCGCCAATTCCTTGACGCACGTCCCACTGCGGAACCTAAGTCCCGCCATATCGATAGATGTGTCATCTGGATTGATTAGATTCGGCCAGCAATAACCAATCACAAGGAGACGTAGATGAGGTTGCTCACACCGCTGTCCCTGGCGTGCCTGCTGGCATTGGCCGGCACCGCCCAGGCGGATGTATTCATCAATGAACTGCACTACGACGACAGCACGCCCGCCGGCGACGTCGGCGAAGCCATCGAAGTCGTCGCCACCGGCGGTGAAGACCTCAGCACCTACCGCCTCTACCTGTACAACGGCAGCAGCCCCTCGGCCGCCACCGTGTATGCCAACAACCCCGTCCCCGCCGGCACCGCCGCCGCGTGCGGCAAGGCCACCCTCGCCACCGTCACCTACCCCACCAACGGCCTCCAGAACGGCGCCAACGACGGCATCGCCCTCGTCGACGCCAGCGGCAAAGTCGTCCAGTTCATCAGCTACGAAGGCACCATCACCGCCAGCGGCGGCCCGGCCGCCGGCTTGACCAGCCAGAACATCCCCGTCAGCGAAAGCAACAGCACCGCCCCCGGCACCTCCCTCCAGCTCACCGGCAGCGGCAGCCAGTACGCCCACTTCACCTGGGCCGAATCGGCCAAACAGACCTTCGGCGCCTGCAACAACGGCCAGACCTTCAGCGGCACCGGCGGCACCGGCCCCAACACCCCGCCGTCGGTACGCACCACCACCCCCGAACAAGGCGCCAGCACCTTCCCGGCCGCCGCCGACCTCACCGTCACCTTCAGCGAAACCGTCACCCTGGCCACCGGCGCATTCGTGCTGAGCTGCGGCCAGTCCGGCACCGTGCCGCTCAGCCACGCCAGCAGCGGCAGCACCTTCACCGTCTCCACCAACACCGCCCTGGTGGCGGGCGAAGCCTGCCGGTTCGACATCCGCGCCACCAAGGTCAGCGATGCCCAGGGCGCCCGCCCCGCCGCCGACACCCGCATCGCCTTCACCGTGGCCAGCAGCACCGGCAACCCGGACCCGGGCAATCCCGATCCCGGCACCCCCGGCGAGTACTACTCGCGCGTCAACACCGCCAACCCCAGCCAGCTGCGCTGCTCGCTGCATGAAACCATCAAGGGCCACACCGCCTACCCGTACAGCGGCTCGGGCACCAGCACCTGGACCATCCTGGAAATCGCCGACGAAGATCCCAACAACAGCGGCAAGATCCTGGACGCCTACCGCAACCGCAGCTACACCAAGGTCAGCGGCCGCGCGGGCACCGGTAGCGGCTTGACCTACAACCGCGAACACACCTGGCCCAACTCGCTGGGCTTTGCCAACACCACCGGCGACAAGGGCCTGCCGTATGCGCCCTACACCGACACCCACATGCTGTACCTGACCGACGCACAGTGGAACGCCGACCGCGGCAACAAGCCGTTCGGCAAGTGCGACAGCAACTGCGGCGAACGCGCCACCGAGTCCAACAACGGCTTCGGCGGCGGCAGCGGCGGCTATCCCGGCAACTCCAACTGGGTGCGCACGCCGGACGGCAATACCGGCACCTTTGAAGTGTGGGGCCACCGCAAGGGCGACATGGCGCGGGCCGTGATGTACATGGCCATCCGCTATGAAGGGGGCAAAGACGCCAAGACCGGCCAGTCCGAACCCGACCTGGAGCTGACCGACGACCGGGCCAAAATCGTCAAGACCTCGGCCTCGCCGGCGTACATGGGCCTGCTCTCGACCCTGATCGAATGGCACCTGTCCGACCCGCCGGATGCGGCCGAACGCGCCCGCAATGAAGTGATCTACAGCTTCCAGGGCAACCGCAACCCGTTCATCGACCACCCCGAATGGGCCACCCCGGCCCTGTTCACCTCGGCCAAGCCGACGAGCTGCCAGCTGCTCAACTGAGCCCCGCCGGCCGGCGCCGCAACGGCGCCGGCCGGACCATTCGGGTCTGGCAGTCCTATACTCGGCGGTCATGTCGACCGTCGATCCCGTATTCATGCTGTTCACCACCTGCCCCGACGCGGCCTGCGCCACGCGGCTGGCACGTGCGTTGGTGGAAGAACGCCTGGCCGCGTGTGTTACCCGCCTGGACGGGGCGCACTCCACCTACCGCTGGCACGGGGAGATCAGCGAGGACCACGAGGTCCAGCTGCTGATCAAGACCACCGGCAGCCGCCTGGACGCGGCCATCGCACGGGTGCATGCGCTGCATCCGTATGAACTCCCGGAGTGCATCGCGGTCGAAACCCGCGCCGGCCTGCCGGCGTACCTGGACTGGATTCGGGCGCAGACCCGTGAGGAAAGTGATTGATGACGCTGTTTCGTCGTGTTGCCGCGCTGTGCGCGTTGTTCGTGGTGTCCCTGCCGGCGTGGGCCGTCAGCGAGAAAGATCTGCTGCCGGTGGACGAGGCGTTCGGGCTGACCGCCCAGGCGCGTGATCGCGACCGCGTCGAGATCAGCTGGAAGATCGCGCCGGGCTATTACCTGTACCGCCACCGCACCACGGTCAAGGCCGATGCCGGCTTTGCCGCCGAGGCATTGCAGATGCCGGCCGGCAAGAAGCACCACGACGACTTCTTCGGCGAGGTGGAAACCTACCGCGAGCGGCTCACCGCCGTGCTGCCGGGCAAGGCCGACGACGGCACCGACACGGTGACCCTGGAAGTGCGTTACCAGGGCTGTGCCGATGCCGGGGTGTGCTACCCGCCACAGAAGCGCAGCATCAAAGTGAAGCTGCCCGCCGGCAGCGGCGCCGCTGCGGGCGTGGCCCCGGCCACCGCCGCGCCTGCGGCCCTCGGCGCCTCGCCGTTCAACAATCCGCTGGCCGGCAACGGCGGCGGCCTGCGCCTGCCGGGCGCCGCCAACACCCAGGCCCTGCCGCTGCCGTCCGAGCGCGCGTTCGGCTTCGACGCCATTGTCGATGACGGCAATACCGTGCTGCTGCGTTTCAGCCCGGCACCGGGCTACTACCTCTACCGCGACCGCACCTCGCTGAAGCTGGAAGGTGCCGCCGGAATCCGCGCCGACAAGCCGGCATGGCCGGCGGCCAAGTCGCACCGCGATGAACATTTCGGCGATGTGGCCGTGTATTTCGACCAGGTCGACGTCAAGCTGCCGCTGCGCCGCAGCCGTGCCGACGCCGACGAAGCCACCCTGGTGATCACCTTCCAGGGCTGCCAGACCGATGGCATCTGCTACCCGCCGATGACGCGCCGGGTGAAGCTGGCGCTGCCGGCCGGCAAGGTCAACGCACGCGCTGACGAAGCCGCGCACCAGAACGAAGTGATTGCCCCGCTGCCCGGCAAGGACAAGCGCGCGCCGGCGCGTGAGCGCGACGCCGCCGGCATCGCCACCCAGCCGATGCTGATCCGCCCCAACGACACGGCCGCCGCCGCGACCGACGCGTCGAGCGTGCCCGATGCCAGCGCCGACAACGCGCAGCGCACCCGCCCGCCGGGCGACGATGCCGCGCCCACCACGCTGATCGGCGCGCTGCTGCTGGCCCTGCTGGGTGGCCTGATCCTCAACCTGATGCCGTGCGTGCTGCCGATCCTGTCGCTGAAGGTGCTGGGCGTGGCGCAGAGCGGCGAAAGCCGCCAGCGCGCGCGCAGCCATGCGCTCTGGTACACCGCTGGCGTGCTGGTGGCCTTTGCCGCGATCGGTGCCCTGGTGCTGGCCCTGCGTGCCGCCGGCCAAGCCGCGGGCTGGGGCTTCCAGCTGCAGCACCCGTGGTTCATCGCCGCGCTGGTGTACCTGATGTTCACCGTGGGCCTGAGCCTGTCGGGCGTGTTCACGCTGGGCGGCAGCCTGGGCGGTGTGGGCCAGTCGCTGGCCGCGCGCAGTGGCCCGGTGGGGGACTTCTTCACCGGCGTGCTGGCCTGCGTGGTGGCCAGCCCGTGCGTGGCGCCCTTCATGGGCCTGCCGCTGGCGTATGCGTTCACCGCCAGCACCGTGCCGGCGATCCTGGTGTTCATGGCACTGGGCCTGGGCCTGGCGCTGCCGTTCCTGTTGATAGGCTTCATTCCGTCGCTGGCCAAGCGCCTGCCGCGCCCGGGCGCCTGGATGGAAACGCTCAAGCACGTGCTTGCCTTCCCGATGTACGGCACCGCGATCTGGCTGCTGTGGGTGCTGGGCAAGCAGCGCGGCGTGGATGCCATGACGCTGGTGCTGGGTGGCCTGGTGGTGCTGGCACTGGCGCTGTGGTGGTACGAACGCAGCCGCTGGCGCAGCCAGCGCGTGGGCGGGCTGTTGGCCCTCCTGCTGCTGCTTGCCGCGCTGGTGCCGGTGTGGGGCGTGACCCGGCTGGTGCCGCCGGCCAAGGCGGCCGCGGCCGCCGCCGACAACGTGGTGGCCTACTCCCCGCAGATGCTCGACCGCCTGCGCCAGGACAACCGCGTGGTGTTCGTCAACATGACCGCCGACTGGTGCGTGACCTGCAAGGCCAACGAACGCACGGTGCTGGGCACCAACGCCTTCCACGACACCCTGCGCCGTACCAACGCGGTGTACATGCGCGGCGACTACACCAACGTCGACCCGGACATCACCGCGTTCCTGGATGAGCACAAGGCCGTGGGCGTGCCGCTGTACGTGGTGTATGGCCCGGGCGCACCGCCGACCGTGCTGCCCACGGTGCTCACCCAGGCCATCGTCGAAGAAGCCCTGCTGCGGACCGCGCGATGAGCCCGCGGCCACCCCGCCAACTTGCGGTGGTGGCCGTTCTGGCGGCGGTACTGGGCGTGGCCGCCGGGGCGTGGTTCTTCAACCGTCCCGGTGCAGCAACACCGGCCCCGCCACCGCGCGCGGTGACCCCGGGCGCCGGGATCGGCGATGCGATGCCCGCCATTACCCTGCCCGATGTGTCGGGTACGCCCGTGGACCTGGCCCGCTTCCGCGGGCGCCCGCTGCTGATCAACGTGTGGGCCAGCTGGTGCGGCCCATGCGTGGAGGAAATGCCGGCGCTGGCCGCCTTTGCCGCCGCCCAGCCGGCCGACGGCGTGCAGGTGCTGGGGCTGGCGCTGGATACCCCCGAAGGCGTGCGCGATTTCCTGGCCCAGGTGCCGGTGGGCTACCCGATCGTGCTGGACACACCCGGGCCGGCCGATGCCAGCGTGCGGCTGGGCAACGCGCAGGGGCTGTTGCCTTACTCGGTGCTGGTGGATGCGCGCGGGCGCATCGTCAAGCAGAAGCTGGGGCCGTTTCAGGCGGGCGAGATTGAGGCGTGGGCTACGCCGTGACCCGGGTGGTTGGTTGGGGTAGCGACGCATGGCGTCGCTCTACCGTCGACCGGGTCAGGGGAACCAGCGGCGCAGGTAGGGCGCGGTTGCGCCTGCCGTGGCGCGGCTGACCTGCGCTGGCGTGCCCGCGGCGACGATCGCGCCGCCCTGCTCGCCCGCCCCCGGGCCGACGTCGATCACCCAGTCCGCATCGGCCACCACGCGCAGGTCGTGTTCCACCACCACCACGGTGTTGCCCGCGTCCACCAGCCCCTGCAGCTGCGCCATCAGTTTGTCGACGTCGGCCGGGTGCAGGCCGGTGGTCGGCTCATCCAGCACGTACAGGCTGCTGCCGTGCTGGCTGCGCTGCAGTTCGGTGGCCAGTTTGATCCGCTGCGCCTCGCCCCCGGACAACTCGGTGGCCGGCTGGCCCAGCCGCAGGTAGCCCAAGCCGATGTCGCGCAGCAGCTGCAGCGGGCGCTGCACCGGGGCCTCGTCGGCGAAGAAGGCCAAAGCCTCCTCCACGGTCATGCCCAGCACCTGGGCGATGTTGCGCCCGTTCCATTCCACTTCCAGTGTCTTGGCGTTGTAGCGCTGGCCATGGCAGGTGGGGCATGGCGCGTACACGCTGGGCATGAACAGCAGTTCCACGTGCACGAAGCCTTCGCCTTCGCAGGTGTCACAGCGGCCCTGTGCCACGTTGAAGGAAAAACGCCCGGCGCTGTAGCGGCGTGCCTTGGCGGTGCGGGTGGCGGCGAACAGGCGGCGCACGTGGTCGAACAGGCCGGTATAGGTGGCCAGGTTGGAACGCGGGGTGCGTCCGATTGGCTTCTGGTCAACGTTGACCAGCCGCGTGATGTGCCTGGCACCGGCATGCAGGCGGCCACGGGTGCGTTCGATGCTGCTGGGCACCGGCAGCTCGCTGTCGGGCTCCTCGCGCACCGGCTCGTGACCGAGATGCTCGCTGACCAGTTCCACCAGCGCCTGGCTGACCAGGCTGGACTTGCCCGAGCCGGACACGCCGGTGACCGCCGTGAACGCACCGATGGGAAAGCGCGCGTCCAGCCCATGCAGATTGTTGCGGTGGATGCCGCGCAGTTCCAGCCAGGCCGCGGGCGTACGCGGGGTGCGACGTGTGCCGCCGCCGGTATCGAACAGATACGGCGCGGTCACCGATGCCTTGACCGTGCGCAGCCCCGCTGGCGGCCCGCTGTACAGCACCTGCCCGCCGTGCTCGCCGGCGCCGGGGCCCACATCGACCAGCCAGTCGGCACGGCGCAGCATCTCCAAGTCGTGCTCGACCACGAACAACGTGTTGCCGCTGGCCTTGAGCTGGTCCAGCGCGTGGTACAGCGCCTGCCCGTCGGCCGGGTGCAGGCCGGCGGTCGGCTCGTCGAGCACGTACACCACACCGAACAGGCTGGAGCGGATCTGCGTGGCCAGCCGCAGCCGCTGCAGTTCGCCGGGCGACAGCGTCGGGGTGGCACGGTCCATCGACAGATAGCCCAGGCCCAGTGCTTCGAGCGTACCGATGCGCTCCACCAGGTCCTGCGCGATCCGCTGCGCGGCAATGCGTTTTTCTTCGGACAGGTCCGGCGTGCGGCGCACGTCGCTGCTGCCCACGTGCGATGGCCCACCGGCGGCCGCACGCGCCTGTTGCGCCTTGCGACCGGCCGCACGGCTGCGCGTGCCGGACGCAGCAGGCGCCTGGAAGCGCCCTTCGGCGGCCGGGCGCAACGCATCGGCCATGGCACTGAGCGAGAGCTGCGACAGCGCGCCGATATCCAGCCCGGCGAAGGTGACCGACAGCGCTTCGCGCTTGAGCCGCTTGCCGTCGCAGACCGGGCATACGGTGCCCACCATGTAGCGCGCCACGCGCTTTTTCATCATCGCGCTCTGCGTGGTGGCGAAGGTATGCAGCACGTAGCGGCGCGCGCCGCTGAAGGTGCCCATGTAGCTGGGCTCTTCCTTGCGACGCAGCGCGGCGCGGGTTTCGGCCGGGGTGAAGCCGGCATACACCGGCGCCACCGGTTGTTCTTCGGTGAACAGGATCCAGTCGCGCTGCTTCTTGGGCAGGTCGCGCCAGGGAATATCCACGTCATAGCCGAGGGTGACCAGGATGTCGCGCTGGTTCTGCCCGTGCCAGGCCGGCGGCCACGCCGCAATGGCGCGCTCGCGGATGCTCAACGACGGGTCGGGCACCATCGACTGCTCGGTGACCTCGAAGATGTGGCCCAGCCCATGGCAGTTCGGGCAGGCGCCTTGCGGGGTGTTGGGCGAGAAGTCTTCGGCAAACAGCATCGGCTGCTTCGGCGGGTAGCTGCCCGCACGCGAGTACAGCATGCGCAGCAGGCTGGACAGCGTGGTGACGCTGCCCACGCTGGAGCGCACGCTGGCGGTGCCGCGCTGCTGTTGCAGCGCCACGGCCGGTGGCAGCCCTTCGATGGCGTCCACGTCGGGCACGCCCACCTGGTCGATGAGCCGGCGCGCATAAGGCGACAGCGACTCCAGGTAACGCCGCTGCGCTTCGGCGTACAAGGTGCCGAAAGCCAGCGAGGACTTGCCCGAACCGGAGATGCCGGAGAACACCACCAGGGCGTCGCGTGGGATCTCCACGTCGACGTTTTTCAGGTTGTGTTCGCGGGCGCCGCGGACGCGGACAAAGGCGTTGCGTGCGGAAGCTGCGGGGGGCGTGCGACGGGTGCTCATGCGTGCAGGATAATGAGCGCCCGTCGAAGCGGCCAGTGAAGACGCGTGAGGGCTGCGTATCGGTCGCGCGGTCAGCCCACCGCGCGCGCCGCCACCGGCCGCACCGCCGGCACCTCCAGCACGAAGGCGGCCACCGCGTCGGACAGCAGCGCGGCCTGGCGCTCCATCGCCTGCGCCGACGCCGACGCTTCCTCCACCAGCGCGGCGTTCTGCTGGGTGCTGCCATCCATCTGCAGCAGCGTATGCCCCACCTGCTCGATACCGGCGCTCTGCTGCTGCGAGGCGGCCGAGATGCTGGCCATGATGGCGCTGACCTGCTGCACGCTGCCGACGATCTGGCCCATCGTTGCACCGGCCTGGTCCACCTGGCGGCTGCCGGCGGCCACGGTGTCCACCGAGGCCTCGATCAGGCCCTTGATCTGGCGTGCGGCGTCGGCACTGCGCTGGGCCAGCAGGCGCACTTCGCTGGCCACCACGGCGAAACTGCGGCCCTGCTCACCGGCCCGCGCCGCCTCCACCGCCGCGTTCAAGGCCAGGATGTTGGTCTGGAAGGCGATGCCGTCGATGACCCCGGTGATGTCGGCGATACGCCGCGACGCGTCGGCGATGTCGCGCATGCTGGCCACCACCTGCGCCACCGAGGCGCCGCCCTGCTGGGCAACGCCGGTGGCCTGCAGCGCCAGCTGGTTGGCCTGCTGGGCGGCGTCGGCGTTCTGGCGCACGGTGGCGGTAAGTTCTTCCATCGACGAGGCGGTTTCTTCCAGGTGCGCGGCCTGGCGCTCGGTACGCCCGGCCAGCTCCTGGTTGCCGGCCACGATTTCGCCGGCGGCGTGGTCGATGGCCGATGACGCGTGCTGGATGCGCGCCACGATGTCGGTCAACTGCTGCACGGTGGCGTTGGCATCATCGCGCAGGTGGGCAAACACGCCCTGGAACTGGCCCTGCATGCGCACGCGCAGGTCGCCCTGGGCCAACCCGGACAGCACCGCCTGCACGCCGGACAGATTGCCCTGGAAGGTATCCAGCAGGCGGTTGATGCTGACCGCCAGCGTGTGCACGAAGCCCTGCTTGCCGGTGGTGTCGATGCGACCGTGCAGCTGGCCCTGCGCGGCGGCATCGACCAGCGCGGCCACCTCGGTTTCCACGGTGGTTTCCAGCGCGCGGCTGCGCCACTCCACGGCCGCGCCGAGCAGCTGGTCGTGGTCGAGGATGGGATTGACCACCAGCTGGTAGCCGATGCCGGCATGCAGGATCTCGTGGCTGGACGCCGCGTTGCCGTGCAGCTGGGCCACGATGCGTTCGAACACCGGGTGCAGCGCCGCGGCGGGCTGGCCGCGCCATTGGGTTTCCTGCGTGGCCAGTTCGGCCAGCAGCGCGCGGTTGAGCAGGCCGATGCGCCCGTCCGGGTCGAGCACCATCACGCAGGCCTGGGCGCTGTCCAATGCCTGGCGGGCGCGGGTGTTGTCCTGGGCGCTGGCGCGCTCGGCCTGGATGCGCTCGCGCAGCCGCTGCTGCATGTGGATCAGCCGCCGCGCCAACTGGCCGATCTCGTCGTGCGGGTTGTGCACGGCAAGCACGCTGTCGAGCCGGTCCTCGGCGATGTCCTCGGCAAACCGCAGGGTGTCGGTGATGGGCTGGCGGACGGCCCGCATGACCAGCACCAGGCTGGCGATCAGCACCAGTGCCACCAGCGCCAGCGTCGCGGCGAACAGCACGGTCATCGCCCGTGCCTGGGCCTGCTGGCGTGCGCGTGCTGCGGCAAGCGCGGCCGCCTGCGCCTGCTGCAGGTGCTGCAGCGCGGGCGCGACCTGCGCGGCGGTATCGGTGAGCGCCATCGCCTCCACGTCCAGCCCCACCCGTGCGGCGGTGTAGGCCAGCAACGCGCCTTGGTAATCGTCCATTGCGGCACGCAGCGCGTCCTGGGTGGGACCGGCCAGGCCCGAGGCCGACACCGCGAGGTCGAACGGCAGTTTGGCTTCGCTGGCCTGGTCGGTGTGCACCGCATCACCGGTAAGCAACAGCAGCGCTTCCTGCCGCCGCATGCGCTGCCACTGCAGCGCCAATGGCAGGTAGGCGGCGTCGGTGAGCAGGGTATCGAGCGCTGCGGCGCTGGCGTCCAGCTGCGCGCGCAGTCCGGCGTCGCCGCGCCCCATCTCGTCGGCGCGGTCGTTCAGCGCCGCAATGCCGGCAGTGAATTCCTGGGCGCGCGCCGCCAGTGCGGTCAACGCGGCTGCGGTACCGCGGTCGTGCGGGGCGCGCTGCAACGCCTGCAGCGACTGCTGCAGCTGCTGCTGGGCCTGCTGCAGGGCGCCGCGGTCGGCAGCGTCGAAGTGGATGGCATAGCGGGTCTGCAGGCGGCGGGCTTCGGCCACCTGGGTGGCCAGTGCGCTGGCCAGCGCGGCGTTCTGCTGGTGGGCGGCGAACGTGGCGGCGGCACGCTCGCTGCTGTAGCGGGTACCTGCGTAGACCAGCGCCACGACCAGCAGACCGCTGCCACAGACCAGCAGCGCGGCCTTGAGTTTGCGTGCCACACTGAGCCGGCGCAGCGCGCCGATGGCGCGGCTGAAACCGGGACGTGGAAGGTGTTCACCCAAGCGGGCGAACCGGGACAACGGGCGGCGGGGGACGACCGACATCAGATGCTCCAGGCGGATTGACGCATCGGTATCGGCCGGAAACAGGCGGTCTTTAGGCTGCATTTTCGAAGCGGCCGCAGCGCGCTGCCACCCCTGCCCCTTGTAGCGGGGGCAAGCGACGGCAAGATGACGGTGGCGGGCATTCCGCGGGCGCGATTCAGCGTTCGATCGCCCGTGCTTGACCTCAACCACGGTTGAGCCGCCACAGTGGCGTCACCTTCCCGCATGGCCCCTGCCCATGGACCCGCAAACCTGTCACGACTACCTGGCCCGCCTCGGCGTGGCGGCGCCACCGCCCCCTACCCTGGCCACGCTGGCGCTGCTGCAGGAACGTCACAACGCCACGTTCCCGTTCGAGACGCTCACCACGCTGCTGCGCGATGCGGTGGCCATCGACCTGCCCAGCGTGGCGCACAAGCTGCTGCGCGAAGGACGCGGCGGGTACTGCTACGAGCTCAACGGGCTGTTCCTGGCGCTGCTGCAGCACCTGGGCTTCGACGCCCGCGCCCTTGCCGCGCGCGTGGTCATGGGACGCACCGATGACGCACCCACCGCGCGCACCCATATGCTGGTGCTGGTGCGGATCGACGCGGTGGACTACATCGCCGACGTCGGCTTCGGTGGCAACACGCCGACCGGTCCGCTGCGGCTGGACCATCGGTTCGCCCAGGCCACGCCGCACGAGCACTATCGGCTGGACCAGCAGCACGACCAGTTCCTGCTGCGGGTGGACATCGCCGGCGAGTGGCGGCCGCTCTACCACTTCGACCTGCAGGTGCAGGCCCCCATCGACCATGAGGTGGGCAACTGGTATGTGTGCACGCACCCGCACTCCTCCTTCCCCGGACAGCTGCGGGTCGCCCTGGCCGGGCCGGACGGGCGCCGCACGATCGGCGCCGGGGCCTACACCGTGCACCGCCGCGGGCAGCCCAGCGAGCGCCGCATGCTCAACGACGCCGACGATGTGCTGACCGTGCTGCACGAGGCGTTCGGCATCACCGTGCCCGCGCATCCACGGCTGCGCGAGGCGATCACGGCGTGGTTGCGCGGGGTGGCGTGAGCCCGCTCACGCAAGCCGGCACGGGATGACTTCGCCCTGCAGGCGCGTCGCGGTTCCGTAGCGAGGGCTCACAGATGGCCTACGGCTGGCAGCGGGGGTGGGTCACCACGGTTGCAATGTTATATCATTGCTATATCGAGACTGCCTGACGCCGCTTCCACATGAAGACCCCTGCTCTTGCCTCAGCCCTGCTGGCGGCCCTGTTCCCCCTCGATGTCGGCGCCGCCCCCGCGCCAGATCCAACCGTCACCCTCGGCAGCGTGGACGCCCGCAAGGGCAGCACTGGCCCCCTGGCGTCGCGCCAGGTGTTGACCTCGGTGGATGTGATGGGCGCCGACCAGATCGCGCACAAGAACGTCGGCAACAGCTGGGAACTGCTGGGGCAGATGCCGGGCATCCAGCTCACCGAAACCCGCCAGGGCGCCGAGTCCGGCAAGGCCAGCTTCCGTGCGTTCAACGGCGAGGGCTACATCAACGGCATCAAGATCCTGATCGACGGCATTCCCAGCAACGTCAACAGCGGCAACCAGCGCTTCGTGGACATGATCTTCCCGCTGGACATCGACTACATCGAAGTGGTGCGCGGCACCAACGACCCGCGCTACGGCCTGCACAACATCGGCGGCAACATCAACATCGGCACCCGCCAGGGCGGCACCTACACCGATGCCCGGCTCAGCGTCGGCAGTTTCGAGAGCCGCGAAGTGCAGGTCGCGCTCGGTCGCGAGGCCAACGGTGTGGCACAGAACTACTTCATCGGCACCCAGGCCTCGGACGGCTATCGCGACCACGACCGGTCGCGCAAGTATTCGCTGGGCGGCAAGTGGTTCATCGGCAGCGACGAGGACGTGCTCAAGGCCGGCCTGGTCGCGCGCGTGTACCACCACGTTGCCGACGAACCCGGCTTCCTCACCGCCACCGAACTGGCCAACGCGCGCCGCGCATCGCCGCGCAAGAATGCCAACGATGGCGATGTGCGCGACATGCACACCCTCGGCGCGCACCTCGACCTGCGCCTCACCGACACCCTGCAGCTCAGCAACCGGCTGTACTACAACCGGTACGAGGACGACCGCCAGGTGACCTTCACCGACTACCGACCCGGCAACGCGCCGCGCCAGCGCCGGCAGTGGGACGAACGGCAGACGGGGCTGCTGAGCACCCTGACCTGGCGCGCCAGCGAGCGGCTCACCGTGGCTGGCGGCATCAACGCCGAACAGCAGGACAACGCGTACCGGCGACTGCGTTACGCCTACGGCATCCCGACCGACTTCGATGCCGTACCGGCGCGCATCCAGAACGATGACCGCTATTCCCTGGACAACGTCGGCGGCTACCTGCAGGCCGTGATCCAGCCGACACCCGCGTTGAAGATCGTCCCGGCGTGGCGGGTGGATCGGTTCTCGGGCGACACCCACCTGCCCGGCGGCGTCCGCGCGCCGTTGCAGCGCTCCGGCTGGATAGACCAACCCAAGCTCAGCGTGGCGTACGCGTTCACCCCCTCGCTCAACGTGTATGCCAACTGGGGCCGCACCTTCCAGGTGCTGACCGGGTCCACCGCCCCGGCCTACCTGACCAGCGGGCAGGCCGCCTTCCGCCCGTCGATCAACACCGGCAAGGAACTGGGCATCAGCTTCAGCCCGGCCGACGGCATCCAGGCCCGTGTCGCCGCCTGGCAGCAGGACGCCACCGATGAAGTGGCCAACATGCCCGCCACCGGCACCACCGTCGGCCTGGGCCAGACCCGGCGACGCGGCGTGGACCTGCAGTTCAACGCACGCGTGAGCGCGCACTGGACGCTCTGGGCATCGCACGCCATCCAGCAGGCCAAGGTGATCAGCGCGTTCACCGCCGACGGCCGCTCGCTGGCCGGCAACGAGGTGCTGGCCACGCCGCGCCACATCACCAACATCGGGGCCGACTACCGCCCCGATGCGCGCTGGCGCTTCGGCATGCAGGGCCGCCGGCAAGGCGACTACTACATCGAAGAGCGCAACCAGCACGGTCGCTTTGGCGGCTTCGCGGTGCTGGACGCCAGCGCCGGCTACGCGGTGTCGGAGCGGCTCAGCGTGGACCTGCAGGTGAAGAACCTCACCGGCCGCACCTACGCCTACGCGTGGTACGACAATTTCTTCTGGGGCGGCAATGACCAGCCGATGTTCTCGCCGGCTCCGGGGCGCAGCCTGTTCGTGTCGTTGAACCTCACGCTGTAGCAAGAACGGCCAAGCGGCCCAGGCGATGCTGGGCTACGCTGCGTGCCTGTCCCGATCCGGAAGGCGGCATGAGCGCGGCACGCAGGGCCCTGTGGTACATCGAAAGCCACCACGCCGCGCCGATCGCCCTGGCCGACGTGGCGCGCGTGGTGGGGGTATCGCCGTTCCATCTGTCCCGCGTGTTCCAGGCCAGCACCGGCACCTCGCTGGTGCGCTACCTGCGCGGGCGACGCCTGAGCGAAGCGGCGCGGCAACTGGCCGGCGGCGCGCGCGACATCCTGCAGGTCGCGCTGGACGCAGGCTATGCCTCACATCCCACCTTCACCCGTGCGTTCTCCGAGCAGTTCGGTCGCCCGCCGGAACAGGTGCGCGCGCAAGGGTTGGACAGCATCGCGCTGGTGGAGGCGATCAAGCTGCACGACGATGCCCTGCCCTGCGCGCAGCCACCGCGCATCGTCAACGCCGACACCTTGCTGGTAGCCGGGATCGGCGCGCGCCACCACGGCGCGTCGGTGGCCGCCATTCCCTCGCAATGGCAACGGCTGGCACTGCACTGCCCCACCGCACCGGAGGTGAGCTACGGCGTGTGCTGCAACAGCGACGATGACGGCAGCTTCGACTATATCGCCGGCATCGGCGTGGCCGGCTTCGCGGCGCTGCCGGACGGCTGGCAGACCGTGCGCATTCCCGCCCACCGTTACGTGGTGGCATGGCACGCCGGCCACATCTCGGCGATCCGCTCCACCTGGTACTGGTTGTTGAACCATTACCTGCCCGCGTCCGGGCTGAGCCTGGCCGATGCGCCGGAGCTGGAACGCTACGACGCACGGTTTGACGCCCACAGTGGCCACGGCGGCGTGGAAATCTGGCTGCCCCTGGCCGACACCGACCCTACCTGAGAGAACGCCGATGCGAGTGCATGCCCGTTGCCTGACCCTGCTGCTCTGCCTGGCCAGTGCCCCCGCGCTGGCAGCGCCCGCGCCTGCCGTTGTCGGCGAGCGCCATGGCCAGACCCGCAGCGCCAGCGCCGCGGTGCGCGATGCCGCGCATCACGACGGCCTGCGCTACACCGTGTGGTACCCGGCTGCGCCCGGTGCGCGCGAGCGGCCCATCACCATCGGGCCACCGGACGCCCCGTTGTTCAACGTGGGCAGCGCCGCCGTCGACGCGCCCATTGCGCCGGGTGCCCTGCCCACCCTGCTGCTGTCGCACGGCAATGGTGGCAGCGCGCGGATGATGGGCTGGTTCGGCATTGCCATGGCGCGGGCCGGCTACCTTGTGATCGCGGTGGACCACCCGGGCAACAACGGCGTGGAGCCGATGACGCTGGCCGGCAGCATCCTGATCTGGGAACGGGCCGAGGACCTCAAGGCCGCCCTCGCCGCAGTGCAGGCCGACCCCCAGCTCGGCGCGCACCTGGATGCCGCGCGCCTGGGGGTGGCCGGTTTCTCCGCCGGCGGCTTCACCGCGCTGGCCGCCGCCGGTGCGCGCGTGGATATGGCCCATCTGTTGGCGTTCTGCCGCGCCACCCCGGATGACGGGGTGTGCCAGCCGCAGCTGGAAATGCCCGCCTCCACGCTGCAGGCCCGCATCGACGCAGCGGCGACGCCCGCGTTGGCGCCTTACATGGCGCAGGCAGGCGATGACCACGGCGTGCCCGGTGTGCGTGCCGCCTTCCTGATGGCACCGGCCATCGTGCAGGCGTTTACGCCGGCGCAGCTGCGCGCACTGCTGCAGCCGGTGTCGATTCTGCTTGGCGACGCCGATGCGGTAGCGCCGCCATCCACCAATGGCAAGGTGCTTGCAGCGCTCGCACCGCAGGCGACGCTGCGCGCGTTGCCCGGCGTAGGCCACTACGAATTCCTGTCCGCCTGCACTCCGCTCGGCCGCCAACGCCTGGCCACATTGTGCCCGCCGGAGGCGCCGCAGGCTGGGGCCCACGCAGCGGCCATCGCGCAGGCGCTGCAGGTGTTTGGCCAAGCGCTGGCACCGGTATCCAGCACGCCCGCTACCCGCTAGCGCGCGCCCGCCGTCATCGCCGCGCTGCCGGCGTTGCGCCCGGGGCCGGCGTCCATGCGCGCAGCAACGGCAGCGGGTCATACGCGCCTTCGCTCCCGTAGATGCCCCAATGCAGGTGCGCTGGCGTGCCCTTGGCATTGCCGCTGTCGCCCACGTAGCCCAGGACGGTGCCGGCCGCCACCACTTCGCCGCGCGCCAAGCCGTCGCGCCAGCCTTCCAGGTGGGCGTAGTAGTAGCGCTCGCGGGCCGGGCCCAGTACCCACACCTGCCGCCCACCCAGCCCGCCCTCGCGGACATCGGCCACGATCCCGTCGCCCACGCTGCGCACCGGCGTGCCGCGCTTGGCGAAGATGTCGATGCCGGCATGGGTGCGGTCGCGGCCACGGGGCGCGCCGAACGTATCGGCAATGCGCCGGGCCGTCACCCCGTCCACGGGCACCGGCAACGCGGTGGGCGGCGGCATCCGTGCCAGTGTCCACATCGCCCGCGGCACCTCTGCCCAGCGGCTGTTCCACAGGGCACCCACCGCCACCACGCAGGCGGCCAACAGCAGCAGGCGAACCAGCCAGCGGCGCAGCCGACGTGCCGGTGAGGGCGTAGCGGCAGAAGAAGACATCGGTGTATCCGGGCGCATCGTTGCTCCAGTGGGGCGCAGGCAACGAGGGTACAAAGCGTGTGTGGGCTGGGCATGAAGTGCACGGTCTTTGTGGTCCGCGTCACGGCATTGCCGCGCCGGATGGACAGCGGCTTCACGTGGCATCTGCTGAACTGCAGCTGTCGCCTGGGAAATTCATTCCGGTTTCCCTCCGCTGGACGCCCGGCAGGCTGCTATCGAAGGCACCCCATGAACACCGCATTCAAGATATTTCTGTTGGTCGGCGCCCTGTTGTATGGGCTGCCCGGGTTGGTGTGGTGGGTGAACCACCGCCGTGCCATCCGTGCCAGACAGGGCGGGGCCGCGATGGGGTCCAGCGGGCCGACCACGTGAGCCTGACCGCCGAGCAGCGCCGCATCCTGGAGGACATCAACGCCACCCGCCCGGTATCGGACGCGGACGCGAACTGGGCCGTGGCAGCCGGTTACGCCGCGCAGGCCGAAGACGGCGACATCGACCTGACCCAGGCCGGACGCCAACTGGTGGACAGCACCACGCTGTAAGCGGCACTGACAAACACGGCCGCCCGCTTCAGCGCCGCAACGCCTCCACCACCAGCGCGAACGCCGGCGAATGCTGCCGGCGACTGGGGTAATACAGGTGATAGCCCGGGAACGGCGGGCACCAGTCCGCCAGCACCCGCACCAGCCGGCCATCTTCCAGGTGCGGCGCAAACTCATCCTCGGGCAGGAAGGCAATGCCCAGCCCGTCCAGCGCGGCCAGCACCATGTGCGGCGAGGTGTTGAAGGTCAGCTGGCCGTCCACGCGCACGTTCACTGCACGCCCCCGACGCTCGAACTCCCAGGCGTACAGCCCGCCTCGTGTCGGGAAGCGCATGTTGATGCAACGGTGCCCGGTCAGGTCCGCCGGCACCTTCGGCGGCGGCACGCTGGCGAAGTAGGCCGGTGAGGCCACCGCCGCCATGCGCAACGGTGGGCCGATCGGCACAGCCACCATGTCCTTGTCGATGCTTTCGCCCAGCCGGACACCCGCGTCGAAGCGGTCGGCCACGATATCGCGCAGGCCGTAGCTCACATCGAACTCGATGTTGATGTCGGGGTAGCGGTGCATCAGGGGCATCAACCGCGGCAGCAGCAGCGTGCGCAGCGGGAAGTCGCCACTGGTCAGGCGCACGGTGCCGGCCGGTTTGTCGCGCAGCGCGGTCAGCGCGTCCAGTTCCGCTTCGATCTCGTCGAAGCGGTTGCCAATGGCGGCCAGCAGGCGTTCGCCGGCCTGGGTGGGCGACACGCTGCGCGTGGTGCGGGTCAGCAGGCGGATCTCCAGCCGCTCTTCCAGCGCCTTCAAGGCCTGGCTCAACGCGGACGGGGTCACCCCGAGCACGCTGGCGGCACGGGTGAAGCTGCCTTCGCGGGCAACGGTGACGAAGGCCAGAAGGTCATTGAGATTGCGGCGTGCCATGGGGCAAGTCTGGCACGCCACATTGATTAGCGCATCTAACAGCGTCATTCCCGATTGGTTAGCTAATCAAATGGTGCCCGCGCGACCACACTGGGCTGGCCCACTCACCGATGGATCGCCCATGCCCAGGTTGCTTGCGCTGATTGCGCTGTTGACCCTTCCCCTCTTTGCCTCAGGAGCCGATATGAGCCACGGCGCAGACAATTTCTATTCCAGCCCCCGGGTGACCGTGCAGAAGGTCACCTTCAAGAACCAGTACCAGATGCAGGTGGCCGGCAACCTGTTCGTGCCCAAGGATCTGGACCGCAGCGTGCCGCACGCGGCCATCGTGGTTGGCCACCCCATGGGTGCGGTGAAGGAGCAGAGCGCCAACCTGTATGCCACGCGCATGGCCGAGCAGGGCTTCGTCACCCTCTCGCTGGATCTGTCGTTCTGGGGCGAAAGCGAAGGTCAGCCGCGCAACGCCGTCTCGCCGGACATCTACGCCGAGGACTTCAGCGCGGCAGTCGATTTCCTGCGCACGCAGCCGTTCGTGGACAAGGACCGCATCGGTGCCATTGGCATCTGTGGCAGCGGCAGCTTCGTCATCAGCGCGGCGAAGATCGACCCGCGCATCCAGGCCATCGCCACGGTGAGCATGTACGACATGGGCGCAGCCAACCGCAACGGTCTTGGCCACGCGGTGAGCGTGGCGCAGCGCAAGGCGGCCATTGCCGCCGCGGTGGCCCAGCGCGATGTGGAATTCGCCGGCGGGCCGGTGCAGTACACCAGCGGATCGGTGCACAGCATCGATGAAAGGTCCTCGCCGGTTGAACGCGAGTTCTACGACTTCTATCGCACCCCGCGCGGCGAGTACACCCCGGCCGGATCCTCGCCGGCGCTGACCACCCATCCCACGCTGACCAGCAACCTGAAGTTCCTCAACTTCTATCCGTTCGCCGACATCGAGACCATCTCGCCGCGACCGATGCTGTTCATCACCGGCGAGACCGCCCACTCGCGTGAGTTCAGCGAAGAGGCCTACCGCCTGGCCGGCCAGCCCAAGCAGCTGCTGGTGGTTCCCGGCGCCGGGCATGTGGACCTGTACGACCGGGTGGCGCTGATTCCATTCGACGCGCTGACCGCGTTCTTCACCACCCACCTGCGCGCCCGCTGAGCCCGCAACAAACGCCGGCCCATCGCGGGCCGGCGCCCTGTTTTCGCCCCTACCGAGTCATCATGTCCACGCCTGCCTCCCCTCCCCTGCCTGCCACCGCCGCCCACGACGCTGTGCCTCATCCGGCCGACTGGGGCGGCGTGCTGGCCATGAGCCTGTGCGTGTTCGCCCTGATCGCCTCGGAATTCATGCCGGTCAGCCTGCTCTCGCCGATCGCCGCCACGCTTGGGGTGAGCGAAGGCTGGGTGGGCTACGGCATCGCCATTTCCGGCGCCTTCGCGGTGGTCACCAGCCTGCTCACCGCGCGCGTGGCCGGCCGCATGGACCGCAAGGCGCTGCTGCTTCTGCTCACGGTGCTGATGTGCGTGTCCGGCGTGGTGGTGGCCACGGCCGCCAACTACGCCATGTACATGCTCGGGCGGGCGCTGATCGGCGTGGTCATCGGTGCGTTCTGGTCGATGTCGGCGGCCGTGGCCATCCGCCTGGTGCCGACGGACCAGGTGCCCAAGGCGTTGGCGCTGTTCAACGGCGGCAACGCACTGGCCACGGTGGTGGCCGCGCCGCTGGGCAGCTACCTGGGCGGCATCATCGGCTGGCGCGGTGCCTTCTTCTGCATCGTGCCGGTGGCGGTGATCGCGCTGGCATGGCAGTGGATTGCGCTGCCGTCGATGCGGCCGGCCCCGCAGGCCACGGCACGCCCCGGCGCGCTGCGGCTGCTCACCCGCCCATTGCCCGCGCTGGGCATGCTCGCTGCGGGTCTGTTCTTCATGGGGCAGTTCACGCTGTTCACCTATGTGCGGCCCTTCCTGGAAGGCACCACCGGCGTCGCCCTGCCCGCGCTGTCCAGCATCCTGCTGGCCATCGGTGTAGCCGGCCTGGTCGGCACGCTGCTGGTGGGACGCCTGCTCCAGGGCAGCCCGTACCCGGTACTGATCCTGTTCCCGATCTTGATGGCGGTGATCGCGCTGGGCCTGACCGTGTTCGGCCATTCGCTGACGGTGACCGCCGTGCTGCTGGCGGCGTGGGGGCTGGTTGCCACCGCGGCGCCGGTGGGGTGGTGGTCATGGCTGGCCGCCACACTGCCGCGCGACGCCGAGGCCGGCGGTGGCCTGATGGTGGCGGTGGTGCAGCTGTGCATCGCGCTGGGCTCCACCGTGGGTGGCCTGCTGTACGACGGTGCCGGCTACCGGGCCACGTTCGGCGTGAGTGCACTGCTGTTGCTGCTGGCGTCGGTCGCAGCGGTCGCGGTGGCGCGCGTGGGCCGGCGCGGCTGAGTACCGGGCACGCGGCTCAGATCACCCGCAGGGTGATCGCCTTCAACACCGCGCGGGTCCGGTCGCGCGTGCCCAGCTTGTCCAGGATGGTGGAGACATAGTTCTTCACCGTGCCTTCGGCCAGAAACAGGCTGCGCGCGATTTCGCGGTTGGAATAGCCGCCGGCCAGCAACCGCAGGATCGCCACTTCCTTCTCGTTGAAGGTATCGCTGGGCGGCGCTTCATCGTGGAAGCGGTAGCGCGCACGCACCGGGTCGGTGCTCACCGGCAACAGCAGGGTGTGGCCGGCGGCAACGCGACAGATCGCCTCATGCAGGTCTTCCGGGGCGGCATCCTTGAGCATGAAGCCCTGCGCACCCGCTTCGCTGGCACGCAGTAACAGGTCGCTCTCATCGAAGGTGGTCAGCAGCAGCCAAGGCGTGGCGTCGCCGCGTGCACGCACCTGCTGCAGCGCCTGGATGCCGTCCAGGCCCGGCATGCGGATATCACTGAGCACCACGTCCACCGGTTGGTGGGCCAGGCCATCCAGCAATGCCTGGCCGTCGTCGGCCTCCAGCACCACCTGCACCCCCAACCCCTGCAACAGGGCACGCAGGCCGGCCCGCACCAAGGCCTGGTCGTCGGCCAATGCGACCCGCACCGGTGCCGCGCTCATGCCGGCAACCGCGCGATGAGGTGCATGCCGCCGGCATCGGTACGCGCCAGTTCCAGCTGCCCCTGCAGCTCGGCCAGGCGTTCGCGCATGCCGGTGATGCCGTTGCCTTCGCGGATGCGCTCGCTGCGCTGGCCGTCGTCGCGGATGTCGATGCGCACGCCGTGGGCGTCCGTGTCGATGTCCAGCCATACGGTGTTGGCATCGCCATGCCGGGCCGCGTTGGTGAGTGCTTCCTGGGCCAGCCGCAGTACCGCATCGGCCACCAGCGGATTGCCGATGCGAACCTGCGCGCCGATGCGCACGCGCAGCCCGGGCCGGGGGAACGGCGCCGCCAGCGCCTGCAGCGCGGTGGCCAGGTCGAGCCCGCGGTCATCGCGCATGGACTGCACCACCTGGCGGATATCGCCGAGCAACTCAGCGGACAGGCGCTCGGCCAGCAGCACCTGCTCACGGCCGGCCAGCGCAGGATCGGTAGACAACGCACGCAGGTTCAGGCGCATCGCGGTGAGTTTGTGCCCGGCCACGTCGTGCAGCTCGCGCGCCAGGCGCAGGCGCTCGGCATCGCGTGCGCCGTCGGCCAGCAGCGTGCGCGTGGCCAGCAGGTCCGCATTGACCCGGGCCAGCGCGTCGCGTGCCTGCTCGGCGCTGCGTGCGTAGTGCGCGGTAAGCGCGGCAAACGCCTGGAAGCCGGCGTAGATCGCCACGATCAGCAGCGGCTGGCTGAAGCCGCTGTGGCGCAGCACCAGGTACAGGGCAACGTTGAGCACCACCGTGGTGGCCAGCACCGCGCGCGGCGACCAGTGCTCGGCCAGGTGGGCCACCAGCACCACCAGCAGCACCGGCACCGTGCCCACGCGGGGCTCCAGCCAGCACAGCCACAACGCCAGCAGCGCCTGAAGCACGTCGCTGGCCAGGCGCAGCGGCGACCGCGGCGGCAGGTGGTCGTAGGCCAGGAACAGCGCGATGAAGACCCCGAGCACGCTCCAGCGCAGCGCGCCATCGGCGTCGGACGGCAGCCCCAGCGACAGCCCCACGCCCAGGATGGTGAGCAGGCCGGCCAGGCTGAGGGGGCTGATGAGAGTGCGCAGGAAAGAAGGCATGTGCGCATGCTGCCCGCGCAGGATGCCAACCGGCAATGGGCGCGACGCAGAAAGTGACTTCCGGCACTGCGGATCGATGACCACTGGGCATGGGGCCCCGGCGGCGCGCTGGGCAGACTGGCCCCACACCCAACCGAGCCACCGCCATGATCCGCAACGCCCTGTTCTGCCTTCCGTTCGCCGGCCTGCTGCTGGCCTCCACCGCCGCTGCCGGCGACCTGCAGGTGGACCTGCACGGCATCCGCGCCCACACCGGTACCGTGCGCCTGGCGGTGGTGGACAGCGCCGCCGGCTGGGACGGCAAGGCGGCCCCGGTGCAGGCGCAGAGCCTGCCGGCCACCGCCGATGCAGCGCACGTGGTGTTCAAGAACCTGCCCGCCGGCGACTACGCGGTGCTGGTTACCCATGACGAGAACGACAACGGCACGCTGGACACCAACCTGGTGGGCATTCCGGTGGAAGGCTACGGCTTCAGCAACAACCCGCGCGTGCAGCGCAAGCCCACCTTCGACGAAGCGCGGGTACAGGTGCCGGCCGAGGGCGCGGCCATCGACATCGCACTGCGCTGACCGCACGCCCTCTTCCGCCCCTCTTACGAGATTCCCGCATGGACCGCCGCCGTTTCCTCCGCTCGCTGCTGTCGGCCACCACCACCGCCGTGATCGGCGCCACTGCCCTGCGCAGCCTGCCGGCCATGGCCGGCGATGCCGCCACGTTCGCCGCCGCCCGCCAGCAGCACCCGTGGCTGACCGGCTGGCGCAGCGTCACCACTGAAAGCCTGGGGCCGGCGACGGTGCAGCTGCAGGGCCGCCTGCCACAAGGGCTGGCCGGTACGCTGTACCGCAACGGCCCGGCCTGGACCGAACGCAACGGCTTCCGCTACGACCACTGGTTCGACGGCGACGGCATGGTGCACGGCTGGCACTTCAACGGCGATGGCACGCTGACCCATCGTGCGCGGATGGTGGCCACGCCCAAGTTCACCCGCGAGCAGAAGGCCGGCCGCTTCCTGTACCCGGCCGCCGGCACCGCCGTGCCAGACATGCAGGTGGTACGCAACAACGACGATGCCAACGCCGCCAACACCTCGGTGATCAGTATCCATGGCCGCCTCTTCGCCCTGTGCGAAGCCGGCTCGGCGTTCGAACTGGACCCCGATGAACTGACCACGATGGGGCCCACCACCTGGCGCCCGGACCTGGCCACCGTGCCGTTCTCCGCGCACCCGCTGGTGGACCACGATGGCACCGTGTGGAACTTCGGCTCGCTGTCGCTGCTGGGCGGCACCGGCCTGCTGGTCTGGAAGATCGGCGCAGACGGGCAGCTGCGCTCGGCCACCGTGCTGGACACCCCGTTCATGGGCTACCTGCATGCTTTCGCCATGACCGACGACCATCTGGTCTTCATGCTGATGCCGTTCGACGTCAAGCCATCCGGTGCGGCCTTCTTCGAGCGCCTGCAGTTCGCCCCGGACCGCCCCTGCCGCATTGCCGTGGTACCCAAGGCGGCGCCGGATACCGCGCAGTGGTTCGAAGCGGACTTCACCGCGGCCTACCACTTCGGCGACGCCTACCAGCGCAACGGTCGCATCGTCATGCGCACCGTGCGCCACGACGACATCAACGAAGCGCGCTCACCGATGCATGCCGCGATGGCCGGCGATGCCGCGCACGCGACCCATTCCAATGCCTCGCTGCGTGAACTGCACCTGGACCTGCGTACCGGGAAGGCGCACTGGGAAGAGACCGGTATCCAGGGCATCGAATTCCCGCTGTTCGACCGCCGCAGCGCCGGCGGCCGCGGTGCACGCCTGTACGCACCGGCCATGCAGGGCGAAACAACGGCGCCCTATTTCAACGCGGTGGCCAGCTACGACGTGGACCGGGGTCGGCGCGAGGTGCACCGGTACGGTCGCGATATCCTCGCCGAGGAACACGTGTTCGTCCCGCGCCCGGGCAGCCGCAGCGCCGACGACGGCTGGCTGGTGGGTACGCTGCTGGATGCGGCCACCCAACGCAGCGGTATCGCGGTGCTGGATGCGCAGCGCATCGATGCAGGTCCGCTGGTACAGGCATGGCTGCCGTATGCGGTACCGCTGGGCTTCCATGGCACGTTCGCCGCGCGCGGCTGATGGCGTGAGACGCTGAGAATCGAGCAGCACCTCCCCGGGATCGCGCGCGTCAGGGCGACGGTTCCGGGGCCGCAGCGTCGTCCATCGGCAGTACCTCGCCCACCTGCGTGGCCAGGTCATACACCACCAGCGCCTCGCCCTCCGCATCGGCACTGCACACGCATTGGCCGTCATTGCGCCAGACGGCGGAGCGACCCGCCATGACGAAATCATCGGCCGCGCCCACCCCGTTGGCCATCATCACGGTCATCCCATGCTGCCGCGCGATGGCAGGGTAATGCCGGTAGCCTGTCTCCACGCCACGCGCGGCCTTGGCCACGCTGGCCAGGTAGACCGTTGCCCCACGCGCTGCCGCGGCCTGCGCGTGCACCGCCTGCAGCGATTCGTAGCAGATGGCGGGCGCGATCACCGCACCGTGCAGCGGGAAGACCATGGGCCTGTCGCCCGGATGGAAGTACGGCCGTTCGTCGGCATGCAGCATCTGCTTGGCGTACACCGCCGGCCCTTGCCGGCAGCGGAACACGAACATGCCGATCTCGATGCCCTCATGCCCGCTGTACGGGGCACCGACCGCGATCAGCATCTGGTGCCGGTCACTGAGTGCCTGGAACACCGCCAGGCGCGGATCGTCCTGGGCCATCGCCAACCGCTGCGCCAGGCGGGGTTCGTAGCCAGTGAGCGAGAGTTCGGGGAACACCACCAGCGCCGCACCGTGGGACGCGGCCCGTTCAATGACCGCGATGTGCCGGTGAATGTTGCCGTCGATATCACCGGCAAGCGCGCGCATTTGTGCCGCAACAAGCTTCATGGCGCTTCCTCTGCCAGGCAGGGCGGAATGCGCTGCGTGCGCCCTTCAATACACCGTCAAGCGGGCACAGGGCAACACGGCAATGCGTCCTTCACTTGCGGGCGGAACGCGTGCGCTTTCCGTCGCCGTCCTGCGCAGCCGCGCGGCTCTCCGCGAACGCCGGGAAGGTCTCGGCAATGCTCGCCTTGTCGGGCAGGATGTAGAACACGCCACCGCGCTCGAACGTGGTCCGCACGACCTGGTCGTAGAACGGGGTCGAGACATTGATGCAGCCATGGGTGACACGGTTGTCGTCCGGCGACGCCGATGCCAGGCGTTCGGCACGCTTCTCGGCCGGGGTGCCGGGCGGGGTGGGATGGAGGGAGACGGCGGACTCGTAGTCCACCCACAGCACGCGGCCGGCATCAATGGAGGGGCCGTAGCCACCCACGAAGCGACCGGCCGGTGTGGTCCGGTCCCGTCCCGGAATCGCGCGAAGCGCAAGACCGGCAACGCCCGGTGCGGAATGATCGCCGATGGCCGAGCCAAACAGCGCGGGTGCCGCGCCGCGAAGCCGGCCGTCGCCGCCGAATATCAGGATCTGGGCGGCGGCCTTGTCCAGCACCGCGAAGGGATAGCCCTGGCTGTCCTTGCTTGCGACCACCCAGCCGGCAAGCTCGATCACGGTGTCGGAGACTTCCTGGCCTTGCGGCAGCTCATCGACGGCGGCGGCTGGCTGGGCAACGGGTTCTTCGGCGCGGGCTACGTCGGTGCCGGCCAACGCCAACGCCATGACCAGCGCGCCACAGACGGACCGGAATGCAGGAGATGAATACGTAGGGATGGCACAGTTCCTTGCAGTTAAGACGGTGTGATCACGGGACGCCGGTGGCCTGCAACGGCCACCGGAACCCGATTCCAATTAACCGCGCGGCGTGCGGCGGGGCGCCTTTTCAAGCTGCTGGACGCGGCCTTCAATCTGATCCAGACGCTGGTTGGCCTGCTGTGCGGACTGGTTGGCCGATTCGGCACTCTGGGCTGCACCCTGAACCTTCACGTCGAGCTGGTCGAGGCGTGAGTTGATCGTTGCAAATTCGTCTTTATAGGTGGCGCACGCACTGAGACCGACGGTGGCGATGATGGCCACGGTGAGCGTACGGGCGGTGTTGATCTGTCGCTTGGTGAGGAACATTGCACTCCCTCCTTCGTCTGGGGAACCCGGACTATAGCGGCCTTTTCGCCAGAGCCATGACCGGCTTTCAGCTGCGATTGGAAGACGTAGAGGCAGCGTGAAGAGCGACCATCATCGCTTCAGCTTCACTCCATCGGTCTCCGTGAGAATCCGTGGTACGTGAGTGACCAGCACGCCGGGCATCAGCATCATGGCGTGGCTGCGATAACAACGCGTGCTGCGAACAGAAGCGGCCACGCTCGCGGCGAGGGGCGCGACAGAGATCGCTGCTACCCCTACTGCGACATCGCCACCGGTTCGCACGCATCGATGCCGACCAGTCCCGCGGCCCCAATGGCCTTCGCCAGAAGCTCACCACACACCAGCTGCGGGATGGCCTCGTTGTGGGAGCCGAAGTACCGGTCGGAAAAGGCCAGCTCATTACCTGCCAGAAGCGCACCGGGAGCGAGCACGAGGGTGCCGCAGCCCACGACATCCAGGTGGCGGCCACAGCCGGAGCACAAGCGCAGGCACTGCGTCCCCATGGCGGCATAGTCCAGCGCGACCGGGGTGATGCACGTAAGGTGATGGAAGCCCGGTGCCTTCGGCAGGTCCACGAAGCGCAGGTTGGATCCACCCAACGATGCATACAGGGTTCGGAAGCGGTCGCTGACAATCACCGCGCCGTCGTAGCAGCAGGAGATGTCCAGGCGGCGCCTGCGCATCCGGAATCCTGGGTTGGTGAAGTCCGGATCGGTGCGGTAGCCGCACGTGGCACACGTGGGAACGCCACTGGCCGGGTCCACTTCGTCGCACGATCCGATCATGTGCGCGCCATTGCCTTTCAGACTGAGGTGGTAGAGCACGGGCGGTGACATCGGCAGTGAGTCGATCGGACGCCGATTTTAGCAGCGCAGGCTGACCCACCCGGTCGGTCATACTGGCAGCATGAAGATCGCCCTCGCCTCCCTGCTGCCCACCACCGACCTGCACCTGGCGGCATTCCTGCACCGCCGGTTGGCGCTTTCGCTGGCCCACGTGCGCGGCCAACTGGCGCTGGGCGCCAGCGGCACGTTCTACACCTGCGAACTGTATGGCAACGACCATGTGCAGCGTGACAGTGAGATCCGCGACATCGTCCGCGTGTTCGCCGAACGCAACGCGCCGCTGCAGGCGTGGGAAATGGACGCAGGCCAATCGCCGGAGCCGCTTGAAGAAGCCCACCTGCTGAACGCGCTCGACGCGGCCGCGGGGAGTTACCGGTAACTCCCCGGCTGCCCAACCCTATGAGGCGATCAACCCTTCGTCGTCAGCTCACGAACGAAGTCCTCATAGGTACGCATCGGATGCCCAAGGATGGCCTCCAGACGCGCAACCGTGCCTTCGGTTGCCTGCATCCCGAACGTCTGGATGCCCGCCATCATCAGGCGCATGTCATAGGCCATCCACGACGGACCGAATGCAGCCATCTGTGCCTCGAACGCTGCCACGTCATCGCCCGCATAGATCACTTCCCGACCCAACGCCGTGCTCCACACCTTCGCTACCGAAGCGCCTGTCAACGCCTGCGGTCCCACCAGATCGAGCGTAACGGTGTCCAGCGCAGACGGAGCGCGATCGCGTCGCAGCAGCTCCGCCACGGCAATCTCCGCGATGTCGCGCGCATCGATCATGGCGACGCCGGCGGCACCGATCGGCATCGGGTAGACGCCATAGTCCTGGATCGTCTTCTGGACCATGAATTCGTTCTGCATGAAGTAGGCCGGACGCAGAATGGTGGCAGGAATGCCGACGCTTTCGATCATGCGTTCAACCGTGTGCTTGCCGGTGAAGTGCGGCACATTGGTGAACCTGTCGGCATGGATGACCGACAGGTAGACGATGCGTTCGATGCCGGCTTCGCGGGCAAGGTTCAACGCGATCAGCGCCTGGGTCACTTCGTCCGGCGTGACCGCGTTGAGCAGGAACAGCGTGCGTGCCGACGCCAATGCAGCGCGGATCGACGGCACGTCGGTCAGATCGCCGACGACTTCGGTGACACCGTCGGCGAACGCCACTTTCCCGCGGCTGCGGACCAGAGCGGTGACGTCGGCACCTGCGGTGGCGAGGCCGTGGGTGATGAGAGAGCCGAGGGTGCCGGTGGCGCCGGTGACAAGAATGCTCATGTGAATCTCCTTCAGGGAGTGGAACAGGAATCAGTGCGGGAAGTCCGCGACGACGTTGTCGGCGCGCGAGGGGGTGCGGTTGCGCTCGATGGCCAGACCGGAGCCGTGCTGTCCGATGCGTGATGTGCAGGGACGTGACGCCGGGATGGACACGATGGAGCGACGATAGGCCGTTGCACAGCCAGAACGAAGACGACAATATGTAGACCTGCCGTTCCATATTTGAGACACCATGGACCTGAATGATCTGGGTGACTTCCTGCTGGTGGCCGCAAGTGGAAGCCTCGGCAAGGCCAGCCGGGCAAGCGGCAAACCGAAAGCGACGTTGTCCCGGCGGATTTCCGATCTGGAAGAGCACCTCGGCGTAAGACTGGTCGAGCGCAGCGCGCGGGGTCTGATGCTCACTGAAGCGGGCCAGCTCCTTGCCAGCCGAATCGAGGCGCCCATGGGAGAGGTCGCCGAGGCGATGATCGCCACCCGCGAAGGCATGGCGTTGCCACGCGGGCACCTGCGCGTCGCCTCCCCCGTGCTGTTCTCTCAACTGGCCATGGGGCAGATAAGCGCTGCGTTCTGCGCGGCCTACCCGGAAGTGTTGCTCGAGGTCGTGGCTGAGGACCGCATGGTCGATCTGGTCGACGAGCAGTTCGATGTGGTCATCCGGGTCAATCCGAGCCCCGACAGCACCCTGGTGGGACGCTGCTTCGCCAAGGATCGGCTTGTTGTCGTCGCCGCTCCCGGTATTGCCCAACCAGCCCCTGGTGCGGTGAGGCAGGTGCCGGGGATCGTCGCCTCGACCTTCCAATCCGGTCGTTGGGACCTGGACGACGGGCGCCTGGTTCTGGAGCCCATTCCCCGGCTCAGGCTGTCCTCTTTCCTCATGATCCGCGACGCCGCACTGGCAGGCGCGGGCGTCGCTCTCATGCCAGAGTCCATTGCCTGGCATCATCTCGCCCGTGGCGATCTGGTGCAGTGGGGCGTGGTGTCGGGCGCCGATCCCGCGCTATGGGTACTGCACACATCCAGGCGCCTGGCAGCGCCCAAGGTGCGCGCGTTCGTTGACTTCCTATGCGCCCGATATCCCGACATGTCGCTTGTTCTGAACGGATAGAAGGACCCGGTTGACGGTGCCGCCACAGCCGCACACGGGACTTCTGGCAGCTTGACGAAGGGCCGTTTTACCCAATACTCCGGCCATGCTCAGCCAACACTTCCTGTTCTTCTTCGCCATGCTGGGTGCCTTCAACGGCATCGTCGCGGCATCGGTGCTGTGGTGGCGGGCCAACGGTGCGCCGTCGCAGCGCTGGCTGGCGCTGCTGATCCTGATGGTGGGCGTGCGAACCGGGAAATCGGTGGCCTTCCATTTCTGGCCGGACATCCCCTTGGTGGTGCTGCAGCTCGGCCTGACGGCGTGTTTCTTCATCGGGCCGTGCCTGTTCTTCCTGATCCGCTCCAGCCAGGGCGACGCCCCCGGCCCCGCCCGCGCAGACCGCTGGCACCTGGGCGCGCTGCTGGTGATGGCCATCGCACTGAACGTGGTGGTGCCCTATTCCACCCATGTGGACCTGTGGCGCCACGGCATCACCCCGGCCATCAACTATGCGTGGCTGGGCTACCTGCTGCTGGCCAGCGGGCACCTGTACGTCCATCGCAACCGCCTGCGCGGCACGCCGGCGGCGCCGTTGCTGCTGGGCGCGCTGGCGGGGATCTGGGTCATCTGGATCGCGTATTACACCGCCGGCTACACGTCCTACATCGTAGGCGCGTTGTCGTTCACCTTCGTCCTGGCGGCCAGCATCGTGGCCTGGCTGCGCCTGCGCGCGGGCCAGGCGCCGATCGAGCCCTACCAGGACCGCCGCATTCCCGAACCCGAGGCCGACGCGCAACTGCAGGCCCTGGCCACGTTGATGGCCACCGAACGCCTGCACCTGGACCCTGCGCTGACCCTGCCCCGGCTGGCCCGGCGGCTGGGCATGCCGCAGGCGCGGCTGTCGCAGCTGCTCAACGACAACAACCAGACCTCCTTCAAGCAGTACCTGGCGCAGCTGCGCGTGGTCGAGGCAAAGGCCCTGCTGCAGCAGGTACCGCCGAAGCCCTTGGAGCGGGTCGCCGAGGAGGCCGGCTTCCAGTCGATGTCGACCTTCCACAGCGCCTTCAAGAAGTGGGAGGGGATCACCCCGGCGGCGTTCCGCGCCACCGGCAGCGACTCCCAGAATCGATTTCAGCACTCCTGAAACGTTCCGCAACATATTGATCTGAAAGACATCCGATAGGGTGCAGGCTCCTTCCCACGAGCCAGCGCCATGCACACGTTCCGCACCTTCGCCGCCTGCCTGCTGCTCCTGCTGAGCGTCTGGCTGGGCGGTGCCTGCAGCACCGACGCCGCACCTGTTGCAGCGGCCACGGCTGCCCCCGCGCGGCCCGCAGAGGGCAGCCCGGACCGCATCCTGTTCATCATCGCCAGCAGCAAAGTGCATGGCACCTCAACGCTGCCGGCCAGCATCAGCTTCGGCGAAGTGGTGCATGCCTGGGACGTGTTCAACGCTGCCGGCTACGCGGTGGACATGGTGTCCCCCGACGGCGGCGCCGTGCCGATCCTCGATGGCTACGTCAGCCCGGACGTGGCCGCCCGGCTGCACGATGCGCGGATCATGGACCCGCTGCGCACCACCTTCACCCCCGCCCAGGTGGACGCGGCCCGCTACCGCGCCGTGTATTACGTGGGGGGCAGCAACGCCATGTACGGCGTCCCCGAACACCCGGCGCTGCAACGCATTGCCCTGCAGGTTTACGAGGGCAATGGCGGCGTGGTCTCGGCGGTGTGCCACGGCACGGCCGGCATCGTGAACCTGCGGCTGGCCAGCGGCGACTACCTGATCGCGGGCAAGCGTGTCAGCGGGTTTCCCGAAGAGCACGAACAGCAGGGCGCGGCCTACTTCAAGCAGTTCCCCTTCCTGATCGGCACGACCGTCCGCGCGCGCGGCGGCGTGTTCCATGCCGTGGACGGCGAAGCGCCGCACATCCAGGTCGATGGCCGGCTGGTGACCGGGCAGAACTACGCCTCTGCCGCGCCCGTGGCCCACGCCGTGGTGGCCGCGCTGGGCCCGCCTGCGCATCGGTTGCCGCAGCGCGCCGCACCGAACTGATTCACCGCAGTACCCAACGCCGGGCGCCGCCTGGCGCTGTTCGCCTACCCACACCACAGGAACACCCATGACATCTTCGATCCGACCCCTGGCATTTGCAGGCGCGCTGCTCCTGCTGCTTCCCACCGCCGCCGCCGCACAAAGCAGCGACCGTGCGGCCGTAGACCAGGTCATGCAGACCTTCATGCGCGCCTACCGCAGCGCCGACAACACACTGGCCAAGCAGGTCTTCCGCAGCGATGGCGTCATGATCGGCTACTCGGAAGCCCGCGGACCGGCACTGGCCTCCCGCACCGGGGAACAGTTCGCCGAGGGGTTCGATGGCAAGCCGGCCGCCAACGAGGCCCAGCGCAAACGCAGCTACCAGATCGTGGATGTGGCCCAGAACCTGGCCGCCGTGCGGGTGAACCTGGACTACCCCGGATGGGATGGCGTGGACTACGTGGTGCTGCTCAAGACCGATGGGCAGTGGAAGATCATGAGCAAATCGTGGACCGGCGTACCGAAGTAAAGGCGACAGTGCACCGTTGATCGTGCGTTGCGGGTGTAGTGCTCGCCGCGCACGTGCGCAGCGCGTAGCGCGTAGCGCTCACGCTGCGCCCTGCCCCCCTGTTCGGCGGTGCATGGCCGTGCTCTCGGGCTGGCGGGGTGGGAATACGCGTTGCGCCTGGGTGGTTCAAAGAAAGGCGTGTCTGTCCACGATGTGTGTCACTGCAACATCCTTTCCGCGGCGTGATGTTGGCCGCATCAAGCACCCTCACCACGCACTCAGGATCGTGCGGCAGGCGCTGCCTCGGGATGGGGCGCGTTGATCGGCTTGCGCGTCTGAGGCGCGGCGTTCGTGTTGTCCATGTCCGAAAAGATCATCCACCGCCCATCCGCCGCGCGTTGCAGGGCAAGGGTGAACTTTCCCGCATCGCGTCGGCCACCGCCGAAGCCGTATCCGCCGATGACATAGCCGACGGTGCCGGACACCGCGAAGGCGAATGCGCGCAGGCGCAGTGAACCGCCCTGCCCCTGGCCTGCGTAGGCCGCCTCGATGGCAGCGCGGCCGCGCACGGGCGGTTGGTTGCTTTGCAGTATCACGCCGTCCTCGGCAAACAGCGCGACAAGTCCTGCTGCGTTACCGGCGTTCCATGCGCGCTCGTAGTCGCGCAGCACACGATCGAGTTCGGCCGGCAACGGTACATCGGGAAGCTCTGCCTGCGGCTCGGCCGCCGGGGTGACTTGCGCGGCCAACGGGCTTGCCGTGAGTGCCAGCCAAGGGAAGATCAAAGCGAGTACCAGCGCGCGCATGGATCCAGCTCCTGTAGTCAAGGATGGCGACGGCAGCCGCCGGGGCAAGAATACGCCTGCGGCCATGCCGTTGCGGGAGGGGCACGGGTTGACCGGTCGGGTGGGCGCACGGTGGCCGTCTATGCAAAGCCCTGCTCATGGGCGTGCCGCAGCCAGGCTACATCCACGGCGCCGGTGAACCCCACAACGGCGTCCACGCCGCACTGTGGACACAGCGCGGTTTGATCCTGCTGCTCGCCGTCGCACCACGCCGCAATGGCACCAGGCGGAAATTCGGCGAAGCAGTAGTAACAGGCCGCCACATCGCTTGCGAGCAGCTGCTTGCGGTGCAGGGAAGATTCACAGGTCCTTGCCATGGCGTGCTCCTACCGCATCCCGCAGGTCGCCCCTGCGCAGCGACCATTCTTGGTGAAGCGCCGCTCCGAACGCCTCGGATGTCCGGTCGGCGCCGGCACGTCCGGCTGCACATCCGCTACCGCGCACTGCCATCCACGTACGGCCGCGACTGCAGGATCAGCACCTCATCCCCCACCACGGCCCACTCGATGTCCTGGTCCACGCCGCCCAGCGCCTGCTTGGTGCTGGCGCCCACCCGGGCCAACCGCGCGATGAGCGCATCGGTGAGCACCTGGCGTGAACCGGTGATGGGCACTTCGCGCACCCCGCCGGCCGCGTCGGCCACCAGCTGGGTATCTTCAGCCGACCGGCTCAGTACCTGCACCGCCTTGGACCAGGTGGAGTACATCACCTGCTCGGCCTGGCGCTTGCCTTCCACCACGCGGATACCCAGGCCGCGCTTGGCCGAAATGTAGGTGATGTGGCGGCGGGCGGCGTCGAACGGATCGCGCGTGATCATCACGCCGGAGCTGTCCGAAGGCGCGGCACGCTGCACCAGTACCGCCATGGCCACCGCGTCCTGGCGCAGGCCGGCGGCCGTACGGGCCTCGTACGCCTCGAAGTTGAAGACCGACGCCCACACCGTCTGCACGGCCTTGGCTACGTCGTCGGTGCGGGTGACATTGGGCACGGTGGTGTACAAACCGGCGCCGCTGAAGCCCGGCAGGTCCTCGGAGTTGGACGAGCTGCGCACGAACACCGCGCCGCCCTGCAACTGGCTGCGCCACTGGCTGTCCAGGCTGCGCACGAAGGCCGGATCAGGCGCGGCGTTGGCGATCTCCGCACGCAGCGCCGCCAACGCGTCCCGGCGGACGGCCGCGTCGGTACTGAAACCGGGACGACGTTGAAGTTCCTGCAGGCGCTGGGGAATGCGCAGCCGCTGCATCATCGCCTGGTAGTGGGCGAACGGGATGCAGAAGCCGTCGGGCACGCGCGCGGCGGGTGGCAGCGCGGTTTTCAGCGTGCCCAGGTTGGCCGCCTTCACCCCGCAATGGCCGCTGTCACGCGCGCGCAGCGCGGCCAGCGGCTTGAGCGCGACCACGCTCAGGTCCGGGCGTGGCAGGTTGCGCACCGTGGGGCGCGCCGCCGTGGCCGACGGCGTGCGTGCCGGGCGCGTCAGCCGGGTGACCTGGTAGTTGTTGTGGGTGACCTCCAGGGCGACCCACTGGCCGTCGTACGGGCGCAGGGCCGCCTGGGCATCGCGCAGGTAGAGGTTGGGAATGCCCCAGCCCTTGGCCAGCAGGTTCACGTGCGACAGCAGGGTGGAGGGACGCTGGGTGACCAGGCCGGCCACCGGTGACAGCGCGATGGGCACCTCATCCAGCACCGGGATGTCGCCCGGCGACAGCGTGCGCAGCTGCGCCTCCGAGCGCACGATGCGCAGCCGACCCTCGGCGCGGCCGGTGTTCAACGGCAGGAAGCGCTGCTCACGCAGCAGCGCCTCCTGGCTGACGTAGGGCAGCCCCATGCTGGCGGCCAGCTGCTCGTGCTGGGTGGAGTTGGTCTTGAAGCGGATCGGCTCGCGGAAGGAGGCGCGCACCACCGTGTCGGTCTGCCGCAGCAGGGGCGCGGTGAGTTTGTCGCCCTCCCAGAACTCGAAGGTGTAGCCGGGCAGATCGCGCTGCCAGCTGAGCGTGCCGAACAGGAAGCGCCGCTCGGGGTCACGGTACTGGGCGTTGAGCGTGGCCTTGTCCAGGCTGCGCACCAGCCGCTGGCGGCGCACGAACTGCTCGTGCAGCGCAATGCGCGGGGTGTTGATGTAGTAGATGCGCGCGGCGTTCTGCCGGTCGATCACGAAGATCAGGTGCGGCATCTCCAGCGCGGTACCGGCGTTGTAGACGCGGGCGAGCTGCATGAACTGCGCGCGGTTGTCGATGCGCGACAGATAGTCCGGCCCTTCGGTCGACGTGGGAGCGCCCTCGTTACCTGGCCGGTACTCGTAGGGTGATGGCTTGCGTGCGGTCTGGGCCAGCGCAGCTGAGGTGCAGAACAGCAGCAGCGCAAGCAGGGCCAGCACGCGCGGTGGCCAGGCAAGGTGCGTACGGGATCGGTCCATGATGCCGGTGCAGGAGTTGAAGTGGGTGGATCATAAGCCAGTCCGGCGGCGCTGGAGGGTCAGGCGTCAGCGCGCGTGGTCAGCGCCTGCACGTGTAGCCGCTACCGCCGGCACCTCCACCGTGGTGAGCCGTTCGGCCCGCAGGCGTCGCAGCCGGCGCGCCGTGAGCGTCAACCCGTCCACCGCACCCACCGCCGTCCGCGTGAATGTCACCGTCCATGGGCCACTGACGAAGCGGTCACCGCCCACGGCCTCCAGCACCAGGTCACTCTGGCGCGGCCAGCGCACGGTCAGCTTGCCGTCCACCATCAGCACCGTGTAGGTCATGCCGACCTCGTCGATACGGTACTGCCCGGCCAACGACGCCAGCGCCTCGGCGGAGGGCATCGGTGCGTCAACGCGCGAGAAGACGCGCGGCGTGGGCCAGGAGTCCCAGATCCGCAGTTCGCGTGTACCTGGCAGCGCCTTGGTGGAGGTATCGAACTGCCATCGCGCCACCTCGCCCGCGCGGAACAGCCCACCGCCGAGCGCTTCCAACGGGGACGCCGCGCCGGACGGACGCAGCGCCCCGTCCTTCACGTCCACCCGCACCACTTCGTCGGTCACGGCACTCCAGTACACGCCCGCCAGCGGCACCAACGCCGCTTCCGGCACCTTCACCGGCGATGCAATCGGCCTCATCTGGTCCCCGAGATACACCGCCGCAATCTTCTGGTTGAGCTCCGCAGGTGCAAGCGTGGTGCCGTTGCACAGCGTCACGATCGCCAGCCGCTGGTCGGGGAAGGCCACCGTGTCGGCCCGGTACCCGGCATGCACGCCATCGTGGCCGATGGTGTTCAGGCCACGGTAGGTGCTCACGAACACGCCGCCGCCGTAGCCAGTTGCGGCGCCGCTATCCAGCGCAGCCGACTGCTGCAGGGAGGCCACCAACGCTGCCCCACCCACGCGCCCGTCAACGAAGTTGGCCTGCCACTTCAGCAGGTCGCCCACGGTGCTGAACAGACCGGTCGGGCCGTAGTAGTCCGATGCCGGAATGCTGATCTTCCAGCCACCCTCGCCATCGGCCTGGTACGCCGCGGCACGCCCGCGCACGATCTCGGTGTGGTCGTCCTGGAAGTGGGTGTCGGCCATGCCCAGTGGCTTGAAGATGCGCTCATCGGCAAAGGCCCACAGCGGCTTGCCGGAGACGCGCTGCACGATCACCGCCAGCAGCGTATAGCCCAGGTTGTTGTACAGCGTTTCGCTGCCCGGCGCGAAGTTCACGCCACGTTGCCGGCTGGCAATCGCCAGCATGTCGTCCTGGGTCATGAGGTCGTCGCTGCGCCACCCGGCCAGGTACAGCAGCTGCCCCTGCTCGCGCAGGCCACTGGTGTGGTGGATCAGCTGTGCGATGGTGATCTTGCGGCCAATGTTCGACATCTCCGGCAGGTAGGTGCGGATGTCATCGTCCAGCGACAGCTTGCCGTCCTGTGCCAGCAGCGCGATCGAGAAGGCGGTGAACTGCTTGGAGACCGACCCGACGAGGAAGATCGATTCCGGGGAGAGGGGGATGTCGTACTCGAGCGTGGACATGCCGTAACCGCGCGCGTAATCCAGCACACCGTCGCGGGAGATCCCCACCGCGCAGCCGGGCGTGGCGGTGCCGTTCCACGGGGCGAACAGGGCGTCCACCTGCGCGTGGCGATCTGCCGGTGAGATGCCGGCGGGCTTCGCCTGACCAAGGGTGGGCTGCGCGGCCCACGCGGTGGCGATGATCGCCATCAACAAGACGGATCGACTGACACGCACGGCGGGCCCCTGGATGGATGCCCACGGCAGTGTTGGGCAGCGCAACCTAGCATGGCCATCGAAGGCTGCGATATAGGCCGGAAGTTATCTCCCGGCGTATCCGAACCCCTGCATTCAAAGCGGCCTGCTTTGGCACCACGCCGTCGATGGGCGTCAGCGCAGCACGGCTTCGGCATCCACCAGCTGCACGTCGTGCATCAGGTTGAGGTAGGCCTCGTAGTAGTGCTTGTGCGACGCGCCGACGATGGCCAGCAGGCGCATGCCGGGGGTCTGCCCGACCACGTCGCGGATGTTGGCGACCATGCGCAGGTTGCGGGTTTCCCAGTAGCCCACGTAGTTGCGGCCAAATGCCTGCGGCGACGGTTCCACCAACG
The DNA here is from genome assembly GCF_059758695.1 of Stenotrophomonas sp. GQ19. Lineage (NCBI taxonomy): Bacteria > Pseudomonadati > Pseudomonadota > Gammaproteobacteria > Lysobacterales > Lysobacteraceae > Stenotrophomonas > Stenotrophomonas sp. GQ19. Next base: position 54,399 of record NZ_JCAXES010000008.1, on the reverse strand, counting down.
CTGCGCCGAAATCGCTGCGGTAGGTCTGCATCGCGCCTTCCGGTGCGTTGTACGCCCGGTAGATCGTCAGCATGCCGTGCGGCTGGGTCAGATGGGCGTTCAGCGCATCGTCCGCCGCGTGGCGGGCTTTGGAATACGGGTTGTCCCACGCCTTCCTGATCGCATCGGCCGCCGCCTTCTCCACCTCCTTCGGCGTGGGCGAATCGGCGGTGTGGTCATCCACCGCCCACACCCGCTCCAGTCCCAGCCGGGCAGCGAGCGTGGCGGCCACCAGCACGGACTCGTCGCGCCGCTGCATGCGTTTGTCCAGGAAGGCCACCAGCGCGTCGGTCATGCCGTCGGCGGCAATGCGTTGCTCGGCGGGCAGGCGCAGCCATTGCACCACCGCGGAGTTGCGCTCACCGGCGGCCAGCCATACCGCAGCCAGCCGTCGGCGCTGCGCCGCACTGGGGGTGGCGGGCCACTGGGCCAGCAGGCGCTCGGCCTCGGCGTTGGCGGCCGGTACGTCCAGGCCGGTTGCGGCCTGCGCCGGGCCGGTATCCACGCAGTAGCTGCTCACGCTGTCGGCATACCGCGCGGGATTGCGCCGCATGTAGTCGCACTGCAGGCCGGACACGGCTTCCACCGCAATCGCCTCCGGCTTCCATGCGGCCAGACGCTCGAGCAGCGGTTCCAGCTGGGCCGGCGCGAAGGTGTCCGGCATTCCCGACAGGTGCGGCGAGCCCAGCACCAGCACCTCGTTGGGCCGGCCCGCCGGCGGGCCCTTCAGCTGGTCGGGGTGGAAGGGGGGCTGGTACCCCGTCCCGGCGGCCAGCGCGCTGGCGCTGCACAGCCCAAGAATGAACATACCGCTGATGCGTCCGATCATGCTGCCTCCATGCAATGGCGGGTGCCTTGCCTGGTCGCGATGCTGGTGCACACGGCGCGCAGCGGAAACCCCCGATGGTCATGGCAACCCTTTGGGCGTTTGCTGCATCGGGATCGGTCAGCTCCCCCGCCGCGCTTCCACCACCTCGCCGTCTTCCTTGATGAAGGACCGCGTCATCGGCGGCAGGATTTCCAGCACGACCTCGGAGGGGCGGCACAGTCGTGTGCCCAGCGCCGTCTGCACGAACGGCCGGTTGATCAGAATCGGATGCGCCAGCATCGCGTCCAGCAGTGCGTCGTCGCCGAGCGCGGGGTCGCCCAGCCCCAGCGCGTCATAGGGCGTGCCCTTCTGCCGGATGGCATCGCGAACGCCCAGGCCTGCCGCTGTGATCAGTTCAACCAGGCGCGCGCGGCTGGGCGGGTGGGCCAGGTAGTCGATAACCTCCGGTTCGATGCCCACGTGCCGAAGCATCGCCAGCGTGTTGCGCGAGGTGCCGCAATTGGGGTTGTGGTAAATGACGGCGTTCATGCGCCCTCCGCCTGGTTCAAGGCTGCATCCACCACGCCGGCAGCGGCCGCAAGCGCGACTGCCTCCACCGCGCCCTTGCGTTCGCTGTAGCGGTCCACCAGGTAGTCGCTGCGCCCGCGCACCAGCAGGGTGAACTTGACCAGTTCCTCCATCACGTCCACCACGCGATCGTAATAGGCCGACGGCTTCATCCGCCCCGCGTCATCGAACTCCTGCCATGCCTTGGGCACGGACGACTGGTTGGGGATGGTCACCATGCGCATCCAACGGCCCAGCACCCGCAGCGCGTTGACCACGTTGAACGATTGCGAGCCACCGCAGACCTGCATCACCGCCAGCGTGCGTCCCTGGGTGGGGCGCACGCTGCCTTCTTCCAGCGGCAGCCAGTCGATCTGATTCTTGAACACCGCCGTCAGCGTGCCATGCCGCTCCGGGCTGACCCACACCTGGCCTTCGGACCACAGCGATGCCTGGCGCAGTTCCTGCACCTTGGGATGCGTGGCCGGTTCGGCATCGAGCATCGGCAGGCCATGCGGATCGAACAGCCGGGTGTCCGCCCCAAGCTGTTCGAGCAGCCGCTGCGCTTCCAGCGCCAGCTTGCGGCTGAACGATTGCGGGCGCAGCGAGCCATACAGGATGAGGATGCGCGGGCGGTGGCGCGGCGCCGTGCCCTGCTCCAGCCTGGCGGCCGAGGGAAGGTCCAGAGCGCCGGGCACTACGTTGGGGAGGGGGTGCATGGGGTTGTCCATCGCGGATAGTTCCATTATTCTAGAATCATGGAACATACGACTGCAACACATGCGCTGGCTGCCCTGGGCCACGCCACCCGACTCTCGATCTTCCGCCTGCTGGTGCAGGCCGGCCGCGGCGGCAAGCTGGCCGGCGACATCGCCCAGGCGCTGGCGCTGCCCGGCGCCACGCTGTCCTTCCACCTGAAGGAGCTGAGCGCGGCCGGGCTGATCAACGCCGAGCAGCGTGGCCGCACCATCTGCTACCGGGCCGAGTTCCAGGCCATGAACGCACTGGTGGCCTACCTCACCGAAAACTGCTGCGCCGATGATCCGGCCTGTGACCGGCCCGGTTGCTGAGCACGCGCCATGACCCCTCAGCCCCCGCGTCTTTCCTTTCTGGATCGCTACCTCACCCTCTGGATCTTCCTGGCCATGGCGCTGGGCGTGGGGCTGGGCGCGATGTTCGACGGCGTACCGGCGGCGCTTAACAGCCTGTCGGTCGGTTCAACCAACGTCCCCATCGCGATCGGCCTGATCCTGATGATGTATCCGCCGCTGGCCAAGGTGAAGTACGAGGAACTGCCCCGGGTCTTCGCCGACAAGCGCGTGTTGCTTCTCTCGCTGCTGCAGAACTGGGTGGTGGGGCCGCTGCTGATGTTCGGCCTGGCCGTGCTGTTCCTGCGCGACTATCCCGACTACATGACCGGCCTGATCCTGATCGGCCTGGCGCGCTGCATTGCCATGGTGCTGGTATGGAACCAACTGGCACGCGGTGACAGCCAGTACGTGGCAGGGCTGGTGGCGTTCAACTCGATCTTCCAGATCGCACTGTTCAGCGGCTATGCCTGGTTCTTCCTGTCGTGGCTGCCCTCGGTGCTCGGGCTGGAGGGCAGCGTCATCAACGTCAGCTTCTGGACCATTGCCGAGGCGGTGCTGATCTACCTTGGCATTCCGTTCCTGGCCGGCTTCCTCACCCGGCGCTGGTTGCAGGCGCGCAAAGGCGCCCGCTGGTACGAAGAGACGTTCCTGCCGCGAATCAGCCCGATCACGCTGGCCGCACTGCTGTTCACCATCGTGGCGATGTTCAGCCTGAAAGGGGGCGAGGTGCTGCGCATTCCGATGGATGCGGTGCGCATCGCCATCCCGCTGACGCTGTACTTCCTGATCCAGTTCATCATCAGCTTCCTGATGGGCCGGTTCGTCGCCCGCGACTACCCACGCACCACGGCCATCGCGTTCACCGCGGCCGGCAACAACTTCGAACTGGCCATCGCCGTGGCGATCGCGTCCTTTGGCTTGGCCTCACCGGTGGCCTTCGCCGCCGTGATCGGGCCGCTGGTGGAGGTGCCGGTGCTGATCCTGCTGGTGCATGTGGCGTTGCGTTTGGGGAAGCGGTGGTTTCCAGCGGACGCGCGTACGGGATGAGTGGTGTGGGTCGTGACACGGCCGTGCAGGTGCGCGCGTTACATCAGGCGGGTGCGTGCGCGTGAGATGCTGGCGGGGCGGGTGAATGCAGCGCATTTCAAACAACCGATTGAAACACGCGTAACTTCGCCGAACTGGACACCATCAGCCGGTTCCGCCAGACTTCGCCCTTTCCCGCTTCGTGGCACCCATGGCGAAACTGCTGGTCCTGCATGGCCCCAACCTCAACCTGCTCGGCACACGCGAGCCGGGGGTGTATGGGCACACCACGCTGGCGCAGATCGACCAGGCCCTGCTGGCCCAGGCGAACGCCGCCGGGCATGACGTGGAGAGCCTGCAGTCCAACGCCGAACACCACCTGGTGGACCGCGTGCAGGCCGCCCGTGAAGACGGCACCGCCTTCATCCTGATCAACCCGGCTGCGTTCACCCATACCTCGGTGGCCCTGCGCGATGCGCTGGCCGCGGTGGACGTGCCGTTCATCGAAATCCACCTGTCCAACCCGCATGCGCGCGAGCCGTTCCGCCAGCACAGCTATTTCAGCGACAAGGCGGTGGGCGTGATCTGCGGCTTTGGGGCCGACAGCTACCGCTACGCGATGGATGCCGCCCTGACCCGCCTGCAGGGCACGCGCGCCTGATGACGCTGCTGCGCGCCCTTGCCTGCGTGGTGCTGTCGGCTGGCCTGTGTGCCGGCGCGGCGGCGTCCGACCGTGAGGCCGAAGGCATCGACTGTGCGCACCCGACCACCACGATGGAGAGCGACCTGTGCGCCTCCGACGTGGCCGCCGCCGCCGACGTCGAACTCAATGCCGTGTATGCGCAGGCGCGCAAGCAGCTGCGTACGCCGGCCAAGGGCGGCAGCTGCAGCTACTGCGGCAATGCCGAACAGGAGCTGGTGTTGGCGCAACGTGCCTGGATGCAGTTGCGCGACCACGACTGCAATGCGGTCTACGCCCTCAACTCCGATGGCACCGCGCGCAACGGCGCGCAGATGCGCTGCCTGATCACCCTGGCGCGCGACCGTACGCGGCAACTGCGCGACTTCTACGAATTGCTTTGACCCGAGCGCACCGCGCTTCCCACCACACTGACACCACGAGCCAAGAGGCCCCCATGGATCTCCGCAAAATCAAGAAGCTGATCGACCTGCTGGAAGAGTCGAACCTCGCCGAAATCGAAATCAAGGAAGGCGAAGAGTCCGTGCGCCTGTCGCGCGCCCCGGTCTCCGGCTACGGCATGATGCAGGCCGCCCCGCAGATGATGATGGCGCCCGCGCCGGTGCAGGCCGCCGCGGCCCCGGCGATGCCGATGCAGTCGCCCACCGAAGCCTCGACCGGCGGCACCGCCAAGGCCGGTAACGCCCTGCCGGACGGCCACGTGCTGCGCGCCCCGATGGTCGGCACCTTCTACTCGTCGTCCTCGCCGGACAAGCCGGCCTTCGTGTCGGTGGGCCAGGCCGTGAAGGCAGGCGAAACGCTGGCGATCATCGAAGCGATGAAGATGTTCAACCCGATCGAAGCCGATGTTTCCGGCACCATCGTCGCCATCCTGGGCGAAAACGGCCAGCCGGTCGAATTCGACCAGCCGCTGTTCGTGATCGGCTAAGGACTCGTCCATGCTCGACAAAGTCGTTATTGCCAACCGAGGGGAAATCGCGCTGCGCATCCTGCGCGCGTGCCACACCCTGGGCATCCGCACGGTGGCCGTGCATTCCACGGTCGACCGCAACCTCAAGCACGTGGCCATGGCCGACGAGTCGGTCTGCATTGGTCCGGCACCGTCGTCTGAGAGCTACCTCAACATTCCGGCGCTGATTGCCGCGGCGGAAGTCACCGACGCCCAGGCCATCCACCCGGGTTACGGCTTCCTGTCGGAGAACGCCGACTTCGCCGAGCGCGTGGAAGAGTCCGGTTTCATCTTCATCGGCCCCAAGGCCGACACCATCCGCCTGATGGGCGACAAGGTGGAAGCGATCCGTGCGATGAAGGCTGCCGGCGTGCCGTGCGTGCCCGGCTCGGGCGGCCCGCTCACCGACGACATCGTGGCCAACACCAAGATTGCCCGTGAGATCGGCTACCCGGTCATCATCAAGGCCTCCGGTGGCGGCGGCGGTCGCGGCATGCGCGTGGTGCATGCCGAGGCGTCGTTGAAGGCGGCCATCGAGACCACCAAGTCCGAAGCGAAGGCTGCCTTCAGCAACGACCAGGTGTACATGGAGAAGTTCCTGGAGAATCCGCGCCACGTGGAGATCCAGGTGCTGGCCGACGGCCAGGGCAACGCCATCCACCTGGGTGAGCGCGACTGCTCGATGCAGCGCCGCCACCAGAAGGTGGTGGAAGAAGCACCGGCACCGGGCATCAGCGACGAAATGCGCGAGCAGATCGGCAAGGTGTGCGTGGAAGCCTGCATCCGCATCGGCTACCGCGGCGCGGGCACCTTCGAGTTCCTGTTCGAAGACGGCCGTTTCTACTTCATCGAAATGAACACCCGCGTGCAGGTGGAGCATCCGGTGACGGAGATGGTGACCGGCATCGATCTGGTCTGCGAACAGCTGCGCATTGCCGCCGGCCAGAAGCTGACCATCAAGCAGAGCGACGTGGTGCTGACCGGTCACGCGATCGAGTGCCGCATCAACGCCGAAGACGCCGAAACCTTCGTGCCGAGCCCGGGGCAGATCACCGCCTTCCATCCGCCGGGTGGTCCCGGTGTGCGCGTGGATACCCACATCTACAGTGGTTACCGCGTGCCGCCGAACTACGACTCGATGATCGGCAAGCTGATCGTGCACGGCCCGGACCGCGAAACCGCGATCGCGCGCATGCGCGTGGCGCTGAGCGAAATGGTGGTTGATGGCATCAAGACCAACGTGGCGCTGCAGCAGCGGATCATGCGCGACAAGGGCTTCCAGGCCGGTGGGCAGAACATCCACTACCTGGAAAAGCGCCTGGCCGAACGCAAGAACAAGTCGATTGCGTTGACCTGATCGCGCGGTAGTGCGTTACAGCAGAAAGGCGGGGGATTCCCCCGCCTTTTTGTTTGTCCGGAATATGGGTTACGGGGACCGGTTCCGGTGGGTCGACCAAGGGTCGACACCCACCGGTGTTTGGGCCGGTTCCCGCGTGCCGACCAATGGCTGACACCCACCGGTAGGTACCGACCGTTGGTCGGTACGCCCTGCCTCAACGCAACAGCGCGATGAGCAGCAGGATCGGGATCGGAATGCCCAGGAACCACAGCAGCAGGTATCTCATGGTGAATCCTCCTCGTTGAGCGGTGGGTTACAGGTCGCGGCGGCGGCCGCCCCAGGTGGCGAACAGGCTGGCGCTGAACGCGCCGATGAGCAGCGTGATGAACAGCCACAGCGCGGCGTAGGCGGTCGCCTTGCGGGCGTCGTCAGCGGCCTGCTTGGCGTCGTTCTTGGCCTTCTCCAGCGAGGCGCGCAGACGGGTCTGCATGTCGGTCACGCGGGCCTGCGCTTCGGCCTGGCTCATGCCGGTCTGGTTGGCCACCAGCTGCGCCAGGTACTGGGTATCGGCCGGGTCCATGGCATCGCCCTTCAGGCTGTTCACCACAATGCGGTTGACCTCGCCACGGACGTCACCCCGACCCGGACCCGGACCGCGTTCGGCACCCAGCATCGGGCGCGGCGGCGGCGCGGCGGTGCCAGCCTGCTGCACCGGCGGCGCAGCACCGGCAACCGGTGCCGGCGGCGGGCCCATCGGTGCAGCCGGTGCGGCCGGTGCATTCGGATTGGCGCGGAACAGGCCATCCACCCAGTACTGCAGGTCGCCGCTGTCGCCGCCCATGGCGGCCGGACCGGCAGCGGCGGCCAGGCCGCCTGCGGTGGTGGCAGCAGCCCCTGCGGTGGCACCGGCCACCTTGGCGCCAGCGCCCAGCACGCCGCCGATGGCGGTGGTGAGCAGGCCGGCCGTCAACAGCGTGGCCACCGACCACGACAGGAAGCCGTGTGCGGTATCGCGGAAGTAGGTCTCATCGCCGTGCAGGTTGCTCCACTTGTTGCGCAGCCGGCCCGCGAGATAGCCGCCCAGGCCGGAGGCGGCAATGGCAGTGAAGGTGAGCCAGGCAATGCTGGACCAGCCGAACGCCTCGGCCGACACGCCCTCATAAGACCACGGCGATACCGATGACAGCCCCAGGCCGACGCCCAGGATCAGCAACACCAGCGACAGCGCGGCAGCCGCGGCGGCACCGGCGAAGATTGCGCCCCAGGACGTGGCACTGTCGTGCGGCGCAACGGGGGGCGGGGTGACCACTGCAACCGTCGCGGTGGCGTGTGGTTCGGATGCGGCGTAATCGCCTCGGGTATTCATTCGACAGGGTCTCCGGCACGTGCGCTGCGGATGCAGCCAACACCCGCAGGCTGCGCGTCACACCGTGAATTGCCCGAGATCCGTAAGCGAAGACCGCGTGGACAGGATCACAACGCGCCGGTCACATCGGGTGTATGCCGGCTACGCCCAGGACTGTTACGCGCTGCCGCAGACATCCTGCATGAAGGCAGCTACCACCTGCGCCGCCGCTTCCGGCCGCGCCTGCAGCATCAGATGCGGGCCGTCCAGACATCGAGTGGCCTGCGCGGGCAGCAACGCCGACAGGTGGCGCTGGCAGCGCCGGGGCAATAGGCGATCCTGCACCGCATGCAGGCATAGCGTGGGCAGCCTCATCGCGCCTGCGTGGACAGCGACATCGACGCCGAGCGCGGCAATCGCACGGCTGCGCAGCACATCCGCATCGACACTGGCGAGGGCATCGCGCAGCGCGGCGCGCAAGGCGGGCGTGCTCCAACGGCCCAGCAGCAGCCACGACAACGCGGGCATCGGCAGCGCACGCACCGGCGCCCAGTACAACAGCGATTGCAGGCGACGCCATGCCAGCCAGGGCGAACGCGCGAACGTGGTGGAGAGGATCACACCACGCAGACCGGGCGGCGGTGCAGCGGCGATGGACAGCGCCAGCGGCCCCGAAAACGATTCACCCAATAGCAGGTAGTCGCCTTCGGTAGGCAATGCCTGCCGCACGAAGCTCGCGAGCGCGGGGTAGTCCAGCGTGCGGTTGACGGGGTAGGCAATCACCGTGACCACCACCCCAAGCCGCTGCATCGCGGCGGAGAACGCGGCGTGCTGGCTGCCAGTCGCATCCAGACCGGGCAGCAGCACCAACCGCAGCGGGCGCGTGGCAACCACGCCCCCTTCGACCTGCGGCATCAGCGCGGCGCGTTCGCCGCGGTCACCTGGCTGTTCTTGACCGGTGCCACGCCCAGCGACGAGGTCGGGTCGACAATCACCATGGTCTCGGTGGAACCATCGGGCCACACCACCTGGAAGGTGCTGCCGGTGGGCAGCGACGCGAACGGCATGCCGCTCTGCGCGCGGTACACCGCGGCCACCTGGCTGGCACCGGCGCGTCGCACGTCTTCCTGCGTCTTCACCGAGGTCAACTGCACCTTGGACAGGTTGCGATAGCGATCCTCGTAGGTATCGATCATCACCAGCCCGACCGCGCCGGCCGAATATGCCACGAACAACACCACCCAGAACCAGAACTTGGCACCGTGCAGGAATCGACGGTAATTCATCGCCCTTTCCTCTTCTTGATCAGTTCTTCAACCAAAGCCTTCATTGTCCCCGCACCTTGCCGCGAAACCGCGGCGTCATAGACGAAGGTGGCAAAATCCTGCCCACCGTCCTGCGAACAGATCCCACCGTTCGCGCAGAAATTGTTCATCAGCACACTGTCCGGCCCGCAGGCCATGCCCAGCTGGCATGCACCCAGCCGCCAGGCCAGTTCACTGAACTGATCCCCTGCCACCAGCCCCTCCAGCGCGCGGTCACCGCTGGCGCGCTGGCCCATTGCCGGCGACAGCGCCATGAAGGCTTCCGGGTCGCGGGAATCGAGCACGCGTTCGACCAGCCCACGGCGATACTCCGGTGTGTTCATCAACGGCTGGCCGTCGGCGAACAACGATGCCTCGGCCGCCAGGTTGCCGGCCTTGGCCGCCTGCTGCCGCTGGGCGAGGATCAACTGGCGGCCCAGCCCGTCGCTGGCCACGAAGCCGCCACAGCGACGCGCCACGCGCTCGCGTGCCTGCACCATGGCCGGCGCGGCGGTCAGGCCGAGCCCGTTCAACAACGCGTTGTCCAACTGGTAGCCGCCCGGGTCCATCGCGTAGATGGCGCAGTAGTCGTACACCCGGCTGACCATCCACCCCGCTTCGGCGTTGCCGTTGGCGGCCTGCAGCTGCAGGCGCTGGGCATAGGCGAACAGATCGGTATCGCCTTCGATGTCGGCGCGGATATCCAGCGGCAGGCCGGAGGCCACCGCGGTGCCGCGCTCGCTCGACAGCAACTGGCGGGCCAGCTGCTGGGCCTGCATCGGTGCGACCGACACCAGCGATACCGGCGCTTCATCCACCGTGCCGGGCACCGTGTCGTCGTGCCGCACATGCCCACCGGCGCGATAGCCCACCACCCCCAGCAACGCCAGGGCCGGTACGACCAGCAACCAGGTTTTGAGGGTAGGCACGAGCGCCATGCGCAGGACCGGAAGATGCCCGTGGGGCAGCGGAAGGCCCAGTTTAGCAAGCCCTCCGGGCCGTGTCTGAACTGCGTGGCGGTTGCATTCTCGCCACCGCGCGAGACTGGACGAGGGCGCGCCACGGGCCGCAGGCCCCCACAATGGTCTAGCATTCACGGTTTTCCGCAGGTAATTCTTCCCATGCCGTTCCTGGAACTCACCCTCCGCTGCAGCGAATCCACCCAGCCCCGCTACGAAAATGCGCTGGACGATGTCGGCGCGCTGGCGGTGACCCTGCTCGACGCCGATGCCGATACCAGCAACGAGCGCGCCATCCTGGAACCGGGCGTGGGCGAAACCCCGCTGTGGAACGACCTGGTACTGACCGCACTGTTCGCAGCCGAGACCAACGCACTGGCGCTGCTGGCCGCGCTGGAGGCGTTCGACCCGGGCCTGGACTGGTCCGATGCCAGCTTCCGTGCGGTAGCCGATGAAGACTGGGAGCGCGCGTGGCTGGACCAGTTCCAGCCGATGGCGTTCGGCGAGCGCACCTGGATTGTGCCGTGGAACCACGCGCTGCCCGAGGCCGCACAGGCCGACGATGCCGCCGTGATCCGCCTCGACCCGGGCCTGGCGTTCGGCTCGGGCACCCACCCCACCACCGCGCTGTGCCTGCGCTGGTTGGACAGCCTGGCCGCCGACGGCGTGCTGGGCGGTCAGACCGTGCTCGATTTCGGCTGCGGCTCGGGCATCCTGGCGCTGGCGGCGTTGAAGCTGGGCGCGGCGCGTGCCGTGGGCGTGGACAACGACCCGCAGGCGGTGATCGCCACCGGCGACAACGCGCAGCGCAATGGCCTGGAAGATCGCCTGCAGGTCTACCTGCCGCACGACGAGCCGCCGGCCACCTACCCGGTGGTGGTGGCCAACATCCTGGCCTCGGCACTGGATGCACTGGCCGATGTGCTGGCCGCACGCGTGGCCCCCGGTGGGCGCATCGCGTTGTCGGGCATCCTGCACGGCCAGGAAGACGAGCTGCTGGTGCGCTATGCGCCGTGGTTCGAGCAGCTGGAAACCGCCCAGGACGAAGACTGGATGCGCATCACCGGCGTGCGCCGCGCCTGAGCTGGCGTGAACGTGATTGAATGGGCGCGACCCTGCCGCCCGGCCCCGAATCGATGACCGAGCCTACCCCGCCACCCCGCCGCCCGCTGGCCACCTTCCTGCGCGCCAGCCCGGACGATGCGCCGCGCGAGCGGCCGCTGCCGGACGATGCACCGCCGGCCGCACATGACGCGGCGCGCGAGACGCCTGCGCAGATCACGCCGCCGCAGGTCGCGGTGTTCGATCCGCCGCCGGCCGAACGCGATGACCGTGAGCAGCGCGCGGCGGACGTATCGCAACGGGAACCGGCGCACGCTGCGGCCAGCGTCAACGATGACACCGCGCACGTTGCCGCCTGCGACCCGATGCCGCAGCAGGATGCGGCCGACGACGACGGTAGCGTGGACGTGCCTGCACCGGTGATCGGCGCAGGCAGTGCCCCCGCACCGAGCTTCATGCGGCTGCGTGCCGCGCGCCTGCACACCCCGCGCTGGCAATGGGGCGTACTGGCCGGGCTGGTGCTGTTGCTGGTGCTGCAGATCGCCGTGGCCGACCGCGCGCGGTTGGCCGGCGATGCCGGCAGCCGGCCGTGGATTGCCGGGCTGTGCAGCGTGCTGCGCTGCACGTTGCCCGCGTGGCAGGAGCCCGCGGCGTTCAGCATGATCAGCCGCGACGTGCGTCCGGTGCCGGGCCAGCCCGGCGCACTGCAGGTGCAGGCCAGCTTCCGCAACGATGCGCGCTGGGCCCAGGCCTGGCCCGCACTGCGACTGTCGTTGTCCGATGCCGATGGCCGCGTGATCGGCACCGGGGTGTTTGCCCCGCACGATTACCTGGACCGTTCGCTTGACGCCAACAGCGTATTGGAACCTGGCCAAAGCGCACAGATTGCGTTCCGCGTACGCGAGCCCGCCGCCTCCACCGTCGCATTCACCTTCGAGTTCCAGTAGCCATGCCTGGCGCGTGGAGCGTGGCGGGCTGCCCACGCACGCGCTAGACTGGGCCCCTACAATTCTCCGACCGGGGCTGCTGTCCGCCCCGGCATCTGCACCGGGAACCTTCTTGAACGCTGTCCTTTCTCGTCCTGACAATAGTCGTGGCGCGCCGAAGCCACCGCTGCGCGAACACGTGGCCCAATCGGTCCGACGCTACCTGCGCGACCTGGATGGCTGCGATGCCGACGATGTGTACGAGATCGTGCTGCGCGAAATGGAAATCCCGTTGTTCGTGGAAGTGCTCAACCACTGCGAAGGCAACCAGAGCCGCGCCGCGGCCATGCTGGGCATCCACCGCGCCACGCTGCGCAAGAAGCTGAAGGAATACGGCATCGCCACCTGATGCCGTGCATCGACCAACGGTCGATGCTTACCCGTTTGGGTCACGCGCTCCAGAAATACCGTACCAGGTGGAAGAACACCGGCGCGGCGAAGCACACCGAATCCAGCCGGTCGAGCATGCCGCCGTGGCCCTCGATCATGTGGCCCCAGTCCTTGATGCCGCGATCGCGCTTGATCGCTGACATCACCAGACCGCCCCAGAAGCCCATCAGGTTGACCGCCAGCGACATGCCGAACGCCTGCCACGGCGTGAACGGGGTCAGCCACCACAGGGCCGCGCCCAGCGCACTGGCCGACAGCACGCCGCCGATGAAGCCCTCCACGGTCTTGGACGGCGACAGCTTCGGCGCGATCAGGCGCTTGCCGATCAGCTTGCCCCAGATGTACTGCAGCACGTCCGAGGACTGCACCACGATCACCAGGAACGCGAACAGCAGCAGGTTGCGCGCCGGGTCCACCCCGGCCAGCTTGAGGTTCAGCAGCGCCGGCACGTGCGAGATGCAGAACACGCAGATCATCAACCCCCACTGCACCTTGGACGTCCGCTCCAGGTAGTCGGTGGTGTCGCCGCCGATGGTGGCCAGGATGGGCAGGAACAGGAACGCGTAGACCGGAATCAGCAAGGTGTACATGCCGTACCAGTCGGTCCACACCAGCCAGTACTGCCACGGCAGCACCACATAGAACGCGGCCAGCAACGCGTAGTAATCGCCGGCGCGGGTGGGGGTGAGCGTGATGAACTCGCGCAGCGCGAACAACGACACCAGCGCGAACAGCAGCACCACGCCAGTTCGCCCGAAGAAGAACGCCAGCGCGACCACGGCCGCCATCACCCACCACGCGCGGATCCGCGACACCAGGTTGGCCAGCACGCTGCTGGGCGCATGCCGCGCGCGCCAGCGCAGGGTTTCGGCGATGAGCGTGGCCACCACCAGCACCGCCGCGATACCGGCAAACAGCAGGCGCGTCTGCGCGTGCGTGGACAACTGCGCCACGTCGGTGGCCAGTGTCGAGAGCCAGGCGGTCATCCGCGCTCCCTGCGCGGCTGCGGGTCCAGCGCCATCAGCGACAGCCGCGCGCGCTCCAGGAAGCGGTCCTTGTCTTCATCGGCCTTCAGCCGCAGCGGCTCGCCGAAGGTGGTGGTGCACAGCAGCGGCAGCGGCAGCCAACGGCCCTTGGGCATCACCCGCTTGAGGTTGTCGATCCACACCGGCACGAACTCCAGTTCCGGACGCTGCCGGGCCAGGTGGTAGATGCCGCTCTTGAACGGCAGCACGCCCTCGTCGGGATTGCGCGTGCCTTCGGGGAACAGGATCAGCGAGTTGCCTTCATCCACGGCCTGGCACAGGCAGGCGATCGGGTCTTCAGTGCGTTTGGTCGCATCGCGCTCGATCAGCACGCCGTTGAACACCGCGTGGATCAGGTAGCGGCGCAGGCCATCGCGCTGCCAGTAGTCAGCCGCCGCCACCGGCCGCACCTGGCGGCGCAGGGTGATCGGCAGTGCCGACCAGATCAGCACGAAATCCCCGTGGCTGGCATGGTTGCCGTAGTACACGCGGTGGTCGCTGGACGGGGCGCAACCCTGCCACAGCGCGCGCGCACCGGTGAGCGCGCGGATGGCGAAGCTGCAGCCGCGCGCGATGAGGTCAGCAAACATGGGCAGGCGTCCTTGCGGGGGGGCGGTGGTGGCATCACGGCAACGTCTTCAGGACCAGCGCGCCCAGCAGGCACACCGCCTGCAGGCCGAGCGCCAGCAACTGCCAGCGCAGCAGGCGGCGCATGCCCTGCCAGCGCGGTTGCCAACCGCGCGTGGCGGTGGACGCTTCACGCAGCCCCAGCTTCTGCAGCACGTCATCGATCACCCCGGGTGCGGCGTCGGGATGGCTTACCTGCAACGCTTCCAGCAACGCCGCATCGAAGCTGACCCGGGTGGCGTAGTACGCCTGCACCGCGCCGGCCAGCAGCGATGCCAACGCCGGCACTGCCACCCCCAGCGGCGGCATCGACAGGCACAGCAGCGCCAGCGCCGCGCCCGCCAGCAACACCGACAGGCCGGTGGCCATGCGCGCCTGGCGCAGCACGGCGGTCATCACCCGCAACTGGAACAACATACTCATGCGCTCACCTGTGTGCTTCCGTTGGCGGCTGCGGCATCGCGCACAGCCTGTTCAATCGCATCGCGGTGCCGGTCATGCAGCACGATATGCGGGCAATCCAGCTGCAGCAGGCGGATCGCCGCGTCGGCACTGTCGGCGTGCCCGCTGCGGCACAGCCAGGTGGCCACGGCCGCCGCACTGCGCGAATACCCCAGCGCGCAGCACACCAGCACCTCGCCACGACGATGCCCGTGTGCAATGGCCTCGGCAGCACGCTGCAGGTCGTGCGCGGTGGGGGTGGCCAGGTCCAGCATCGGCACGCTGCGGTAGTGCCGCACCTGGCCCGCGAAGGGCAGTTCGGCACACACGTCCACCACGGTCGACATCGGCAAGGACGCCCCCGCGGCCGGCATGCGCCCGAGCCACACGCCGTCGATCACCAGTTGCGGCTGCGGCGCGCGCCGGGTCCACCAGCGCGAGTTCAACCAGGCCGCCAGCAGGTACGGGGCCAGCAGCCAGCGCGCGGCCATGCTCAGCCGGCCGTCTTCCTGCTTCTGGAACACCGCCGTGCCCAACGCGGCGTAGCCCAGCGCCACCAGCGCCAACGACAACGCCGGCCAGCCCAGCCACAGCACCCAGCCACTGAACGTCAGCGCCAGCGACGCGCACAGCGCACTGCCCAATCCGTACAGCATCGCCAGCCGCCAACGCGTGCCGTCCTGCGCCCACTGCCAGTGGGCCAATGGCGAGCGGCCGTGCGCCGGCCACAGCCACACGCACAACCAGCCCACGGCCACGCCGGTGGGCACGTCCACGAAGTGATGCTGCCAGGTGGTCAGCACCGAAATGCCGATCAACGCAAACCACACGTGCAGGGCCGCCCGCCACCACCCGCGCAGGTGCTGCTGGAAGCGCACCCACAGCACCACCAACAGCACGATGTGCAGCGAGGGAGCCTGGTTGAACGGCTTGTCGAAGCCCAGCAGCACGTCGAACAACCACCCAAACACGCCGGCCGTTTCCGGTCGCTCCAGGCTGAAGCGCAGCGGCCAAAGCAGGAAACAGGCCACCGACAGCACCTGCGCGGTGAGCAGCCGGCGCGCATGCATGTCCAGTTCGGCGCGCTGGGTGCAGATGAAGAACGAGGCCACGTAGAACAGGTCGATGGACCAGTACGGCACGATGGTCCACGGCTGGAACGGAATGGACGCTTCCCAGTCGAACACGATGGAGGGCACGTAGGACAGGCGCCCGGCCATCGCATTGGACAGGCCATAGCTGAGGAAGAAGAACGGCCCCAGCAAGGCCAGCCACAGCAGGGCGCGGCGCCAGGGCCGCACGCCCTCGGTCACGGCAGCACCCGGCGCGCCAGCGACACGGTGAAGATGCCGAAGCGGTCGATGCGCTGGGTGACTTTCTCGAACCCGGCCAGGCGCACCAGTTCATCCATTTCCTGCTGGGTACGCCGGCGCATCACCCAGGCCACGCCTTCGCGGTGGCTGGTGAGCGCGCGCGCGATGAACTCCAGCTGCGGGTGCCACGGTTGCCCGGTGTACACCAGGTAGCCGCCTTCGCGCATGGCCGCGGCGATGCCCTGCAGCGAGCGCAGCACCGCATCGTTGTCGGCGAACAGTTCGTACAGCCCCGACACCGTGGACAGCGTGGGGGCCACCGGCAGGGCTGCCAGCGAAGCCGCATCGAATGCATCGCCCTGTTCGAAGGTGGCGATGTCATCGGCACCGAATTCGCTGATGAGCTTGCGCCCGTCGATGACGTTGCGTTCGCTGAAGTCGCGCAGGGTGATCGCGTCGGCGCGCTGTTCGCCCTGGGCCAGTGCATCCAGCACGTAGCGGCCATGCCCGGCGGCCACGTCCAGCACGCGCACCGGGCGCCCTTCGCCATGCAGGTGCAACGCGGCCAGCTGCAGCAGCTCGCGCACATGGGTGCGGCGGATGCGGATGCCACGCCAGCCGATCGCGTCCAGGTAGTTGCGGTCGATCATGCGGCCCAGCGGGCCGCTCCCGCGCGCCTGGTCGCGGTAGATGTAGTCCAGCGTGCTGCCCGAATCGAAGCCGCTTTCCAGGCCCAGCGCGATGCCCTCCGACAGCGTGCCGCCGAAGCGCAATCCGGCCCGGGTGAAGCGCCAGTACAGGTCCTTGGCACTGTTACGCTGCGGGGGCCAGGACAGGATTTCCGCCTCGTCGAAGGTGGGGCCATGCCGGTGCGCATCGCGCAGGCTGGGCCGCACCAGCGGCTGCGCGAACCGCTCGCTGACAAAGCGGCGGATGGCCGCGATGGCCGGTGCACGGTCGCGCTCGCCCAGGGTGTCGTGGAAGAAGCCCGGCAACAGGTGGCGTTCCTTGATCGGCGAGGACAGCCGCTCGTAGAAGCGGTCCTGCGGCGCGCGATGCACCACGAAGTCCGACCCGGAGACCAGCAGCTGGGTCGGCACGGTGATGGCCTGCGCATCGCCCACCACGCGATCGGCGGCCTCGTACAGGCCCAGCAGCACGCGCACCGAGATGGGCCGGGTAATCAGCGGATCGGTGCGGTAGCTTTCCACCCGCTCCGGATCGTGGGTGAGCCATTGCGGCTTGACGTAGCTGTTGACGAAGAAGTTGCCGCGCAGCTTCTGCATCAGCTTCAGGCCGGGCACCGCCAACGGTACGTACAGCTTGACCTTGAAGGCCGGCGAGGCAAGAACCAGCGCGCGCAGCGGCGGCGCGTAGTCGTGCACCCAGGTGGCGGCGACCACCGCGCCCACGCTCTGGGCGATGATTGCGATGTCCTGCACGGCGATGCCATGCTGCTGGCCGATGTGGGCGATGAAGCTGTCCAGGTCGCGCACCAGCGCCTCGAACCCCGGCGCATCGCCGCGCTCGCCCGGCGACTGGCCGTTGCCGCGCGCATCCCAGGCAAACACATCGGTGTCGGGCAGGTCCAGCTCATCGACCAGATGCGCTACCCGGCCGGAGTGCTCATGCCCGCGATGCAGCAGCACCACGGCACGGCGCGTGGCAGCCATCCCGCTGGCCGACCAATGCCGGTAGAACAGCGGCTGGCCATCAAAACTGTGGAACTGCAGATGGTGCTGTGCGCGCATGCATCACTCCGTTGTGCATCCGGCGGGATCCGGCCACGTCAGCCGATCTCCGCCAATCCCTGTCGAACGCGCCGCCAGCTGGTCAGCACGCAGAGTGCGGCCGCTGCCCACGCGATCCATCCCACGATGGCGCCGTCGATCCAGCCCGGCGCCAGCAGCACGCCGATCAGGCCGATCACGAACGCCCGGTCGCTCTTGCCCATCGGCCCGTCATAGCGCCGGCTGGCCCCCACCATCACGCCCAGGACGCCAGCGTACTCGCAAACCGCGGCCATCCACGTCAGCGCCCACAACGCGGTGGGGTTCACCCCCGGCACGCTGAGCAGGCTGAGGTAGAGCGCGGCGTCGGCGACGATGTCGCACAACTCGTTGAGATACGCGCCGAGGCGCGACTGCTGGCCGAATTCCCGGGCCAGCATGCCGTCCACGGCATTGAGTGCCATGCGCAGCAGCATCCACAGCGGCAGGGCCAGATACAGCAGCGGGTGCAGGGGCGCCCAGCGCCACACGGCAGCGGCCACCAGCAACGACACCCCCGCGGCCAACACCGTGACCGTATTGGCCGTGATGCCCGCGCGGTAAAGACCGCGTACGCCCGGGCGCAGCAGATCCTGGAAGCGCCCTTTCAATGCATAGATCGACATGCCGTGCTGTCCTCCTGACGTTCGCTAATCTACCTGTCGGCGCCGATGCAGGGAAACGCCCGCTGACGGCATCGGCTCACCCCGCTGCCAGCAGCTGCCGCCACAGCTGCAGGAAGCGGTCGGAGTACCAGTAGCCTTCGCTGCGCATCAACTGTTCCGGCAGACCTGCGGCGAGCACGTAACGCGTGGTGAAGCGCTGTTCGAACTGTCGCTTCAGCCGGTCCAGCTGCGCCGGGTCGCTCTCCAGCATCGCGCAGGCCAGCATGCCCAGCCAGCCGTCCACCTCGTCCGGTTCCCGGGTGAAGGCCTGGTCGAACAACCGCTTCGCATCCTGCGGCCGGCCCAGGTCCAGCAGCATGTAGCCATAGTTGCGCTGCGCGTCGATGTTGTCCGGCTGCGCCTGCAGCACCTGCTGCATGCGGATGGCCGCCTCGCCGGTGCGGCCCAGGTGGAACAGCACGTAGCCGGCATGTTCCTGCAACGCCGGGTCAGGCTGCGCCTGCGCCGGCTGCGCGCGTTGCAGTGCGTCCAGGCGCACCCACGCCGCCTCGAAGTCCGGCGCGGCCGCTGCCGGGTTGCCGGCCGACAATGCCATCGCGGCGCGGTTGAACCATGGCCGGTAATCGTCCGGCGCGTCATCGATGGCGGCCTGCAGCGCGCGGCGCGCGGCGTCCGCATCACCGGTGTCGGCCAGCGCGCTGGCCAGGTTGAGGTGGATGTCCATGCGCTGTCCGCGCTGGCCGGACGCGTCCAACTCCGGATCGCCCTGCAGCTTCAACGCGGTGCGGTATTCCTGCACGGCCTTGCGCGGCTGCTTGAGCTGCTGCAGGTACAGGTTGCCCAGGTTGTAGTGCGCGTCCAGGCGCGCGGGCTGCAGCCGCATCGCCGCGCGGTAGGCGTCCACCGCCTGCGGGTGCTGGCCGCTGTCGCCCAACGCATTGCCCAGGTTCACGCGCAGGCCGTAGTCGTCCGGAAAGCGTGCCACGCCGTTGGCCGCCACCACCGCCGCCTCGCGGGTATCGCCCAGCTGCAGCAGCATCGCCGCGTAGTTGATGAAGGCATCGGGCGACAGGTTGCCCGGCAGCTTCACCAGCTGGGCGTAGTAGCGCCGCGCCTTGTCGGTCTGGCCGGTACGGCTGTAATGGGTGGCCAGCCGCTGTTGGATGTCGAGGTTGCCCGGTTCCAGCTGGGCGGCGCGCAGCAGGTCCTTCTCGGCCGCGCCGTCATCGCCCAGCTCGTGCAGCACGTTGGCGCGGTTGAGCAGGCCAAGGGTCTTGAGCGGAGCGCGCTGGAGGTAGTCATTGAACGTGTCCAGCGCACGCTGGTGCTGCCCCAGCCGGGCCTGCGCCACCCCCAGGTTGAGCCAGCCGGTGTCCAGGCCGGGATCCAGCCGCACCGCCTGCGCGAACAGATCCGCAGCGGCCTGCCACTCCCCTGCCCGCGTCTGCGCCTGGCCCTGGTTGAACAGCAGCTGCGCCTGGTTTTCGGTGGGCAGGCGGGCGGCCTGTGCGGCTACCGCCGCGGCATCGCTCTTGCCGGCCTTGCCCAGCAGCGACAGACGGTTGGTCAGCGCCTTCGCATTGCCCGGCGCCTTCGCCAACGCACGGTCGTAGGCGGCCAGCGCCTCACGCGTGTGGCCCAGCCGCTCCTCGACCACGCCGATGTTGAGCCAGGTATCGGCGTCGTCCTTGCCCAGCGCCAGGGCGGCCTTGAAGTCCTGCAGCGCCCCGGTCGGGTCGCCCATGTCCAGCCGGGTCACGCCGCGGTTGTACGGATACAGCGGCTCGGTGGGGTCCAGCTGCATCGCCCGGGCATCGTCGGCCAGCGACTGGCTGGAGCGGCCCAGCGCGTGCTGGGCCAACGCGCGGTTGCCGTAGTAGCCAGCCACCTGGGGCGACTGCGCGATGGCCTGGTCCAGCAGGTCCAGCGCGCGGCGCGGCTGGCCCAGGTGCTGGTAGGCCTGGGCGGCATGGAAGGGGATGTCCGGGTGCAGCCCGGTGCCTTCAGGGTCGCGGCGGTAGGCGTCTTCGTAGGCGGCGTGCACCTCCAGCATCCGCGCGTTGGCATGCTGCTGGTTGAGCACGTACAGGTAATTGCGGAAGAAGCCGCTGGTATGCCAGCCCGCCTGCAAGGCCGCAGCGTAGTCGGCCAACGCGCCCTGCGCATCGCCCGCCTTGGCCCGCGCACTGCCGCGCAGCTGCAGGCTTTCGGCATCGCCCGGATCACGCTGCAGCGCCTGCTCAGCTGCCGCCAGCACCCCGGCGTCGTCGGCGGTCGCGGCGGCGATGTAGGCCTTCAGGCGGTACAGGCCGGCCTGGTCCGGCGCCAACGCGATGGCCTGCGCGATCAGCCGGCTGGCCTGGGGCCAGTCCTGGTCTTCGTAGGCCCGGTAGGCACGCTGCTCAAGGTCGTCACTGCTGGACCCGTCGGCATCGGCCGGCGCGCCGGCCCCGTGGGCGGCATCCACCGCCACCGGCAGCGCCGCAATCTCCACAACCTGCACCGGTGCGTCGGCCGCCCCGCGCGCGGTGTCCTGCGCCTGCACGGCGGTGCCGGTCCCGGCGAATACCACCAGGCTGGCCAGCAGCGGCCCCTTCCATGTTGCTGTCGACACGTTCTGGACCTGCAAATCCCTGGCAGAGCGCGCAGCCTACCCCAGCGCCGCCGGCCTGCGGGGGCCGGGCGGTGTGCCGGATGCGGCTGCCGGGGGCAATATCGGCCGGGCGGCGCCCGCCACCGGCCCCCACCGCCTACAATATTGGCCCCGCTCCGCTGCCGATTGCCCTGTCCCCATGACTGCTGATCTGTTGCCCGTTCGTCGGGCCCTCCTGTCCGTCTCCGACAAAACCGGTCTGATCGACCTGGCCCGCGCCCTGGCGGCGCGCAACGTGGAGCTGCTGTCCACCGGCGGCACCGCCAAGGCGATCCGCGAGGCGGGCCTGGCCGTCAAGGACGTAGCCGACGTCACCGGCTTCCCGGAAATGATGGACGGCCGGGTCAAAACCCTGCATCCGATGGTGCACGGCGGCCTGCTCGGCCGTGCCGGGCTGGATGACGCGGTGATGGCCGAACACGGCATCGGCGCGATCGACCTGCTGGTGCTGAATCTGTACCCGTTCGAGTCGGTCACCGCCAAGGCCGACTGCACGCTGGACGATGCAGTGGAGAACATCGACATCGGCGGCCCGGCGATGCTGCGCTCGGCCGCGAAGAACTTCGCGCGCGTGGCCGTGGCCACCGACCCGTCGCAGTACGCCGAGCTGCTGGCCGAACTGGACGCCAACGACGGCAAGCTGTCGGCCGCCAAGCGCTTTGCCTTCTCGGTGGCCGCGTTCAACCGCGTGGCCCAGTACGACGCGGCGATCAGCAACTACCTGTCGGCCGTTGCCGCCAGCGATGCGGCGGTACCGGTGCGCAGCGAATTCCCGGCGCAGATGAATTCCAGCTTCGTGAAGGTGATGGACCTTCGCTACGGCGAGAACCCGCACCAGAGCGGCGCGTTCTACCGCGACCTGTACCCGGTGCCGGGCACGCTGGCCACCTTCCAGCAGCTGCAGGGCAAGGAACTGAGCTACAACAACCTGGCCGATGCCGATGCGGCGTGGGAATGCGTGCGTCAGTTCGACGTGCCGGCCTGCGTGATCGTCAAGCATGCCAACCCGTGCGGCGTGGCCGTGGGTGCCGGCAACGGCGATGCCTACGAGTTGGCCTACGCGACCGACCCGACCAGCGCCTTCGGCGGCATCATCGCCTTCAACCAGCCGCTGGATGCCGCCACCGCCAAGGTGATCCTGGACCGCCAGTTCGTTGAAGTGCTGATCGCCCCGGACTACGAACCGGCCGCGCTGGAATACGCGCAGAAGAAGGCCAACGTGCGTGTGCTGCGCATTCCGCACGGGCAGGGCCGCAACAACTACGACACCAAGCGCGTGGGCTCGGGCCTGCTGATCCAGAGCGCGGACAACCGTGGCATGGCGCGCGACGAACTGACCGTGGTGAGCACGCTGGCCCCCACCGACAAGCAGTTTGCCGACCTGCTGTTCGCCTGGAAGGTAGCCAAGTTCGTGAAGTCCAACGCCATCGTGTATGCCAAGGACAACCGCACCATCGGCGTGGGCGCCGGGCAGATGAGCCGGGTGTACTCGGCGCGTATCGCCGGCATCAAGGCGGCCGACGCGAACCTGGTGGTGGAAGGCTCGGTGATGGCCTCCGATGCGTTCTTCCCGTTCCGCGATGGCATCGATGCCGCCGCTGCGGCCGGCATCAAGGCGGTGATCCAGCCGGGCGGCTCGATGCGCGACAACGAAGTGATCGCCGCCGCCAACGAACACGGCCTGGCCATGGTGTTCACCGGCGTCCGTCACTTCCGCCACTGACCCCTGGAGCGACACGGATGTCCCCGCAGCCCATGAAGACCCTCGCCGCCCTGGCCATTGCCAGTGCGGCCGCGCTGGCCGGTTGCACCCCGGCCGGTGAACCGGCGGCCCCGGCCGCCCCCGTTGCGGCGCAGACGCCCGCCGCACCGGTGGCCCACGTCAGCCGCACCGCGCGGCTGCAGGCCTTTCTGACCGAACGCTACGGCAAGACCGCGAAACTGGGCGGCACCTGGCGTGGCAGCTGGAGCCAGGATGGCGACACCCGCCCCACCGACTGGCGCGTCTGCGCCGAACAACCGGTAGTGACCGGCGACAGCTGGCAGCAGCTGCTGGCTGTATGCGGCTGGCCGCTGGACGGCGCGCACCCGGACCCGGGCGCGATCGACTTCTTCGTACTGCGCCCCGAGGCCGACCGTTTCGCCGTGGCCGCCGAATTGACCGGCCAGAACTTCGGCAGCCAGGGCCAGCCCGGTACGGTGCAGATCATCCGCGCCGGCAGCGACTTCTACGGGTTCCGCATCGAGCACGGCTGGTTTGGCCAGGGCTATTCGCTGATCACCCAGACGCTGGTGCTGCCCGGCCCGAACGGGCTGGTGGAGGCCGGTGGCGTGCGCAGCCACATCGACAACAGCAGTGCCTACGACTGCGACGATGCCGACGCCGAGCCGGACTGCCAGGCCCGTCTGTTCAACCTCGATTTCGCCCTGACCTTCGACACCCGCGACCCGGCCGCGCGGCAGTGGCCGCTGGTGATCGAGGAAACCGGGATGAGCTGTGGCCGCACCCCGGTGCGCCGCGAGCATCGCTTCACCCTGGACGCGAAGACCTGGACCTACGCTTTCCCCGATGTATTGAACCGCGAAGGGTGCGAGTGATGGTGCGCGCGGGCCGTGCAGTGCACCGCCTGCGCCCGTTCGCGCTGGCCGCCGCACTGCTCGTCCTGCTCGCCGGGTGCGGCGATGCCACGCCCGCTTCCGAGCCAGGCAAACCGCGCCGTGTGCTCGATAGCACCGCGCAGGTGGAAGACACCCTGCAGGTGAGTGGCACCGCCGATCAGCGCCTGCTGGGCTTCCTGCATGCGCGCTATGGCGACAACGCCCGGCTGGACGCGCCGTGGCAGGACCAGTGGGACGACACCGAGGTGGAGGCGCAGCGCCCGGTCACGCGCAGCGTGTGTGCCCGTGACACGCGCGATACTGATGGGCATGTGCAGACGCTGCTGGCGGTCTGCCAGACGCTGGACGACGCCGCCAGCGTGGAACCGGGCCGGCTGGATCTGTACGTGCTGCGCGATGGTCCAGCCGTTGGCACCAGCGAAGCGCCGCTGCTGGTCATCGCCCAGCGCCTGCAGGGCCAGTACGGTCGCAGGGGCGCGCCGGGCACGGTCCAGGTGGAGCCGCTTGGTCCGCAGCGCCATGCGTTCCGGATCACCCATGGCGAGATCCAGCGGGGCGTCACCCTCGCCTCGCGCACCTATGTGGCCGTGCACGCCAACCGCCTGCGCGAGGTAGCGGTGCTGCGCGAACACATCGACAACAGCGCCGCCCGGCCCTGCGGCGACGCGGGCAAGGGCTGCGATGACACCCCGTTCAATGTGGACTTCAGCATTGCCGTGGGCACCGCCGACGCGGTGGACGGGTACTGGCCGCTGACCGTCCGCAGCCGTGGGCAGGACTGCACCGGGCCGGCGCACAGCTACGACCTGGTGGCGTTCGATCCGGTCGCGCGCCGCTACGCGGTGCCGCCGGAACTGCAGCGCGCGGACTGCGCCGAGTAACCTGGCGCCGCTGCACCAGGTGGCCCCGTCGGGCGGCCACGCCCATGCAGGGCAGGCCGACACCGCGTAAAATCGCGGGTCTGCCCCCCACACGCGAGAACTGCATTGAAGATCCTGGTCATCGGCGCCGGCGGCCGTGAACACGCCCTGGCCTGGAAGCTGGCCCAGTCCGCGACGGTGGAGGAAGTGATCGTGGCCCCCGGCAACGCCGGTACCGCGACCGAGGCCAAGTGCCGCAACGTGCCGGTCAAGGTCACCGACCTGGACGGGCTGCTGGCCCTGGTGGCTGCCGAAGGCATCGGCCTGACCGTGGTCGGCCCGGAAGTGCCGCTGGTGGCCGGCGTGGTGGACCGTTTCCGCGCCGCCGGGCACCGCATCTTCGGGCCGACCGCCGCCGCCGCGCAGCTGGAAGGCAGCAAGGCGTACGCCAAGGACTTCCTGGCCCGCCACAACATCCCGACCGCGTTCTATGCCGTGCACACCGAGATCGAGCCGGCGCTGGCCTACATCCGTGAGAAGGGCGCACCGATCGTGGTCAAGGCCGACGGCCTGGCCGCGGGCAAGGGCGTGATCGTGGCGATGACCCTGGCCGAGGCCGAAGACGCGGTGCGCGACATGCTGTCGGGCAATGCGTTCGGCGACGCCGGCGCGCGCGTGGTGATCGAGGAGTTCCTCGACGGCGAAGAAGCCAGTTTCATTTCCATGGTGGACGGCACCACCGCGCTGCCGATGGCGACCTCGCAGGACCACAAGCGCGTGGGCGACGGCGACACCGGCCCGAACACCGGCGGCATGGGCGCGTACTCGCCGGCCCCGGTGGTCACCGACGCGGTGCATGCCCGGGTGATGCGCGAGGTGGTCAACCCGACCGTGCAGGGCATGATCGCCGACGGCATTCCGTTCACCGGTTTCCTCTATGCCGGGCTGATGATCGATGCCAACGGCGCGCCGAAGGTGATCGAGTTCAACGTGCGCTTCGGCGACCCGGAAACGCAGCCGGTGATGCTGCGCCTGCAGTCGGACCTGGTGGAGTTGGTACAGGCGGCCATCGACGCACGCCTCCACGAGGTAGAGGCGCAGTGGGATCCGCGCCCGTCGCTGGGCGTGGTGATGGCGGCGGCGCCCTACCCGGAAACGCCGATCAGCGGCGATGTGATCCACGGCCTGGACACGGTGCCGGCCACGGCCAAGGTGTTCCATGCAGGCACGGCGCTGGACGCGCAGGGCCAGGTGGTAAGCGCGGGCGGCCGGGTGCTGTGCGTGGCGGCGCTGGGCGACAGCGTGGGCGAGGCGCAGGCCAACGCGTATGCCGGCGTGGCGAAGGTGACCTGGGACAACGAGTTCCACCGCACCGACATCGGCTGGCGGGCAATCGCGCGGGAGAAGTGAGGCCGCACGGATCCGCGCATGGCGTGGAGCGTATGACGTCAGCGGCCCGGCATTGCCGGGCCGTTGCGTTACAGGACCGACGCTTCCGGAAAAGAAAAGGCCCGGCAGTGCCGGGCCTTTTATCACCTCAACGCCGCCCCGCATTACGCGGTAAACAGCGCCTTCATCTTCTTCAGCGCGTTCGCTTCGACCTGGCGGATGCGCTCGGCCGACACGCCGTACTCGTCGGCCAGCTCCTGCAGGGTGACCTTGCTGTCCGCGTCCAACCAGCGACGGCGGATGATGTCGCGCGAACGCGCATCCAGTTCGGCCATGCCTTCGCGCAGCAGCTGCAGCTTGTTGTCTTCGCTGTCGGCACGCTCGTAGGCCATCGACGGATCTTCCGCGTCGGCCACCAGGTACGCAGCCGGCGACGGCGGGGCGTTTTCGTTGTCTTCGTCGCTGGGCGCATCGAAACCGATATCGCGGCCGGACAGGCGCGATTCCATTTCAAGCACTTCGCGCTCGGAAACGTTCAGGTCCTTGGCCACGGCGCGCACTTCGGCCGCGTTCATCCAGCCCAGGCGGGTCTTGGACTTGCGCAGGTTGAAGAACAGCTTGCGCTGCGCCTTGGTGGTGGCGACCTTCACGATGCGCCAGTTCTTCAGGATGAACTCGTGCATTTCCGCACGGATCCAATGCACCGCGAACGACACCAGGCGTACGCCCATGTCCGGGTCGAAGCGCTTCACCGCCTTCATCAGGCCGATGTTGCCTTCCTGGATCAGATCGCCCAGGGCGAGGCCGTAGCCGTTGTAGCCACGGGCCACGTGCACCACGAAGCGCAGGTGGGAGTGGACCAGCTCGCGCGCGGCGTCCAGGTCCAGCTCGTCGCGGAAGCGGCGGGCCAAATCCTGCTCGTCATCGACCGACAGCACCGGGATCTGGTGCACGGCACCGATGTAGGCGTCCAGCGAACCGAGCGCACTGGGAATCGGGAGATTGTTTGCCACAAGGGCAGTAGACGTGTTCTGGCTCATAGGGCTCATCTTAGCAGTCTGAAACTTGGACTGCTAAAGGGGAAAGAAGTTCCAGCGTTCTGTTCATGCAACGATGGCACTGATTACCCGGATAACGTACCGCGAAATGATGACAGTGGCGAGAGGGTCAGAAAATAGGTCAAACATCATTAAAATCAATAGCTTGTTTAGATAAATGCGCCCACGGAGCGTCGATTTGCGCTGAACGACCGGGTTCCCCCACCCCATTCAGCCGAAAAGTGTTGGCAGGCATTCAGCCCGGCGAGCCGGGCGGTGCGGAACCGGCCAGCGGCATGGCATGGGATCGGGTTGGTCGGTGGCCCAGCCGGGCAGAGCCCGGCTCTACGAGCGACGGCCGGAGCCGACCGCCGAAGCCGCCATCTCCGGTAGTGCCACGCCATGCGTGGCAGGCCAGACAATGACGAAGCCTAGTAATACCCCGCCATATTCAAGAAGAACCCCTTCTGGTCATACTTCAGCTCGGTCATGTCGTCGCTGAACTCGGTGAAGTTGTAGCCCACCCCGACCTTGAAGTTCTCGCCCACCCGGCGGTCCACGCCCAGCAGCCAGCCCTTGCGGACGCCGCCGTCGCGTACCTTCAGCCAGCGGTGCTCGGCCAGCCCTTCCCACTTCTCGAACAGGCGGTAGCGCAGCTGCAGCGCGGCGAAGTCGGCGCGGCTGTCCAGCCAGGCGCCTTCGCCGCGACCGGTGCGGTAGTCGCCCCACCGTGAGGCGAGTTTGGCCGCCACTTCCCAGCGCGCGCCCAACTGGCGGATGCCCTCCACCGACAGCACCTGCGAGCGCTGGTCGTAGAGGTTGCCGCCTTCCTGGCCCAGCGAAGCCACGTCGTAGAGATAGGTGAACTTGCCGAAGCCGGCCCACCCGGTAGCGTCGTGCGGGCGCCAGGCAAAGCCCATGTTGGTTTCCACCAACTTGGCATCGGCCACCGGGTTGATCCGGTCGTCGGTGTCGGCGTAGTTGGCGCGCAACGCAAAGCGCCAGTCTTCGTTGAGCTTGTACAGCAGGCGGTTGGTGGTCACCCATTGCTCGCGCTGCTCGGCACCGCTGTCGCGGCGGTACTCCAGCTTGCTGTTCCACTGCGCCACTGCGTCGGTGCGGCCGCCGCTGACGCTGTACGCGCGGCGGTCGATGCGGCCCACGGTGGAATCCAGTTCGCCATCCATCACGGTGAAGCCCAGGTTCCAGCCCTGCGCGGGATAGAAGTCCATGCCGAAGGTGTGCACCAGCCCGGCGCTGTCCTGGCGACGGTCCTTGAGGTACTGGCTTTCGTTGTACACGTTCACCTGGTTGCTCAGGCGCCAGCGCTGGCCCAGCGTCCAGCCGCTCTGCAGGCCGGTGTCGAACAGCGGGTCGGTGCCGGTGCGGTCGGTGCTGTAGCTGTAACTGCCGTACAGGCTGTGGTCCGGCGCCATGCGGTACTCGGCATCCACCTTGGCCCCGTTGCCGCGGCTGCCGCCGCTGACTTCGGCGCCCACGCTGCTGCGGTCGCCGAACAGGTAGCGCGCGCCCAGGGTGAGCAGGTCGTTCTTCTCGTAGGCGCCGCCGTCATCGTCCAGGGTCACCTGGCCGGTGCCGTACAGCTCCCACGACGACCCGAAGCGCTGCCGGTAACCGATTGCCGCCAGCATCGCCGACACGTCCTGCAGTGCCTGTTCCTCGCGTACGCGGCGCAGTTCGCCGGTGAGCTGGCCGTCGTTGCCCAGCCGCCACTCGGCGGTGAGCTGGCTCTGCTCCAGGGCCAGCTCGCCCTGCTCGGTGCGGGTGTGGCGGCCGTACAGGCTGACGTCGTCGGTGAGGTAGCCCAGGAACTCCGCGCCGTATTCCTGGATCGGCTGGCCGGTGTCCTGGCGGGCCACCGAGAAACCGGCATCCACGTCGCGCCACCACGCGCCCACGCTCCAGTCCCGCGCGGTCCAGCCCAGCTCGCGCAGGTTGGCGCGCGCTTCCACCGCGCTGGCCGTGCCCGAGCGCCGCCCTTCGTACGGGTTGCGGCGGATGAAGCTCAGGCCGCCGTTGTCCGAATAGAACACGGGTGCGGCAGTCGCATCGGTGCGGGTCTGTTCCACCTTCAGGTAGGTACCGCGCCCGGCCTGCAGGGTCAGGTCGGCGCCCTTGAGGCTGTAGTTTTCGCCGCTGCGGTTTTCGTCGATCCAGGTGCCCCCGATCGCCACGTGGTCGCCGATCCACTGGCGGCCGCGCGCACCGTAGGTGACGTCGTCGCTGCTGAAGCCCAGCGGCACGTATTCGTAGTCCACCAGCAGCAACTGGTCGTAGCCGTCCAGCGGCATGTCACGGGTGATGCTGCGGACGTTCTCGCGGGTGAGCTGGGCCAGCGGGCGGGTCAGGATCAGGCGACCCTGCAGGTCGTCGATCTCGTAGTCCACGCCCTCCTGCAGGGTGGCGCGGGTTTCAGTGCGCCCGGTGGTGCGGTCGCGCACTTCCAGCACCACCTGCTCCGAGCCGGGCAGCACATCGGTGTGGCGCAGGTAGTACAGGCTGCCGCCGGTGCCGAGGAATTCGCTGTGCCCCGGTGCCGACTGCGCTTCGGACCCGAACACCTTCAGCTGCGACCGCGCCTCGCCCAGCGGCGTGGCCTCCAGCGAGCGCCAGTTCAACGCGCCGCCGTACAGCGAGCGCACGTACTGGCCGTACTCGGTACCGGTGATGCCGGTGGCGTAGTTGCCCCACAGTGCCTGGCTCTGGTCCCAGTCCACGCGCAGGTACAAGCGGCCCTGGGTATCCACGTCGCGGTAGGTGGTGGAATCGTCGCCGTACACCGGGTAGTACAGGTCCGGGTCGAGGCGGCGGAACACGTCCTGTGCATCGGCCTGGGTGAAGTCGCGGAACAGGTACTTGAGCTCGCGGTCCTGGGTGTCGGCCTGCGCGGTCACCAGGTACTTGCCGCGCATCTTGCCCTTCAGATAGAACGCCAACCGGCCGTCGCTGAGGAAGCCGTCGGTGTCGCGGTCGTCGGCGGCCAGCGGCTGCACGTTGCCACTGGCGCTGTTCTTGGACAGCGTCACGTCGGCGATGGCCACCAGGAACAGGTAGCGACCGGTCACGTCCACGTCCAGCTGGCGTTGCGCCGAGGGGGCATCGCGCGCTTCCACGCTGACGTCGTAGCGGTGCTGGCCCACCGGCTCGAGGAACTCGGCGGCGAACTTCTGCTCCAGGTCCACCGGGAAATCCTGGCCGTTGATGCGCACCCGGCTGTTGGGTTCCAGGTTGCGCCCATACAGGCGCACGCGTGAGCCGTGGATGGGAATGTTCTGCAGGCGCAGCGTGCTTTGCCCGTAGATGCTGTTGCTGACCTGCAGGTCCTGCGCGCTGTCGCCGTCGAGCGCCTGGCCCAGGGTTTTCTGCACGTTCTCGCGGGTGACCTGCAGGCCGCGGTCGAAGTCGGCCGGGGTCACCAGCTGGATGCGCTGGATGCGCGTTTCATCGAACGCGCCACCGGCACCGTAGGCACGGGCCACGTAGATCAGGTCATCGCCGGTGCGCAGCTTGATCTGTTCGGGCAGCGTGCCATCCCATTCGGCGTCGCCCACGTAGTCGGCCGGCAACTGGATCCGCGCCAGCGGGATGACCAGGTCGGTGTCGGTGCCGCGGTACAGCGTCACCTCCAGTTTCTGGATGAACGACGCGTAGTTGTTGTAGCTGTGGAAGCGCAGCGGGCGGATCACCCGGCCGTTCTCGAACGGCACCGTGGCCGCCGCCTGCACGCTCAGGCTGGGCGGCACCATGGTGGGATCTTCGGTGGCCCAGACCACGCCGCCATTGGGCAGTTCGGCCATGAACTGGCCGCCGGGTCCGGCGACATCCGGCGTGGCGGCCGGTGCCAGCGGTACCGCGTTGGCCGCCCGCGGATCAACGCGGCCCGGCAACGGCAGCACCGCGCCATCGTCATCGCCGATGCGCAGCAACAGGCCGTCGTCGCTGCGGCAGCTGTCGTCCTGGCAGCGGATCGCATCCGCTGCGGTGGGCGGCAGCGCCGTCTGGGCGATGGCCGGCGCGGCGGCCAGCAACAGCGCGGTGCCCAGCGCGAGCGGTGCACGGCGAAGAAGAAGCGCGGTCCAGGTCGAGGGTCTGCTCAGGGTGATATCCATGTTCAACGCCCCTCCCTGTTGGTGCGGTCCGCGCCGGGAGGAGGCTCGGGTGGATCGTCCAGCCGCAGCCGGTACAGCGTGCTGCCGTCGCCGCCCACGACCTCGATGTGGCTGGCCGCTGCAACCGTCGCCGGCACACGCGTGGCCAGTGCTGCCTGCATCGCCTGCGCACGCTGCCGTGCCAGGGCCTCCTGGCCCGGGGCCGCCGTGAGCAGCGCACGGCCGCCGCCGCGCGTGACCAGCGCCTGTGCCGCCTTGTCCAGCACGGCGTCACGGCTGGCATCCAGGCGGGCGCTGCCGGGCGCGAACAAGGCGTCGCCCAGTTCGATCCGGACCGGCCGGGGCGCCGTCGCGTCGGCGGGCGCTGCGGTACTCAGCGCGCCATCGGGCATGCGCACACCGAAGTCGAACCGTGCCGGCAGCCCGGGCGTGATCCGCCGGACCAGCGGATTGGGCGTGGTGAAGTGGGCCCCGCTGGGCAACGTGGACGGGTCCACCTTGAGGATGAAGTTGCGCCCGCGTGCCTGGCCACCGGGGATGCCCACTAGGTGATAGCGGCCGAAGGCATCGGTCTCCATCAGCAGGCCTTCCACCGCTGCCACGCGCACGCCGGGAATGCCCCGCTCGCCCGGGTCCTGCACGCCGTTGCCGTTGCGGTCGTCGAACACGCTGCCGATGATCAGGCTCTCGTCGAGCAGCGGATCGGTGGTGATGTCCACATCGGCCGAGGCCACGTTGCCGATGCTGCGGTTCTCGCCATCGATGGCGGTGATGCGGTTGGTGTGCACACCGGTGCCGGTGCCCGCCCCGACGCGCAGGTAGTACACCACCGTGGCGCGCTCGCCCACCGGGATGTCGATGCCGTCGATGCGCAGCGGCTGCACACCACTGGTGCGCGCATCGTTGTCGGCGTCCTGCACCGCGAAGCCACCGCGCACGAAGGTGAAGCCCGGCGGCAGCGTGTCCAGCAGGGTGGCGCCGTTGGCATCCACCTCGCCCACGTTGTCGATGGTCACCGTGTAACGCACCAGGTCGCCGATCTGCGCGCTGCGCTTGGCGGCCACCTTGGTCAGGCGCAGCACGGCCTGCTGGCCGGCCACGGTGACGGCCACGTTCGCTTCGGCGCACAGCGCGGTGGGAATGGACACGTCGCAGACCCGGTAGCGGAACCTGTCGGTGCCGGCAAACCCTGCGGCCGGCGTGTAGCTGCACAGGCCGTTGGCGCACTGCACGTTGCCGTGGGTCGGTGCGGTCACCACCTGCAGCGAGGCCGGGTCCAGCGGTGCACTGCGGGCGCTGTCGTTGGCCAGCACGTCGATCTGCACCGGCGCGGTGGCCTCCACGGTGACCGCGTCGTCGACCAGGGTGAGCACGTTCGGCTCCACGGTTACGGTGACCGTGGCGCTGGCGCACATCGCCGGGTCGGCCACGTCGCACACCTGGTAGTCGAAGTTCTGCACGCCGGCGAAGTTGGTCAGCGCGGCGAAGCGGATGCGCGCGCGCGGCAGCACCGTGGCCGTGCCGTACGGCGGCGGCGCGGTGATGGTCACCGTCACCGTATCGGGATCGATCGGCGTGCCGTTGACGCGGTCGTTGCCCAGCACGTCGATCTCGATCACGCCGTCCTGCGGCACCTGCACCTGGTCATCCTCGGCATCCACGCCCGGCGCGCCGGCGATGACGGTCACGCTGACCGTGCCGGTGTCGCATACGGTGGGCTGGTTGAGCAGGCACAGGGTGTAGGTGGTGCTGTAGCTGCCCGGTGCCAGCCCGGCGGCCACGTCCACCCAGCCATCGGCGCTGAAGGTCAGCGCGGTAGTGGCCACCGGCGCGAAGCTCACCTGGGCCGGGTCCAGCGGTGCGGTGTTGAAGGTGTCGTTGTTGAACACGTTCAATACCCGTGCCTGCCCGGCCGGCCCGATCGGACCGGCGCTGTCATCCACCGCCAGCAGCGCACCCACCGGCCCCTGCACCAGCACCGTGGCGATGGCGGTGGTGCAGTTGGTCGGCACGCCGTTCTCGCACAGCTGGTAGGCCAGCTGCACCTGGCCCGGCTGCACACCGGCGGCCACCATGATCTGGCCCTGGTTGTTCATCGTGTAGCCCGGCGTGCTGCCGGTGAGGCTGGCCACCACGCTGCCCACCGGCGGCGGCGACACGTTGTTGAAGCTGTCGTTGTCCAGCACCGAGCGCGCGATGGTGCCGCCTACCGACGGATCCACCGGCGTAGCGGTGAAGTCGTCGTTGACCGACAGCACCACGTTGGCCGACCCGGACAGCGTGAGCGTGACGCTGGCCGTGCCGCACTGCGCGCTGTACGGCGCAGGCAGGCATACCTGGTAGGTGAAGGTCACCGGCCCGGTGGTGCCCGACGGCGGGGTGTAGCTGAAGCTGCCGTCGGCGTTGAACACCAGCCCGGGCACCGCACCGCTGGTGAGGGTGTAGAGCGCGCCCGGCGGCGTGTTGTCGTTGGACGACACGTTGCCAAGGGTCGGGCGCCCGGCCGGGGCGGTGACGCTGTCGTTCTGCGGCGCCGGGGTGATCACCAGGGTGACGCCGGCGGTGGCGCAGTTGGCCGGCGCGGCGGCTTCGCAGATCTGGTAGGTGATCAGGGTGGCGCCCGACGCGACGCCGGTGCCCACGCTGATCGTGCCATCGGGGTTGATGGTGATGCCGGCCGGTGCGCCCACCAGGCTGAGGATCACATCGCCAGGCGGCGGCGGGCTGACCCCGTTGAGGCGGTCGTTGGCGAGCACGCTGGCCGACGAGGTGGCGCCGGGCAGCACATCGGTGAGCACATCATCGCCGGCCACCAGCGTGCCGTTGTTGATGTTGATGGTGACCGTGGCGGTGCCGCAGCTGGCCGCGTACGGCGCGGGCAGGCAGGCCTGGTAGGTGAAGCTGACCGGGCTGGGCGTGCCGCCCGGTGGGGTGTAGGTGAACGCGCCGGTGCTGGTGAGAGTCAGGCCGCCCGGCGCCGCACCCAGCACGGTATAGACCGCCGTAGCCGGCATGCTGTCATTGCTGGCCACGGTGTTGGTCAGCGTCTGCCCGGCCGGGACCGAGTACGCATCGTTCTGCGGTGCCGGGCTGACCACCACGGTGACGCTGGCGGTGTCGCAGTTGGCGGGCGCGGCGGCTTCGCAGATCTGGTAGGTGAGCGCGGTTGCACCGGAGGTGACGCCGGTGGACACGGTGATCCTGCCGTCGTTGCCGATGCTGAAGCCCGCCGGCGCACCGACCAGGCTCAGCAGCACGTCGCCCGCAGCCGGTGGCGACACCCCGTTGAGGCTGTCGTTGGCCAGCACGCTGGGCCCGGAGGTGCTGCCCGGTGCGACGCCAGTGAACGTGTCATCGCCGGCCACCAGCTGGCCGTTGTTGATGCTGATGGTGACGATGGCGCGCCCGCACAGGCTGGCGTTCGGCGCCGGCAGGCAGACCTGGTAGGCCACGCTGACCGGGCCGACCACGCCGATCGCCGGGGTGTAGGTGAAGCTGCCGTTGGCGTTGAACGTCAAGCCGGCCGGCGCGGTGTCCTGCAACGTGAACTGCGCACCGGGCGGGGTGTTGTCGTTGGCGGCCACGGTGTTGGACAGGGTCTGCCCGGCCTGCACGGCGTAGGCGTCATCCTGCGGCGCCGGGGTGACCACCACGGTGACGCTGGCGGTGTCGCAGTTGGACGGCGCGGCCGCTTCGCAGATCTGGTAGGTGAGGGTGGTCGGCCCGGAGCCCACGCCGCTGCCCACGGTGATCGTGCCGTCGGGGTTGAGCGTGAAGCCACCCGGCGCGCCGACCAGACTCAACAACACATCGCCCGCGGCCGGCGGCGACACGCCATTGAGGCTGTCGTTGGCGAGCACGCTGGTGCCGGTGGTGGCACCGGGCAGCACGCCGACCAGGGTGTCATCGCCTGCACTCAGTGTGCCGTTGTTGATGTTCAGCGCCACCGTGGCGGTGGCACACAGGCTGCCGTTCGGCGCCGGCAGGCAGGTCTGGTAGGTGAAGCCCACCGGCGACACCGCACCGGTCGGCGGCGCGTAGGTGAAGCTGCCATCGGGGTTGAAGGTCAGGCCCGGTGGCGGCACGCCCTGCACCGCCCAGGTGGAGCCGGCCGGCATGCTGTCGTTGCTGGCCACGCTGTTGCTCAGCGTCTGCCCGGCCTGCACCGAGAACGCGTCGTTCTGCGGGGTCGGGCTGACGATCACGGTGACGCTGGCGGTGGCGCAGTTGCCCGGCGCGGCGGCTTCGCAGATCTGGTAGGTCAACGGGGTCGGTCCGGCACTGACGCCGGTGGCCACGCTGATGGTGCCGGTGGGCGTGATCGCAAAGCCCGCCGGTGCGCCGACCAGGGTCAGCAGCACGTTGGCCGCCGCCGGCGGCGACACACCGTTGAGGCTGTCGTTGGCCAGCACGCTGGCCGCCGAGGTGGTGCCCGGTGCCACGCCGCTGAGCGTGTCGTTGCCGGCCAGCAGCGAGCCGGTGGTGATGTTGAGGGTGACGCTGGCGGTGGCGCACACCACGTTCGGTGCGGGCAGGCAGGCCTGGTAGGTGAAGGTCACCGGGCTCGGCGTGGCGGGCAGCGGGGCGTAGGTGAACGACCCGTCGGGGTTGAAGGTCAGCCCGGCCGGCGGGGTGCCCTGCACGGTGAAGGTCGAGCCCGGCGGCAGGCTGTCATTGGTCGCCACGCTGTTGCTCAACGTCTGCCCGGCCTGCACCGAGAAGGCATCGTTCTGCGGCGAGGGGCTGACGATGACGGTGATGCTGGCGGTATCGCAGTTGGTCGGCGCGGCGGCTTCGCAGATCTGGTAGGTGAGCGTGGTGGTGCCCGATGTCACGGTGCTGCCCACGCCAAGGGTGCCGTCGGCATTGAGGGTGTACCCGGCCGGCGCACCCACCAGGGTCAGCACAACGCTGGCCGGCAGCGGCGGGCTCACCGCATTGAGCGTGTCGTTGGCCAGCACGCTGACGGTGGTGGTGCCTCCTGCAGCGACCCCGCTGAGGGTGTCGTCAACCGCCACCAAGGTGCCGTTGCTGATGTTGAGGGTGACGCTGGCGCTGTCGCAGAGCGAGGCGTTCGGCGCCGACAGGCACGCCTGGTAGGTAAAGATCACCGGGCCGACGGTGCCGATCGGCGGGGTATAGGTGAAGGTGCCATCGCCGTTGAACGTCAGCCCGGCCGGTGTGGCGCCCTGCACCGTCCAGATGGAGCCTGCCGGCAGGTTGTCGTTGGCGGCCACGTTGCCGTTGCTGATGGAGCCGCCGGCCTGCACGGCATACGCGTCGTTCTGCGCGGCCGGGGTGATCACCAGCGACACCGTGGCGGTATCGCAGTTGGACGGCGCGGCGGTTTCGCAGATCTGGTAGGTCAGCGTGGCCGGGCCGGAGGTGACCCCGGTGGGCACGGTGATGGTGCCATCGGCGGCGATGGCGTAGCCGGCCGGCGCACCCACCAGGCTCAGCTGCACGCTGGCCGCGGCCGGCGGGCTCACCGTGTTGAGCGCATCGTTGGCCAGCACGCTGGGCGTGGTGGTGCCGGGCACGACGCTGGTGAAGCTGTCATCGCCAGCCACCAGCGTGCCCAGGTTGACGTTCACCGTGGCCGTGGCGAGGCCGCACACGCCGCTGTTGGGCGCAGGCAGGCAGGTCTGGTAGGTGAAGGTGACCGCCCCGGTGGTGCCCACCGGCGGGGTGTAGGTGAAGCTGCCATTTCCGTTGAACACCAGCCCGGTCGGCGGCGTGCCCTGCACCGCCCAGGTCGACCCGGCCGGCATGCTGTCGTTGGTGGCCACACTGCTGCCCACCAGCGTGTCACCGGCCTGCACGGCAAACGCGTCGTTCTGCGGTGCCGGGGTGATCACCAGGCGGATCGCGGCGCTGTCGCAGTTGGTCGGCGACGCGGTCTCGCACAGCTGGTAGTTCAGCAGCGTCGCACCGGCAGTCGCACCGGCCGGCACCTGCACCGTGCCGTCGTTGTTGATCACGAACCCGGCCGGTGCGCCCACCAGCAGCAGCTGCACATCGGCAGAGGCCGGCGGGGTGACCCCGTTGAGGGCGTCGTTGGCCAGCACGCTGGGCGTGGCCGAGCCGGCGGTGATCGGGGCCGCGAACGTATCGTCGTTGGCCACCACCGCGTTCACCGCGATGTTCAAGGTAGCCGTCGCGGTGCCGCACACCGCGGCATCCGGCGCCGGCAGGCAGGCCTGGTAGCTGAAGGTGACCGGGCCGATGGTGCCCGCCGGTGGGGTGTAGGTGAAGCTGCCGTTGCTGTTGAAGACCAGCCCCTGCGGCGGCGCGACCACGCTCCAGGTGGAGCCGGCCGGCATGTTGTCGTTGCCCGACACGTTGCCGGTGTTGGGCTGGCCGGACTGCACGGCGATCACGTCGTTGACCGGCACCGGGCGCACCACCAGCGCGATGGTAGCCGTGGCGCAGTTGTTGGCCGCCGCGGTTTCGCAGATCTGGTAGACCAGCGCGATGGCGCCGGTGGGCGCGGTGGCGGCCACCGACAGCGTACCGGTGGGGCTGAGGGTGAAACCGGCCGGTGCGCCCACCAGCGACAGCGACACCGTGGCCGCAGCCGGCGGGGTCACCCCGTTGAGCGCATCGTTGCCCAGCACGCTGGGCGTGCTGGCGCCCGGCGCGATCGCACCGAAGCTGTCATCGGCCGCCACCAGCAGGCCGTTGTTGATGTTCAGCGTGGCCGTGGCGGTACCGCACACGGCGCTGTTCGGCGCAGGCAGACAGGCCTGGTAGTCGAAGCTGGCCGGGCTGGTAGTGCCCGCCGGCGGTGCATAGGTGAAGCTGCCATCGGCGTTGAAGGTGACCCCGGCCGGCGGCGTGCCCTGCAGCGTGTACACCGATCCGATCGGCATGCTGTCGTTGCCCGACACATTGCCAGTCAACGTCTGACCGGCCTGCACGGCGAAGGCGTCGTTGGCCGGTGCCGGAGCGACCACCAGGGCCACGCTGGCGGTGGCGCAGTTGGCCGACGCGGCGGCCTCGCAGATCTGGTAGGTGAGCGTGGTGGCACCGGACACAGTGCCGGTGGCCACGCTGATGGTGCCGTCGGCGGCAATCGCAAAGCCGGTGGGCGCGCCGACCAGCGACAGCACCACCTCGGCGGGCAACGGCGTGGCCGCGTTGAGGGTGTCGTTGGTCAGCACGGTGGGCGACGCCGTGCCCGGCGCGATCGGGGTGGCGAAGGTATCGGCCACGGCCACCAGCGTGCCGCTGTTGACGTTGAGCGTTGCGTTCGCGGTGGCGCACACGCCCGCATCGGGTGCCGGCAGGCAGACCGTGTAGGCGAAGGTGGATGCGCCGCTGAACCCGGTTGGCGGGGTGTAGACCAGGCTGCCATCGGCGGCCAGCACCAGCCCGTCCGGCGGGATGCCCACCACCTGGAAGACCGCACCGGCCGGCACGTTGTCGTTGCTGGCCACGCTGCTGGTGAGCACCTGCCCGGCCGCGGTGGACAACGCATCGTCCAGCGCCGACGGTGCCACCACCAGGCGGATCGTCGCGGTGTCGCAGTTGCCCGGCGCAGCCGCTTCGCACAACTGGTAGGTGAGATTCTTGACCCCGGCAGGGGTACCGGCGGCCACGGTTACCGCGCCTTCGGCGGTGATGGCCAGGCCGGCCGGTGCGCCCACCAGTGACAGCAGCACGTCGGCCACCGCCGGCGGCGTGGCACCGTTGAGCGAATCATTGGCCAGCACCGAGGTGGTGCTGCCGCCACTGACCGGGTTGATCGGGGTGGTGCTGAAATCATCGCCATTGGCGGCCAGGCTGCCCACGGTGATGGTGATGGTGGCGCTGGCCGTGGCGCACAGCGCCGCGTTCGGTGCCGGCAGGCAGACCTGGTAATTGACGTTCACCGGCGAGGTAGCGCCCACCGGCGGCACATAGGTGAAGCTGCCCGACCCGGTGAAGGTCAGCCCGGCCGGCACCGGGCCGACCACGCTGAACAGCGCGCCCGCCGGCACGTTGTCGTTGTCACCGACGTTGCCGTTGAGCGCCTGCCCGGCCGCGGTGGAATAGGTGTCGTTGCTGGCCGACGGCGTCACTACCAGGCGCAGGGTGGCGCTGGCGCAGTTGCTGGGCAGCACCGCTTCGCAGACCTGGTAGGTCAGCACCACCGCGCCACTGGTGGCGGCCGCGGGCACCTGCAGCAGGCCGTTGGCATCGAGCGCGTAACCGGCCGGCGCACCGACCAGGCTCAGCAGCACACTGGCGGCGGCCGGCGGCGTAACGCCGTTGAGCGTGTCATTGACCAGCACGCTGCTGGCACTGGTGCCACCGGGGGCGAGCGGCGTGGCGCTGATGTCGTCGTCGCGCGCCACCAGGGTGCCCGCGTTGACGTTGATGGTGGCCGTGGCGGTACTGCACTGCGCGCTGTCCGGCGCGGGCAGGCAGACCTCATAGGTGAACGTGACCGGGCCGGTGAAGTTGGCCGGCGGGGTGTACTGGATGCTGCCATCGGCGCCGAACTGCAGGCCCGCCGGCACCGCGCCGGGCACGCGGAACACCGCACCGGCCGGCGCGTTGTCGTTGCTGCCCACGTTGCCGGCCAGCAGCTGCCCGGCCGGGGTGGAGAACACATCGGCGGCCGCCAACGGCGCGACCAGCAGGCGGATCTGGGCCGTATCGCAGTTGCCCGGCAGCGCCGCTTCGCACAGCTGGTAGGTCAGCGTGACCGCACCGGCAGCCACGCCGCTGGCAATGGCGAGCACGCCATCGCTGCCCAGCGTGTAGCCCGACGGCGCGCCCACCAGGGTGAGCAGCACATCGGCCGAGGCCGGCGGCACGGTGCCATTGAGGCTGTCGTTGCCCAGCACCGACGCCGTGCTGCCGCCCACGGCAGGGTTGATCGGGGTCGCGCGGACATCATCGTCATTGGCCACCAGGGTGCCGGCATTGACGTTGACCGTGACCGACGCGCCGGCGCACACGGTGGTGTCCGGTGCGGGCAGGCAGGCCTGATAGGCGAAGGTGACCGCGCCCTGGGTGCCCACCGGCGGGGTGTAGGTGAAGCTGCCGTTCGGGTTGAACACCAGACCGGCCGGCGCGGTGCCGCTCAGGCTGAAGCTCGCGTTGGCCGGTACGTTGTCGTTGCCGGCCACGTTGCCGGTCACCGGCACGCCCACCTGCGTGCTGAGAGTGTCGTTGACCGCCACCGGCGCCAGCAGCAGCTGCACCGCACCGGTATCGCAGTTGCTGGGCAGTGCCGCTTCGCACAGCTGGTAGGAGAAGCTGACCGCACCGGCCGCCGCGCCACCGGGAACGGACACGGTGCCGTTGCTGTTGATCACATAGCCGGCCGGCGCGCCCACCAGGCTCAGGATCACATCGGCCGGGGCCGGCGGAACCGCGCCGTTGATGGTGTCGTTGCCAAGCACGCTGTTGGTGGTGCCGCCGCTGGCCGGGTTGATGATCGCGGCGCGGAAGTCATCGTCGTTGGCCACCAGCGTGCCGGCGTTGACGTTGAGGGTGACCGTGGCGGTATCGCAGACGGCGGCGAACGGCGCGGCCAGGCACGCCTGGTAGGTGAACGTGGTGGTGCCGGTGTACTGCGCCGGCGGGGTGTAGGTGAAGCTGCCATCGGGGTTGAACAGCAGCCCGGCCGGCGTGGCACCGGTCACGACATAGGTGGTGCCGACGGCAACCGTGTCATTGACCGCCACGTTGCCGCTGACCGCGCGCGCCACCTGGGTGGTGAACGCATCGGCCACCGCGTCGGGCGCGATCACCACCGCAATGCTCGCGGTGGTGCAGTTGCTGGTGCCGGCCTGGCACAGCTGGTAGGTCAGGCTGATGGGCCCGGCCGGCGCACCCGCAGGCACCTGCAGCTGGCCGTTGGCGGCCAGTGTGTAACCGGCTGGCGGTGCATTGATCAGCGACAGCGTGGCCTGCGCAGGCAGGATGGCCGCGCCGTTGAAGGTGTCGTTGTCCAGCACGCTGGCGGTCAGCCCACCGGCACTGGTCAGCGGCGTGCCGGTGAAGTCGTCGTTGCCGGCCGCGATGACGGCGGCGCCGACATTGACGGTCACGGTGGCGGCATCGCACACGCCCGCATTCGGCGCCGGCAGGCACACCTGGTAGCGGAAACTGTCCGCACCGATGTACGCCGACTGCGCGGTGTAGCTGAAGCTGCCATCGGCATTGACCGTCACGGTGCCATGCGCGGCCACGGCCAGCAGGCTGAACTGTGCGCCCGCGCCCACGTTGTCGTTGCCGGTCACGGTGCCGGTCAGCGGGACGCCCGCCGTGGCCACGAACGCGTCGTCGAGCGCATCGGGCGCGACCACCAGCTGCACGCTGGCGGTGGCGCAGTTGGTGGGCGCCGCTATTTCGCAGATCTGGTAGTCAAAGGTCACTGCACCGGCCGCGGCACCGGCCGGCACCTGCACCTGCCCGTTGGCGTTGACCGCATAGTTGGCCGGCGCACCACTCAGGGTGAGCAGCACCGCGGCCGGGGCCACCGCCACCCCATTGAGGGTGTCGTTGCCCAGCAGGCTCACCGTGGTGGTGGTGCCCGTCAGCAGCGGCGTGGTGAACACATCGTTGACCGCGGCAATCTGGTTGGCCTGCACGTTCACGCTGACCGTGGCGGTGTCGCACACGGTGCCGTTCGGGGCCGGCAGGCACACCTGGTAGATGAACGAGTCCGGCCCGGTATTGCCGTTGGACGGGGTGTAGCTGAAGGTCCCATCGGCGTTGACCACGGCGGCGCCACGGGTGGGCGCGGTGGCCAGGGTGTAGGTGGACCCGCTGGCGATGTTGTCGTTGCCGGCCAGGCTGCCGGTGGCCGGCTGACCGCCGCCCGGGGTGGTCACCGTGTCGTTCACTGCATCCGGGCTCACCACCAGATTGGCGGTGGCGGTGGCGCAGTTGGCCGGCAAGGCGTTTTCGCAGAAGCGATAGGTCAGCGCCAACGGACCGGCCGCGGCGGTGGTCGGCACCTGCACGGTGCCGTTGGCATTGATGGCAAAGCCTGCCGGCGCGCCCACCAGGCTCAGCGTCACCTGGGCCAGCGGCACGGCGCCGCCGTTGAACGTGTCGTTGGTGAGCACGGTGGGGGTGAGCCCACCGGTGCCGGCCGGGATCGGCGTGGCGAAGGTGTCATCCACCGCTACCAGTGCGTTGGCATTGACTACGATCGCAGCAGTTCCCGTCGCGCAGACGGCGCCGTTCGGCGCGGGCAGGCAGACCTGGTACTGGAACGAGGTGGGCGTGGCGATGCCGCCGACAGGCGCGTAGGTGAAGGTGCCGTCGCTGTTGACGGTGAGCCCGGCCGGGGGCGTGCCGACGGCGCTGAACACCGCACCCGCCGGTGCGTTGTCGTTGCTGCCCACGTTGCCGGCGAACGAGGGCGCGCCACCGGTGGCGTTGAAGCTGTCGTTCACCGCAGTCGGGCCGATCACAACGCTGGCCGTGGCGGTGGCGCAGTTGGTCGGCGAGGCGTTCTCGCAGATCTGGTAGGTCAGGCTGCCGGCACCGGCGGTGGCGCCGGCCGGCACCGTGATCACGCCGGCACTGTTGATGGTGAATCCGGCCGGCGCGCCCTGCAGCGCGATGATGAGGTTGGCGCCGACCACCGGCGCACCGTTGAGCGTGTCATTGGCCAGCACCGTGGGCGTGGTGCCACCGGTGGCCGAGGAGATCGCGGTGGCGAACACATCGTTGTTGGCCACCAGCGCGTTGGCCTGCACCGGCACGGCCGGGGTGGTGGCGCTGTTGTCGCCCGGGGTCGGATCGGTGGTGCCGGTGGGCAGCACCAGCGCGACGCTGTTGGCCGGCACGGTGGCCGGGGTGGCGCTGGGCGCGGTGCCATTGACCAGCAGCACCACGCTGTCGCCCACGCCCACGTTGACCTGCACGTTGACGGCATTGCCGGTGCCACTGGACTGCGCGCACGACGATG
This sequence comes from Stenotrophomonas sp. GQ19, assembly GCF_059758695.1. NCBI lineage: Bacteria > Pseudomonadati > Pseudomonadota > Gammaproteobacteria > Lysobacterales > Lysobacteraceae > Stenotrophomonas > Stenotrophomonas sp. GQ19. The sequence continues at coordinate 11,425 of NZ_JCAXES010000008.1, read as the reverse complement.
CCGCGGTGGTGGGCTGGCAACTCCAGGCCACGTTGGTGAGCAGCGACGACACGGTGTCGACCACGCCCACGCCCTGCGCCGCCGACGGGCCGGCATTGCTCACCTGGATGCGGTACTGCACGGCGCCGCCGGCGGCCACCGGACTGGTACTCAGCAATGTCTTGGTCACGCTCAGCTGTGCCTGCAGGGCCAGCGCGTTGGTATCGGTGGCGGTGTTGTTGCCTGGGGTCGGGTCGCCCACATCGGTCGGCGCGGTCACCGTGGCGGTGTTGTTGAGCGGGTTCGGATAGCTCTGCGCAAGCAGCGTGGGAGACAGCAGCAACGCCAACAGCCCCACCGCGTGCGCGATGCCGGCCGATGCCCTGCGTGCCCTGCCCTGCGTGCGGCGTGCTGCCATGCGCTCATCCTCGAAGCGGTGATCGTGTCCATCCCCGGCGCGGGGTCATCCCCACGCCCACTGCGGTACCGCCCCGGGTGCTAGTACGCGCCCGGATTGCTGCTGAAGCTGACCGGCACACTGATCGTTGCCTGGCCCCCATTGATCAGGTTCACGCCCACGCTGACCGCGTTGCCGCCCACCGCACCGCCACTGGCCGCCGCGCACGTGCTGCCGCTGGTGGCACTGCAGGTCCAGGCGCCCCGCAGGGTGATGCCGTTGGGCAGGTTGTCGGCCACCACGGCATCGGTGACCGGGTCGGGCCCGTCGTTGCGCACCAGCAGCGTGTAGGTGGCCGTGCCGCCTGGTGTGTAGGTGCCGCTGCCGTCGCTCTTGGTGATCGACAGCTCGGCCTGGCGCGTGCGGTTGGTGATGCGGCACACCAGGGTCACGGCGGTGGCGGTCATCGCCGGCGCCTGCAGGGTGAAGCTGCCGCCGCTGCCGGAAGACACCACGGTGTTGTTCTGGTCGGTGCATTGCCAGCTGCTGGCATAGCGCGCCAGCGTGGTGCCGGCGGCGGCGGCTTCGGACAGCGCGTAGCTGCCGCCGGGCACGGTGATCACCGCCGCGGTGGCGCCGTTGTTGCCCACGTTGCTGGCCGAGCCCACCGTGCTGCCGTTGTAGGTGATGGACAGGTTGAAGCGGCCGGTGTCGCTGGTGGGCTGCAGGTCCTTGACCAGCTGCAGCGTCGCCGCGCAGGCCTGGGTGATGCCTTCCACGGTGAACACCGCCTGGCCGATACGGATGCCCAGCAGCGCCAGCAGGTTGTCGACCAGGCCCCCGAGCACGGCCGTCAGCACGGGGGTGACCAGCACGTTGACGGCGGAGCGGATGGGCGTAAGCAGCGTGTTGACGATGCCGTTGACCAGGTCGGCCACCGGCAGCGGCAGCGGGATGCCGCCGAGCAGGGTCACGGTGGGGTTGCCACTGGTGACCTGGATGTTCAACGAGTTGACCAGCGTGGACACCATCGTGGCCGCGCTCACCGTACCGGCAGTCAGCGTGCGGGTCTGTGGGTAGGGACCAGTGAAGCTGGCACTCTGCAGCCCTGGCGTGGCGGTGGCGAAGCTGCGCACGCTGACCGTGAGCGGCACGGTGATGTCGGCGATCGGCGTGAGCAGGCCAAGCACGTTGGCCGCCACCCGCACCTTCACGCTGAGCGAGGTCAGCGTGGCGGCGGTCAGGGCGGTGTCGGTGAGCACGGTGCTGCGGTTGAAGAAGGTGGCGTCGCTGATCTGGCCGACATACAGGTTCACCAGGCCCGGGCGCGCCTGCAAGGTGACCGCGTTGCCCACCAGGTTCACCGCCGAGATCGAGCCTTCGGCACGCGCCACGTCGGCATACAGCTGCAGGTGCAGCACGTCGGCGGTGATGCTGGTGTTGGACAGCGACACCCCCAGCAGGTTGAGGCCGTTGAGCGCCGCGCTGAGCGTGCCGGTGTTGAGTCCCTGCACCAGGTCCAGGTCGAGCTTGATGCGGATGGCCGCACTGTGGAACGCCGCGCCCACCGTGCCGCAGGTGTAGACCGGCGGTTCGATCACCTGCAGCCACAGGCGCACGTTGGCCACACCGTTGAGGCCCAGCGCCGCGGTGTCGACGGTGATCGGCGTTGGCGTGGTGAGCACGTTGCGGAAGTTGTAGAGCTGCACGCCGCCGGTCAGCAGGTCCAGCACGTTCAGGCGCACGCTGGCCAGCGATCCGGTGGGCAGGGCGATCTGCAGCAGGTCGGCCAGGCGGATGTTGCCGGTGGTGCCGGCCGCGCCCAGCGGCAGTGCGTTGAGCACGTTGGCCGCGGCGGTCTGGCCGTCGGCCTGCAGCACCTGCACCATCGCCGCGCGCAACTGGCCCAGGGTGATGTTGGCGTTGAGCACCTGGCTGGGATCGCTCACCACCACCCCGCCGTTGAGCTGGGTCAGCAAGGCGTTGAGGTTGATGTTGGCGCCGGCCAGGTTGTTCCAGTCGGCCACGCTCAGGTTGAGGCTGGTGCCCGGCAGCAGCGCGCCGAACAGCAGGTTGAGCACCGGACTCTGGGTGGAATCCACCGAGGCCAGGCGCGGACCGGCACTGACGCAGGCGCCGGCGGTACAGGCCGATTGCGCCTTGGCCTGCCCCAGGCATGAAAGCACCGCCAGTAGTGCAAGGAGCAGCCATGACTGCCAACGCACTGACGGAACGTTCACGCCTTTCACATTAACCATACATGCGTCTCCGCCGATTTTTGGCAGAGTTCGACCGTGGCGGCGGAGTTACTCCGTCGTCGTTCTGATCGTGCCCTGCCGGTGCCGTTTCCCGCTTGGGAATGCGTTTATGTCCGGTTCGGGCCGATTAATGCGGGGCAACGAAAATTCCGTCAAACAAGACGGCGTGAAATAGGGGGACAGTGGCGCTTGCTGGCGGGTCGGCGTCGGACGAATACCCCGGATGCAGCAGGCGGCGACAGCGATTCTGTACACGCGGGAAAAGAATCACTTCCAGGGAAGCAGGGCTTACCGAACAGGGAAAGGGGGCACTAAATGCAGGCCATGTGCGACAGAATCCGGCGAGCCCGACTAACGGCTGGCCTGTCCCAGGCGCAGCTGGCGTTGGCGGCCGGCGTGCGACGCAGTGCCGTAGCGCAGTGGGAACGGGAAGGCGGTACATTCCCGAGCGTGCAACACCTTGCCTGCATCGCAATTGTGACGCAAGTCCATTTTGAATGGCTGGCCACGGGGCGCGGTCCCGGGCGTCCGGAGGACGGCGTGGACCTGCCTTTGCCGGACGCGTTGCCGGTGGAAGCAGCACGTACCGCCCAGGAAACCGAGATTCTGTCGTTATTGCGGCGCATGCCCGCGCGCAAGCGTCAGGTGGCGCGCGCGATCATGGAAATGTTGACGGAGTAACGCGTGGCTGCCGGCCTGTTGCCGGCCCGGATTACAGCGCCGCGCGCGGCGGCAGCGACCAGTCGATGGGCGTCTGGCCGCGGCGCTGCAGGTATTCATTGGCCATCGAGAAGTGATGGCACCCCAGGAAACCGCGGTGCGCCGACAACGGCGACGGATGGGGTGCCTTCAGCACCCGATGCCGGCCGGTGTCGATCACCTTGCCCTTCTGTTGCGCGTAGCTGCCCCAGAGCATGAACACCAGCCCGTCGCGTTCACGGTTGAGGGTGTCCACGACATGGTCGGTGAACCCTTCCCAGCCGCGCTTCTGGTGCGCACCGGCCTGGCCGGCCTCCACGGTCAGCACCGCATTGAGCAGCAGCACGCCCTGGCGCGCCCACGGCAGCAGGCAGCCGTGGTCCGGGCGCGGAATCCCCAGGTCGGCTTCGATTTCCTTGTAGATATTGAGCAGCGACGGCGGCACCGGGACGCCGGGCATCACCGAGAAACTCAGGCCATGGGCCTGGCCGGCGCCGTGGTACGGGTCCTGGCCCAGGATCACCACCTTGACCTGCTCGAACGGGGTGGCGTCGAAGGCGGCGAACATCTGCGGGCCGGGCGGGAACACCTGCGCACCGGCTGCCTTGCGCTGGCGCAGGAAGCTGGACAGGTCACGCATGTCCGGACGCAGCAGCCACTCACCAATACGTGCCTTCCAGCTCGGTTCAAGCTGGATGCTGGGGGTTGCGTCGTCGTTCATCGCACCAGGGGTTTTTCATTGAGCCGCGACAGGCGCAGCTGGAACAGGACTTTGGTTACCAGCAGGCGCTCTTCGATCGGCTTCTGCACCAGGTCGTTGGCACCGGCCTGCAGCAGGCCGGACTGGTTGAGCGGGTTGCCATCACCGGTCATCACCAGCACCGGCAGGCGGCGCTTGCCGTAGCCGAAATCCACGCGCACACGCTCGACCACATCCAGCCCGCTCAGCTCGCCCTTGAGGGTCACGTCGGTGAGCACCAGGTCGATGCGATGGCTGCTGCGGCCCAGCGATTCAGCGGTGAGCAGCGCGAAGGCTTCCTCGGCGGTCATCACATGCAGCACGCGCAGGCTCTGGCGTTCGAGCATGCGCTTGGTCGCCTCGGCCACCACGCGGCTGTCTTCGACATACAGGATGGTGGCGCCGGGAATGGTTTCCGGCTGCACATAGCCACGGATGAACGTGGCCAGCGCCTCATGGCCCAGCGCCTTGTCGAAATAGTCAGTGACGTAGTCGGTGAAGCGGCGCTGTTCCAGGTGCTGCTGCGCATCGCCGGATACCACGATCACCGGCACGTAGGCCTGCCCGGCGGTTTCGCGGACCAGCCGCGCCAGCGCCAGGCCGTCGCCGTCGCTGAGCGTGAGCGAGGTGGTGACCAGGTTCACCGGCCCGGCGGCAAGGGCGTTGCGCGCCTCTTCGATGCTCGCGCAGCCCACCACCTCCACCGCCGGCAATTCGCGTTGCAGCACATCGGCAATCAACTTGCGGACCAGCTTGGAGCCGTCGACCACCATCACGCGCGGTGCATCGTCGACCAGGTGCTTCAGGGCTTGCGGGCGCATGCGGGCCTCAGGTTTCGGTCGGTCGGGTCTGGCGCAGGAAATGCCCTGTCACCAGCCACGCGCCCAGCCAGCCCAGCACCACGGTGCCGACCAGCACGAACGATGAATGCAGCAGATCCAACCCGTGCAACACGAACGGGCTGGCATAACTTTCAGACAACGCGGCCAGCGGCGGTCGCAAGGCCAGGCCGGCCACGCCGATCAGCGCCAGCGCCACCGCGCCGGCCCCCAGCCCGTACCACGCGCCCAGGTACAGGAACGGGCGGCGGATGAAGCCGTCGCTGGCGCCCAGCAACTGCAGCACGCCGATTTCCTCGCGGCGCGCCTGGATGTCCAGGCGCACGGTATTGCCCACCACCAGTGCGGCGCCCAGGCCCAGCAGCACCGACAGCACCTGTACCAGCCGCGCGCCGAAGCCCAGCCAGGCGTCCAGGCGCTTGCGCCACAGCGCATCGTGCTGCACCAGGTCGGCCTGCGGCAGGCCTTCCAGCGACTGCGCCAGGCGCGCATCGTCGGCGCCTGCCTTCGGGGTGACGATCAGCAGCGTAGGCAACGGGTTGTCGTGCAGCGCATCGATCGCCTCGCCCAACCCGGCGCCGTCACGCAGTTCCTGCAGGCCCTGCTCTGGCGTCTGCACGGTGACGTTGGCCACATCGGCACGGCCACGCAACGAATCGGCGACCTGTCCGGCCGCCGCCGCGTCGGTGTCGGTCTTGAGGAACAGGTTGATGTCGCGCGACTGCTGCACGCTGCCGGCGAAATGGGTGAGGTTGTCCAGCGCGATGGACAGGCCCAACGGCAGGGCCAGGGCCAGCGCCATCACCATGATGGTCAGCAGCGTGGCCCACGGCTTGCGCCAGGCACGGCCCAGGCTGAACACCACGCTATGGCCGTGGTGATGCAGCCACACGCCCAGGCGCGACGGTGCCGCGGCGTCCTTGTTGGTGGGTGCGTTCATTCGGCCAGGTCCTGCGGCGAGATGTCGTCGATCAGCTTGCCGTGGTCCAGGATCAGCACGCGCTTGCGCATGTGCCGCAGCAGGGCCAGGTCGTGGCTGACCACCAGCACGCTGGTGCCGCGCTCGGGAAGCTCGGCGAACAACGCCATGATTTCCGCCGCCAGGGTGGGGTCGAGGTTGCCGGTGGGTTCGTCGGCCACCAGCAGCCGCGGTTCGCTGACGATCGCGCGGGCGATGCCCACCCGCTGCTGCTCACCCGCCGACAGCTGCGACGGCAGCGCTTTTTCGCGGTGGCCCAGGCCCATCCGTTCCAGCACCGAGCGCACCCGCTTGCCGATATCGGCGCGGCGGGTGCCGCGCAGGATCAGCGGCAGGGCGACGTTCTCGGCGATGCTGCGGTCCATCAGCAGGCGGTGGTCCTGGTAGACCGCGCCCACCTCGCGACGGTGGCGGGGGATGTTGCCGCCACGCACCTTGAGCAGGTTGCGCTCGTTGAAGATCACCGCGCCGCGGCTGGGCCGCTCGTCGAGGTGGATCAACTTGAGCAGAGTGCTCTTGCCCGCACCGGAGTGACCGGTGACGAACAGCATTTCCCCGGGGGCGACATCGAAGCTGACGTCCACCAGTGCCTGGTGGCCGCCGGCATATTGTTTGCTGACATTGTCAAAACGCAGGACGCTCATCCCCTGATTATGCAGGACGAGGGTGGCGGCGTGCAGGTGGGGTGGGTGCCGACCGTTGGTCGGGGGAAGCGCCATCGCATTCGCGCTGTCGCCCCACGGTTCGCTGCGCAAACCGTGGGCCCCTCTCATCAGCACCCGATCCCCCGTCGCTTCGCGACCGCCCCCTTGCCAAGGGGGCTATACCCCCCAGGCATCGCGGGTCGCGCGTCCGGTCTTACGAACCGGAGAGCATCCGGCGGATCTTGCGACCGATGCGGGTCAGGAACGACGCGCCCGGATCGGCGGCCGGGGTGCCACGCATCGGCTTGGCAGTCACCTGCACCGGGGTCACCGATGCCTGCGGTGCGGCACCTTCGGCGCCTTCGACCGGACGGCCGTGGCGACGACGACGACGCTTGCGCGGGGCGCGCTCGCCTTCCACGGCCGGGCTGTCGGCGGCGCTCGGGGCGTCCGCCGGGGCAACGGCGGCCTGGGCCACCGCGGCCTGCGGCTTGACCTCACCCTCGACCGGCGCGTCGCCTTCCACGCGCGGCTTGCGCTCGCGGCGCGGCTTGCCGTCGGCACTGCGCTCGCCCGGTGCGCGGCGTTCGCCACGGCCACCGGCCGACGGCTTGCCACCGCGACCGCTGCTGCTGCCACCGCCACGGCGCTGTTCTTCGGCCGCACGCGCTTCGCGTGCCTCGCGGAAGATCTGGCCAACGCTCTCGTTCTCGTCGCCGTCCTCGCCCGCTTCGGCCGGGGCACGTTCCGGGCGCGGCAGCGAGGTCAGGATTTCGCTGGTGACCGCTTCGACCGGGATCTTCTGCTCGATGTAGGCCTCGATGTCCGGCAGGCCCATCGCGTAGCGCTCGCAGGCGAAGCTGATCGCATCGCCTTCTTCGCCCAGGCGCGCGGTACGGCCGATGCGGTGCACGTAGTCTTCGGCGTCGAACGGCAGGTCGTAGTTGTAGACGTACTTGATGCCGTCGATGTGCAGGCCGCGGGCGGCCACGTCGGTGGCCACCAGGATTTCGAGCTGGCCCTTCTGGAAGCGGTTGAGCAGGCTCTCACGCTTCTTCTGCGGCACGTCGCCGGACAGCACGCCCACGCGGTAGCCGGCCTTTTCCAGCGAACGGGCCACGCGCTCGACGAACACCTTGGTGTTGACGAAGACCATGGTGCGCGCGCCTTCGCTGCGCGACAGCAGGCCCAGCAGCAGCGGGATCTTTTCTTCGTCCGCCGGGAAGTAGATGCGCTGGCGCACGCGCGCGGCGGTGATCGACTCGCTTTCCACCACCAGCTTCTGCGGCTCGTTCATGTGCTCATAGGCCAGCTCCAGCACGCGGTGGCTGAGCGTGGCGCTGAACAGCAGCGTCTGGCGCGTGCTGCGCTCGGGCATGCGGCGCAGCAGGAAGCGGATGTCCTTGATGAAGCCCAGGTCGAACATGCGGTCGGCTTCGTCGAGCACGCAGATTTCGCAGGCGTGCAGCGACACCACCTTGTGCTGCTTGACGTAATCGATCAGGCGGCCCGGGGTGGCGATGATGACGTCCACGCCCTGCTGCAGGATCTCGCGCTGCTTGTCGTAATCCACACCGCCGTAGACCAGCGCGAAGCGCAGGCCCAGGTCCGAACCGAACTTGACCGCATCCTTGTGGATCTGGATGGCCAGTTCGCGGGTGGGGGCCAGGATCAGCGCGCGCGGGTCTTCCGGCTTGCGGTCGGCCAGTGCCGGGCGGGTCAGCAGGCGGTTCACCACCGCGACCAGGAAGGCCAGGGTCTTGCCGGTGCCGGTCTGGGCCTGGCCGGCGACGTCGCCGCCGGGCAGCGCGACCGGCAGGGTCAGCGCCTGGATGGGCGTGCAACGGGTGAATCCGGCTCCTTCAAGGCCGGCCTGCAGGGCCGGGTGCAGCTCGAAGGAGGAGAAGGTCAAATCGGTCAGCGGTTTGTCGCTCATGTGTCCGTCTTGGTAAGGCCGCCCCGGCAGCGGTGCGCGGGAGGCTTGCAATCTTGGGGGGCACCGTCGCCATTGCGGGCCCTGCGCCGGGGTTGGACGGGGCCGGACCTACCGGTCCAGGGGCGCCGCACAATGGCGCAGTTTAGCGCAATGTCGGCGCCAAACCGGCCTCTGCCGTCGCATGGATGGCTGAGACAGCCCGCCAGCGGTGGGCTGCCACCTTGGGTGCCCGGTGCCGGCACACCGGTTTTCACGTGTTTTCACCGCGCCTGCCGCCAGTTGAACGCGCGCGCCACGGTCACTGGAGGCGGTCGCACACGCCCGCATATAGAGAAGGACTGCCCCATCAATGCAGGGCGCCAATCACGGGATGCTGGGTTTCAGGCAGCACCTGCCCGGCCGCGACGATAGGGGTACACTGCCCGCCGTGAGCGACCAGGCATCCACCTGGCGCACCGCTGGCCGCCCTCGCGGCCACGAGGCAGCAGACGCGGATGGCACCTTCCGGTGGCGTCCAAATTCAACCTCCTCCGGCTCGGCCGGGTGCATTTCCAGACGAGAAACCAAGATGAGCGACAAGGTTGTACATGTCGGCGATGCCGACTTCGATAGCGCAGTGCTGAATTCCAAGGAACCGGTGCTGGTCGATTTCTGGGCCGAGTGGTGTGGTCCGTGCAAGATGATCGCCCCCGCCCTGGACGAACTGGCCGACGCCTACAACGGCCGCGCCAAGATCGCCAAGGTCAACGTGGACCAGAACCGCGCATTGGCCGCCAAGTACCACGTGCGCTCGATCCCGATGCTGCTGGTGTTCAAGGACGGCCAGGTCCAGGCGCAGCAGATCGGCGCGGTCGGCAAGGCCCAGCTGGCCGGCATGCTGGACAAGGCGCTGGCCTGATCGCAGCAGGCAGCCGGCCCCTGCCGGCTGCCCGCGGGGCCTGCCCCGCATGAATGACCCTGCCCCACCCGGCTTGCGCACCGCCGCGAGCCGGTGTTAGTGTCGGCAGCATCCGGCCGCATTCGCGCGCCGCATCTTCTGGACGACGTTCTTTCCAGAATCCTTTCCCAACGTTCGCTGCCCTGCCGGGCGCTCGCACCTTCTAGCGAGGAATCCAGCACTTGTCCGATATCACTACTTCCGAACCCGGGAGCGCCGACGCGCCCGCCGAGAAGCGCGTGCGCAAGCCGCGCGTCGCCAAGGCCGCCGCCAACACCGCTGCCGAGGCAGGTTCTCCCCCCTCCCAGCCTGCACTGCCCCTGGCTGCCGCGCATGACGCGCCGGCGCCGGTCGCCGCTCCGTCGGCGCCGCAGCAGGCACCGTCCGCCGCTACCGGCGACGCCTCCTCTGCCCAGGGCAATGCGCAACAGGACACCGGCGACGGTGGCCAGCGCAACCAGAACGGCAACAACACCCCCAAGGGCGGGCAGAACCCGTACCAGCAGGGTCAAGGTCAAGGCCAGGGCCAGAACCAAGGTCAGGGTCAGGGTCAGGGCAACCGCCGTGATCGTTTCCGCAATCGCCGTGACCGCAATCGCGGTGGCGATCGCTACAACGACGACGGCATGCCGCAGGACAACGGCGAACAGCAGCCGTTCGTGCGCAGCCAGCAGGCCAATGTGCCCGAAGGCTTCCCGGTCTATTCGCTGAGCGACCTCAAGCGCATGCCGGCGCAGAAGCTGCTGGAAATTGCCGAGCAGCTGCAGATTTCCGAAGGCGTGGCACGTGCCCGCAAGCAGGACGTGATCTTCGCCCTGCTCAAGGTGCTCACCCGCCATGGCGACGGCGTTGCCGCCGACGGCGTGCTGGAAATCCTGCCGGACGGCTTTGGTTTCCTGCGTGCCGCCGAAGCCAGCTACCTGGCCGGCCCGGACGATACCTACATTTCGCCCAGCCAGATCCGCCGCTTCAACCTGCGCACCGGCGACCACCTGTCCGGCCGCATCCGCTTCCCGAAGGACGGCGAGCGTTACTTCGCGCTGTCGATCGTGGACACCATCAATGGTGAGCCGCTGGAAGCGTCGAAGAACAAGGTGCTGTTCGAGAACCTGACCCCGCTGTTCCCGCGCAAGCGCTTCACCCTGGAACGCGGCAACGGCTCGTCCGAAGACATCACCGGCCGCATCCTCGATCTGATGGCACCGCAGGGCAAGGGTCAGCGTTCGCTGATCGTGTCCCAGCCCAAGGCCGGTAAGACGATGATGATGCAGCAGGTGGCCACGGCGATCACCACCAATCATCCGGACGTGCACCTGATCGTGCTGCTGATCGATGAGCGCCCGGAAGAAGTGACCGAAATGCAGCGCACCGTGCGCGGCGAAGTCATCAGCTCCACCTTCGACGAGCCGGCTGCGCGTCACGTGCAGGTTGCCGAAATGGTGATCGAGCGGGCCAAGCGCCTGGTCGAGCACAAGAAGGACGTGGTGATCCTGCTCGACTCGATCACCCGCCTGGCACGTGCCTACAACAACGTGGTGCCCAGCTCCGGCAAGGTGCTCACCGGTGGTGTGGACGCCAACGCCCTGCACCGTCCGAAGCGCTTCTTCGGCGCCGCGCGTAATGTGGAGGAAGGCGGCAGCCTGACCATCATCGCTACCGCGCTGGTCGATACCGGCAGCAAGATGGACGAGGTGATCTACGAAGAGTTCAAGGGCACCGGCAACAGCGAAGTGCACCTGAGCCGTCGCATCTCTGAAAAGCGCGTGTTCCCGGCGATCGACATCAACCGCTCGGGTACCCGTCGCGAAGACCTGCTGATCGAACCGGAACTGCTGCAGAAGATCTGGATCCTGCGCAAGCTGCTGCATCCGATGGATGAAATGGCCGCGATGGAATTCCTGCTCGACAAGATGAAGAACACCAAGTCCAACGACGAGTTCTTCGGTTCGATGAAGCGCTGATACGCGTTCCAGGCGAACAGAAAAAGGCCCCGCACTGCGGGGCCTTTTTTGTTGAGA